>JBKPHH010000075.1:0-11166 GCA_046729795.1 Actinomycetota bacterium | reverse complement strand
GGACCGCGGGGGTGTGTGGTGTGCCGGTCCTCACCCCCCCCCGCGCGGCCCCCGCCCCCCGGGGGGCCCCGCGCCGCGTTCTAGGCTCTCTCCGCGGCGATGGGCAAGGGGTCGGACACCGAACACGCGCTTCGCCTGCTGGCCGACGAGCAGGCGGCGCTCCGCCGCGTGGCGACGCTCGTCGCCTCGGAATCGGAGCCCGAGCGCGTCTTCCACGCCGTTGCGGAGGAGGCGGGACGGCTGCTCGGTGCCCGAACGGCAGCGACCGTGCGCTTCGAGGAGCAGGGCGGCGTCGTGGTCGGACGCTGGGACGCAGAGGGCGTCGAGTCCTTCCCGGTCGGGATGCGCGTGCCCTACAGCGACCCGGACGTCCCCGTCTACGTGGCGTCGCAGTACGGCGGCCGCGTCGACGACTACACCGACGTCCCCGGCGAGGCCGCGCGCATGACGCGCGAGGCGGGCTACCTGTCCTCGGTCGTCGCCTCGATCCACGCCGGCGGCCGCACCTGGGGCGCGCTGTTCGTCTTCTCGCCGCGCCCGCGTCACTTCGGAGCGGATGCGGAGCGGCGCTTGGCGGACTTCACCGAGCTCGTGGCGCTCGCCCTCGAAAGCGTCGAGGCGCGCGACCGGCTGACGGCGTCGCGAGCGCGGATCGTGGAAGCCGGAATCAGCGAGAGGCGGCGGCTGGAGCGCAACCTCCACGACGGGGCGCAGCAGCGCCTCGTCTCGCTGGCCCTGCAGCTCCGGCTGGCCCGGCAGACGCTCGAGCGAGATCCGGCCGGGGCCGGGGAGATGCTCGCGAGCGCGGGGGACGAGCTGAACCTTGCGCTCGAGGAGCTTCGCGAGCTCGCACGCGGGCTGCATCCGGCGATCCTCAGCGACCGCGGCCTTCAGGCCGCTTTCGACTCGCTCGCCGCCCGGGCGCCGTTTCCGGTCGAGATCGCAGGCGTCCCGGCCGAGCGCTTCGACGAGGCGCTGGAGGCTGCGCTCTACTACGTCGTCGCGGAGAGCCTCACCAACGCGGCCAAGTACGCGGCGGCGTCGACCGCCCGGATTCGGATGTCGAAAACCGACACGGCCGTCGTCGTCGAGATTCAGGACGACGGCCGCGGCGGGGCGAACCTCGGCGGCGGCTCCGGCCTCCGCGGCCTCGCCGACCGCGTGGAGGCGCTAGGCGGCCGTTTCGACGTCCGGAGCCCGCTCGGCGCGGGCACGGTCGTGCACGTCCAGCTACCGCTGCGCGGCGCATCCGGTTCGGACTGATCCGGACGTGCGGGAGAAAGGCTTGGGGCGAAGAAAAGCGCTCGCGTGCGCGTCTAACCGGACGTGCCGGCGATCGTGAGCGAGCAGACAAGGCCCACCGACGAGCTGCTGCTCGCCCGCGCTCGAGCCGGCGACGCCGGCGCCTTCGGCTTGTTGCTGCGTGACGCCGACGAGAGCCACCGGCGACTCGCGTTCCGGCTGCTCGGCGACCGCCAGCTAATGGACGACGTGCTCCAGGAGGCCTACGTCCGCGCGTTCAGGGCTCTGCCCCGTTTCCGAGGCGGGGCCGCGTTCGCGACCTGGCTCTACCGCATCGTCTACAACGCCTGCCTCGACGAGCTTCGCCGCGGCCGGTCCCGACGGGAGGTCGCGCTCGAGGAGTGGCGTTCCGGAAGCGCGGCGGACGACGTCGAGGGCCGCCTCGATCTCGCGGCCGCACTCGCTCGGCTCCCGGTCGAGCTGCGGGCGGTCGTCCTGCTCGTCGACGCGGAGGGACTGACGTACGAGGAAGCCGCCGAGGTCCTGGGCATCGCTCCCGGGACGATCGGCTCGAGGCTCAACCGCGCCCGGGCGGCCCTGCGAGTTGCCCTGGCGCCCGAGGGAGGCGACTGAGATGACCGCTCTTCGCGACGACGAGCTGGGCGCGGCGCTGCGCGAGCTCGAGGTGCCCGAGCACGGTGCGGGCTTCGACGCCGAGCTCGAGCGGCTGCTGGCCACTCCGCGCCCGCGGCGCCGCCGGTGGGTGGCGGCGCTCGCCGCGGCCGTCGCTCTGCTGGTTGCGGCGGGCGTTGCGCTCTTCCTCCCGCGAGGCTCCGAGGTGGCGTCGGCCGCGGAGCTGCGGGAGACGATCGTCGACGCCTTCGGCTCGGCGCAGACGATCACCGGCGTCTTCGTCAACCGGGAGCAGCCGAGCGGCGGTGAGAACCGCTGGCGCTTCGTGGTCGACGCTTCGGGCTCGTTCCGCATCGCCGGTTTCGGCCAGCCGACGGTGCTCGCCTACGACTCGGCGACCAACGTCGAGACGTACTCCGACACGGGGTTGTTCGTCACTCGGACCGGCCTGGCACCGGGCCCGCCCGACGCCGATGCCGCCGACTGGGTCGTCGAGCGCGGCCTCGGCTCGGTCGTCGCCTCGCTTGCCGCCGGGGGAGACGCAGACGTCGAGGAGACCGAGTACCGCGGCCGCTCGGCCTGGGAAGTGCGGACGCCGACCGGCAATCCCGGCGAGCAGCGCCTGATCACGGTCGACCGCGAGACGGGGATCCCGGTGCGGAGCGCACTCCTACGGAACGGACACGCAGGTGCGGAGTGGCGGATCGAGGAGCTGCACGTCGACGACGGCGGCACCGGCGCCGGCTTCGTGCAGGCGCCGAAGGCAGACCAGCAGCGCAGCCGCTACGACATGGGCTTCAGGCGCGTCCGCCTCGACAACGTGCGCGAGCGCGTCGGGCGCGCACCGCTCGTCCCGTCCTGGGTCCCCGCTGGCTTCGAGCGCGTGGAGGTTGCGGTCGCGAAGCGTTCGCGCCCGACCGGCGACGAGCAGCGGCGGAACCCGCCCTCCCAGGACGTCGTCTCGATTCGCTACCGCCGCGGCCTGGACGAGCTCGTGGTCACGAGCCGGCTAACGGGTGCAGACCCGTCCGCGTGGGGCGACCCGGTGCTCGGTTCGAGCCCGATGGCGCGCCGCCCTGAGCTGGTGGAGTTCGAGCAGGGCGCACTTGCCGGGCGCGAAGGCGAGCTGGTCATCGACGCCAACAGTGTCCCGCACGTGTGGGCCGTCGCGGGCCCGCTGGTCGTGACCGTCGCGGGCAATCTCGACCGGCGCGAGCTGATCCGAGTGGCGGAGTCGCTGGAGTAGGCAGCAGGCTTCTAAACTGGCCGACGGGGCCGTTAGCTCAGCTGGTAGAGCAGGGGACTTTTAATCCCAAGGTCGCTGGTTCGAGTCCAGCACGGCCCACCTAAGAACTCAGGCTCACGCGGCGCTGGCGACGTTGTTCTCGGCGCCGGTGTAAGCCACGCCGCGGAAGTCTGTCGCCACGGTCATGAGCCGCGCGAAGTATCACTTCTGCGCAGTCCTTCCCGCGGCAACTCGTCCAGGCTTCATCTCGCGCGGCCTCACCGGCCGTGTCGAACCGGCCCAACACCTCGCGGATGCAACGCTGCCCGTCGTCCCTATGCCTGCCGGTTTGGATATGCAACAACCGTCACCAGACCGCTGCGACACAGTCCGAAGCCTGGCTCAACTGAGAGTCGTCAGCGCCGTTCTTGTGCCGCACCGGGAGGAGAACCCCTAGTCGCTCCTCACTTCCTCAAACAAGGCGGCTTACGCTTGCCGGGGCGCCGGCGACTCAAAAGCCCTGCCTCTCAGCTCTAGTCCTCGAAGCGCGCCTGCTCTTCGACAGTTCGCTCGGCTGTCGGTACCGTCTCGAGCCGCTCGTCCGGGATCGGCGCGCCGCTCTCGACGGACAGGCCGTAGGTGCCGGCCGCCAGACGCTGCTCGGCTCGCTCGACGGCGGCAAGCTCCTCCAGGAGCTGATCGCGTAGTCCCTCGGCGAGCTCGTCGTCGTAGAGCGCGCTCGCCTCGTCGCCGAGGTGCTGGTCCTCGTTCGCCAACTCAGTGTCAGGCGAACGGGTCTGTTCGGCCAGAGCGCTCTCGATCCGCTCGCGTTCGCGTCGAAGGAGCTCCTGCGCGCGTTCCCTATCCATCGTCGAGCTCGGTGCCTCTTAGAAGCTCGCGAGCCGCCTCGGCATCCTGCGCGCCGACGACGACCTCGTACGGGCCGATCACCGTTAGCCCATCGGACGCGCCGGCGCCGAGGTTCGTTTGACGAGCCAGGGAGTCGATGCCTGCGCTCCCGAGCAAGCCGGAGATGACATCGGCTTCCTGCTCCGTCGCGACGACGTGGATGACAACCGCCTCGTCCACCCGCTCCCAACCCTATGGGATCGCCTCCTACCGTTGGGGGTGGCCGGCGAGCGGACAGGCCTAACTCGAGGCAGCTGCCAAGCTCCTAACTGAACCGCCTTGTTAGGCACGTCAAGCCTCTCCTGATTGGGTGTCTTCGCCCGAAGACGAGTTCCACCCGTGCACTCAAGAAACCTCGGCCCTCGGCTGGGTTGCCCGATCCAGGAATGTACTCGCCTGCGCGGTTCCTAAGTCCTACATGTCCACGTCCATCGCGACGCCCGGGGCTGGGGCTCGCGATTTTGTCCTCGCGCGCTTCGAAGGCCGTTCGTCCTCAGGCGCCGACCTCTTCCGCGGATTCGCCCGCGCACGCGCGACCTGGTCGAGCCGCGCGGCCTCCTCCTCGAACTCCGAGAGACTGGTCGCGATCGACGTCGGATCGCTCCCCGCGTCGACGAGTCTGAGCCGTGGGTCTGGTCCTGCACCCGTGGACCTTCCGGCGGGAGAACTCCTTCCTGCCCGAGGACTTCCGCCAGGGGAACGCCTCGAGCCCGCTCCACCTCGCCGCGCCGGGCAACCTGCCGGGCGAGCTCGAGCTCTTCTACGAGCTCGGGGTCGACGGTGTCTTCAGCGACAACCCGGACACCGCCGTCGCCGTCCGCTCCGACCTGTTCGAGGAGTGAAGCAGGGCAGTAGCCTGACTGGGTGAGCCCGTCAGAAGCGAGGACACTGATCGTCGGGCTCGGCGGCTCGACGGCGAGGCGCTCGAGGAGCCTCGCCGCTCTGCAGACAGCCTTGGAGGGGGCCTCTGACGCCGGCGCCAAGGTCGAGCTGCTCGACATCCGCCGGCTCGACCTGCCGATGTACAACCCACACAACGAGGATGCGGGGCGACCCGACTCGGTCGCAAGGCTGATCGAGTCGTGTCGAGTCGCGGATGGGTTGCTCTGGAGCAGCCCGCTGTACCAGGGGACGATCTCGGGAGCGCTCAAGAACGCACTCGACTGGCTGCACCCGCTCGGCAAGCTCGACCCGCCCTACCTGCACGACAAGGTGATCGGCTTGATCAGCGCCGCCGGCGGAACGCAGCGTCTGCAGGCAATCAACACGATGGAGTTTGCAGTCCGGGCGCTGCGAGGCTGGGCCGTGCCCTACGTCGTCCCGGTCGCGGCCGCGTACCGCATCTTCGACGAGGACGGGCGGATCGCCGACAGTGGGATCGAGCGGCAGCTAAAGACGCTCGGGGCCGAGGTCGTGCGGGTCGCTGAGAGGTTCGCCTCCGACGAGTCGCTCCACCGCGAGCACGAGTGCGCTCGAGCAGCCGAGCGCGTGGCGACCGCCGCCTAGCCTTGCTGGACGCTCCAGGCGGGGGCGGGGCCAGGGAGGTGCGCCCGAGTTGACCGGGTTTGTAGGGACGTGGTGAACATCGTTGACTCGTAGCGGGGTCTCTGAGAGTGTCGTCGTTGGATCGTTCGCTGCGTCGCCGTAATGCGACGGCCTCGACGGATTTCGCCGCGCTCGCCGTGATGCGACGGCCCTCGACGATTGCGGGGTCACCGACGACTGGGAGGTGGGCATGGCAGCTGTCGAAACCGGAACCGAGATCCGTCCGTTCCAGCTCGACATTCCAGAAGAGGCGTTGGAAGATCTGCGCCGCCGCATTCAGGCGACCCGCTTGCCCTCCAAAGAGCTCGTTGCAGATCGGTCGCAAGGAGTGCAGCTGGCGACGATTCAGGCACTCGCGACCTACTGGGCGACCGAGTACGACTGGCGCACCGCCGAGGCGAAGTTGAACGC
The DNA here is from genome assembly GCA_046729795.1 of Actinomycetota bacterium. Lineage (GTDB taxonomy): Bacteria > Actinomycetota > Thermoleophilia > Gaiellales > Gaiellaceae > JBKPFU01. The sequence goes on along the minus strand of JBKPHH010000075.1, from coordinate 5,201 downwards.
GCTCCCGCAGTTCACGACGGAGATTGACGGGGTGGAGATCCACTTCATCCACGTCAGGTCGGCGCACGAGGATGCGCTGCCGCTGATCATGACGCATGGCTGGCCCGGCTCGGTCGTCGAGCTGCTCGAGACCGTGGGCCCGCTGACCGACCCGACTGCTCACGGCGGCGACGCCGAGGACGCGTTTCACGTTGTGCTGCCGTCGGTCCCTGGCTACGGCTTCTCCGCCGAGCCGACCGAGGTCGGCTGGGAGCTGGGCCGGACCGCACGGGCCTGGTCCGAGCTCATGCGCCGGCTCGGCTACACCCGCTACGCCGCCCAGGGTGGCGACGTGGGCGCCGGCGTCACCGACGCGATGGGCCGCCAGGCACCTGAGGGGCTGATCGGCATCCATACGAACCTGCTCGTGCCGGCACTGGGCGGCACGATGCCGACGGACACCGACGAGGAGCGCGCCGCGGCCGCGCAGATCGCCACCTTCGGGCAGTCCGGAAACGGCTACTTCGTCGAGATGGCCACCCGTCCGCAGACGATCGGCTACGCCCTGCTGGATTCACCCGTCGCCCTGGCGGCCTGGATGCTCGACCACGATACGGACGCCTATTACAAGATCGCCGGCGCGTTCGTCGAGGGGCGGCCGTCGGGGAACCTCACTCGCGACCACATCCTCGACAACGTCACTCTGTACTGGCTGACGGGTACCGGCGCCTCCGCGGCCCGGTCGTACTGGGAGGCCTACGGGCCGGACGCGCCGGCCGCGGGCCGCGAGCCTCCGCCGCCGCCGCCGATCCCGGTCGGCTTCACGACCTTCCCCGGAGAGATCTGGCGGACTCCGCGCAGCTGGGTCGAGGCGAGCTACCCGAACGTCATCTATTTCAACGAGGTCGACAGGGGCGGCCACTTCGCCGCCTGGGAGGAGCCGGAGCTCTTCTCCGAGGAACTACGCGCCGCGTTCGTGTCGGTCCGCTGAGGCCCAAGTCCTCTACCCACGGAGGTCCTCATGACTACTACCAGCATGCTCCCTGACGTCGGGATCGAGCTTCGGGAGGGTTACGCCGACGTCGGCGATGTGACGTTGCATTACGTCGAGGCCGGTGACGGCCCGCTGGTCGTTCTGCTGCACGGCTTCCCGGAGTTCTGGTTCGGGTGGCGGCTACAGATTGCGCCGCTCGCGGCGGCGGGTTTTCGGGTCGTCGCGCCCGACACGCGTGGCTACAACCTGTCTTCGAAGCCAGAGGGCTTCGAGTCGTACGCCGTCGACCTGCTCGCCGCCGACATCCAGGCTCTCATCGGAGAACTCGGTGCCGAGTCGGCGACGTTGGTCGGTCACGACTGGGGCGGAACCATCGCCTGGACGACCGCGATGAATCACCCGGAGGTGGTCGGCCGCCTCGCCATCCTCAACGCCGCGCATCCGCGGCGGCTCTCACAGGGCCTGCGCCACCCGAGCCAGCTCCGGAAGTCCTGGTACTTCTTTTTCTTCGCGGTACCGGGACTGCCAGAAGAGGTGGTCCACCTCAGAGACTGGCACTTCTTCCGGCACTTCCTGGAAGAGGCACGCCCCCCGTACACCGACCAGGAGCTCGAGCGCTACGAAGAGGCGTGGGCGCAGCCTGGAGCAGCCGCCGGGATGATCAACTACTACCGCGCCTCGGTCAGGCAGTCGCAGAAGGAAGCAGTTGCAAAGCTTCGCCCGATCTCGGCGCCGACACTGGTGATCTGGGGGGAGCGCGACTCCTACCTCGGCTCTGACCTCGCCGAGCCCGAGCGCGATGACGTGCCCAACCTCGACCGCGTGGAGCGCCTGCCCGACGCGTCGCATTGGGTCCATCACGACGAGGCCGAACGCGTCAACCAACTGCTTATCGACTTCTTCGCCCCTGCGCCCTAGGCGCCAGGCCTTGGTCGAGCGCGCCCGTAGATCGCCTCCTCCCGCGCTGCGCATGTCCTGGCAGATCGCGCATGCCTGGGAAACAACGAGCTGCGGGTCAGTCAGCCGTGCTGTTCTGCCCATCCGAGCGTTCGCGGCTGGACGACTCGGGTTTCCTGCGCCATGCCGGCGCCGAACGTTCCCCGTGCCGCAACCCGTCCAAGGAGAAGCGCCATGACCGATCGCACACAAAGCCTCGCTGCGGACCGACGCGGCGAAGGTCATCTAATCCGAGTCGGCGACATGAGCTTGGGCTCCGGCAACCGTGGGCGAGGCCGGCGGGGATCGAAGGCGGATCTGGGCTGACCCGCGATGGTCGTCTCGGGGGCGGCCTGGGCATCCGCTCGGAACGGAAGGGTGGCAACGCGGTTCCGCAGGCGTCCTTGCGGCGCCGCGCACTCTCAAGGACGCCTTGTCCTGAGCCGATAGCGAGGACGTGCGCCGCGCCGTCATGGCTCTCCTGCTCGCCTTCGTCCTCGCCGGGTGCCAACGCAGTGATGCTGGGTTCTACGACGAAGCGGCCAAGGATGCGGCGTTGCGGGCAGCGAAGGGCGGCCCGTTCAAGGGCAGGGGCTCCTTCGAGGACGTTTCGGTCGGGCGGGTGGTAGAGCGGGACGAGTGTCCGCAAGCGCCCTCACCGGAGGCGGGCCCGTGCTTGAACGTGGCGGTGACGGCAGCGGGCGAGGCGGTTGACCTGGCAGGAAAGGAAGTGGGTCTCAAGGTGCAGACCGAGTGGGATTTCTTCGTCTGGCTTGAGAAGCGCGACGATGGCCGCTGGAAGGTGACCCACACCACCTACCGGCCGAAGGGCGCTGCCGTCAACGGGCAGGAGTACATACCCAACCAGTAGCCCTCGTCGAGGTTTCGCAGGGTTCTGAGTCCAGCACGGCCCAGCTGGGTTTGTGTCGACCCGTCGTCGGCGGGGGAAGCGGCGAGCGGCCCATAGCTCCTCACGAGTGGGGCGCCGGAAAGCATCGCTGTGAGCGGCGTGTGAGCGCCCTGTTAGTCGCTGCGACCAGGCTCCTTCCAGGAACAACAACCTGAAGGAGGTTGAATCGTGAGAACGTTCAGCAGTCTTGCCCGGCGCGTGGTCGTCAGCGCTGTCGTGGCTCTCGTCTGCGCGTCGGCGCTCGTGCTGGGGAGCGGCGGAGTCGGCGGGGGCGTCGCCCGGGCGGATACGGGTGGAACCCCGTTCGAGGTGGGAGCCTTTGGCTGCCTCCGCGCTTTCGGCGGGCACCGCACCGTCCCGGCAGGTTCGACGATCGTGATCAGGAACGGCTGGCTGAGCACGGTGTTCGGCAGCCAGCGCTCGTTCCTCGACGCCCAGACGAGCATCGTCTCGGTCAACGACGGTCCGATGGTCGACGTGAGCGACGGCTACACGGAGCCGGAGCAGGGGCCGAACCAGTGGGCGACCTGGCTGCGCTATCCGAGCGGGGTCACGCTTGCGAACCCCGGCGACTCGATGCGGTTCACGTTCACGCTGGTGTTGGACCGGCCGCTCACCGATACCTCGGACCTCGACGGCGACGGCTCCATCGACCCGGTGGTGCCGGGCCACGCCGGGCTGTCGTTTGGCGGAACCTGCACCGTGACCGCGACGTAGCCGGCGACCAAGGCGCGATCTAGAAGTGGAGTAGATGCCCGCAGCCCGCTTGCTCGTGCGGGTTGCGGGCCACGCCTGGATCGGCGCGCGGCGAGATCGGCGACCTCGGGCCCGCGATCAAATCCGTTGCCGCGTTCGGCACCTATTACCAGGCATACATCGTCCGCCACTGCCGCGGGTCGTCACGGGGAGGAACGCGATGCCAGCGAAGAAGGCCCTACTGCGCCGTGCGGGAGGCGCTGCACTTACCCTCGTTTTCGCGTTGGCCGTCGCCGGCCCAGTCGCCGCCGGCAAAAAGCCGCCGCCGCCGACCGGAGACAAGACGCCGCCGACGACGCCGACGAATCTGCGGGTCACAAGCCTGAGCCAGACGAGCGTCACGCTCGCCTGGGACGCGTCCACGGACAACTCGGGGAGCTTCACCTACTCCGTCAACAAGGACGGCCAGGGCTTCACCGTGCCGCAGGGCCAGACGTCGTACACGATCGACTGGCTGAGCGCCGGCCGGACGTACACCTTCTACGTGACCGCTGTCGACAGCAGCCTCAATACGTCCGGGAAGAGCAACATCTTGCCGGTCACCACGCCGCCGGACACCGAGGCTCCCCCGGCCCCGACCCTCTCGGGGGTCGTGAAGGGCCCCTCGCAGGTTCGGCTCGAGTGGAACCGCGTGGAAGACGACACCTCCACGTTCGTCACGTACCGGATCTTCGCCAACGGTGCCCAGATCACCCAGCACCTGAACTGGTACGGCGAGACGACCGTCGTCCTCCGGCACCTCACGCCGTCGACGACGTACGCGTTCACCGTCAAGGCGCTCGACCAGGACGCCAACGCATCGGAGAGCAACGCGGTCACGCTGACGACCGAGGCGAGCAACGACGTGACCCCGCCCACGGCGCCCACCAACGTGCGCATCGTGGGCAGTTTTGGTTGTCCCGAGTTCTTTGTCGGCTGGACCCAGTCCACCGACGACACCGATCCGCAGTACGCGATCGAGTACGAGATCTACGTCAACGGCGTTCTCAGCCCGCTCGCCGTCTCAGCCGGCGTCGACCAAGACTTCGTCTACGCGACGGACAGCGGAGCGAACACGTTCACCGTGAAAGCGGTGGATCGGGCCGGCAACACCTCGGAGGCCAGCAACGCGGTAACGGAGGTCTGCTGAGGTCAGGCGTCGGGCCCATTCGCGTCCTCCGAGAGCACGCGGCGCAGAGCGGCGGCAGTCACGGCTTGAGCCTTCTCGGCAGCGCCGAGGACTCCGTTCATGGAGTAGAAGCCGTGCACCATGCCCTCGAAGCGAACCAGCTCCGTCGGGACGCCCGCCGCCGCCAACCGGGCCGCGTACCGCTCGCCTTGGTCGCGCAGCGGATCGATCTCGGCGGTGATCACGAGGGCGGGCGCCAGGCCGTGAACATCGGGGGCGCGCAGCGGCGAGGCGAGCGGACTGTCTCCATCCGAATCGCGCCGTAAGTAGTGCGCCCAGCACCAAGCCACGTCGTCTCGGTCGAAGAAGGCGGGATCGACTGACTCCCGCATCGAGCGCGTGTCGGCGCGGTGGTCCAGAGGTGGATAGACGAGGACCTGGAGGCGGAGTGTGGGACCGCCCCGCTCGTGTGCGAGCCGAGCGACGGCCGCGGCGAGGTTCCCGCCAGAGCTGGCTCC
>JBKPHH010000074.1:0-14575 GCA_046729795.1 Actinomycetota bacterium | reverse complement strand
CAACACGAAGCACGGCGGGCGCGTGATCTACGCGGCGACTCACGGCCGTGGGGCGTATCGCCTGAAGCTGGGCAAGGTCCACTAGGAACCCTGAACCAGCTGCGACTTGGAGGGCCGGCCCCACGCCGGCCCTCCGTCGTTGCGGGGATAGACTCGAGCCGTGGCCGAGACCGAGACGCGCGAAGAGTTATGGGGAGACGAGACGCGTAAAGCGGTTGCGAACTTTCCGGTCTCGGGTGGGCCGATCCCGGCGCCCGTCGCGCGCTGGCTCGGGCGGATCAAGGCCGCCGCCGCGCGGGTGAACGCTGAGCTCGGACTGCTCGATTCCGACAAGGCCGAGCGCATCGCCGCCGCCGCCGACCGGGTCGCGGCCGGCGAGCTCGACGACCAGTTTCCGATCGACGTCTTCCAGACCGGCTCGGGGACGTCGTCGAACATGAACGCCAACGAGGTCATTGGGGCGCTGGCCGGAGAGGACGTGCACGCGAACGACGACGTCAACCTGGGCCAGTCCTCGAACGACGTGTTCCCGTCAGCGGTGCATCTCGCCGCCCTGGAAGAGCTGACGAACGACCTCCTCCCGGCGCTCGAAGGCCTCGCATCGGCGCTCGAGGGGAAGGCGAACGAGTTCGACGACGTGGTCAAGTCCGGCCGCACGCATCTGATGGACGCGGTTCCGGTAACCCTCGGGCAGGAGTTCGCCGGCTACGCAGCTCAGGTGCGTCAGGGCATCGCGCGCATCGAGTCGACGCTCGGGCGGGTCGGCCAGATCCCGCTCGGGGGAACAGCCGTCGGCACGGGCCTGAACACCCACCCCGAGTTCGCGGAGCGGGTGCGGCGCCAGCTGACCGAGGAAACCGGCCTGACGATCTCGCCGCCGGCCGATTCCTTCGAGGCGCAGGCCGCGCGCGACGCCCTCGTCGAGGCTTCCGGCGCGCTGAAGACCGTCGCGGTCTCGCTGACGAAGATCGCGAACGACTTGCGGTTGATGGGCTCGGGCCCCCGCGCAGGCCTGTCCGAGATCTTCCTGCCCGAGCTGCAGAAGGGCAGCTCGATCATGCCCGGCAAGGTCAACCCGGTGATCCCCGAGGTCGTGACCCAGGTCTCGGCCCAGGTGATCGGCAACGACGCCGCCATCACCGTCGGCGGCATGCAGGGCCACTTCGAGCTGAACGTCTTCGTGCCGCTCCTCGCCCGCAACCTGCTGGACTCGATCAAGCTGCTCGCGAGCGCCTCGCGACTGCTGGACGAGAAGTGCGTCGCCGGGATCGAGGCGAATCGCGAGACCTGCGAGCGATATGCCGAGCTGACGCTCTCGGCCGCGACCGCGCTCAACCCCTACATCGGGTACGACAAGGCGACGGAGATCGTCAAGGAGGCCGCGGCCTCAGGCCGATCGCTGCGCGAGGTGGCGCGCGAGGCAGGGGTCGACGAGGAAACGCTGGACAAGGCGCTCGACTACCGGGCGATGGCCAAACCGCACGATTAGCAGGGTTCTTTAGCGCGGGCGGCGAATAGCCGATATCAGTGCTTGCGGTGAAGCGGCTCCTCCTGACTGCGGTGGTCCTGGCGGCCTGCGTCGTCGCGGCGCCTGCCTACGCCAAGAACACGCGCAACCCCTTCGGCATCACGGTCGTCCGCTTCTCGACCGGGACGTCGCCCGCCCAGATGCAGGCGGCGGTCAAGCAGGCGCGCGGGGACGTCGTCACCGACCTGAGCCGGATCGGCGCGCTCGCGGCCGTTCCCCTGAGCTCGGACTTCGCCGCGAGGGTCAAGCGCAACCCGCACGTCACGGCCGTCTTCACCGAGACCGTCATCGGAGCCCCGGCGGGACCGGACGTCCTCGGCGGCGGTGGCATGGGCGGTTTCCTGCCCAGTTCGACCGGCTCGGCTTTCCCGGACCCGTGGCATGACGCTTCATCGTTCGGCGGGGTCCCGAACCCCGAGGGAATTCTCCAGTGGGACGACGCGCGCATGCGCGTCCCGGCCGCGTGGGTCACGACACGTGGCGACCGGAGCGTCCGCGTCGCCGTGATCGACAGCGGCGTGCAGGGATCGCACAGGGAGCTGCTGGCGAACTACGACAACCAGGCTTCCGGCAACTTCATTCCCTGCAACACGCTCGTCCGCGACTACGGCGCGGCTGTCGTGAAGGCGTTCGGCCTGAAGGACTGCTCGAGCGAGGACACCGACGGCCACGGAACCTGGGTCGCGAGCCGGATCGCCGGCGCCGCGAACGGATTCGCTTCGAACGGCGTGGCTCCGAACGTCCAGGTCGCGGGCTTCAAGGTGCTCTCCACCGGCTTCGGAGGCCTCCCGAGCTGGATCGCGGACGGCATGGTCACCGCCTGCGCCGGCGGCTTCGACCTGCTGAACGTCTCGATCGCCGGATATCTCGATCCGGGCGACCCCTTCGACGCGCAGGACTACCTGCTGCTCGCGGACGCGGTCGACTTCTGCCGCTCCCGCGGAGCAGCGGTGATCTCGGCGGCAGGCAACGACCACGTGCGCGTCGACCGCGTTGATCTGACTGTCGGCGGCCGTCCCCTCGCAGGCGCCGGCCGCGTGTCGAGCGGCTCGGACGGAATCGCGCTCGTCACGCCGGGAGCGACCTCCGTGGCGGACTTCGACCGCCGCGGGCTGCTGCTCGCGCCGGGTGGGATTCCGGGCGTGCTCTCCGTGTCGGCAACCGCCAACGCGATCGGCGCGGCGCCCGCAGACGTGCCGCTCCGCTGGACGCAGCACGTCGGCGCGCGCGACCAGCTCGCGTACTACTCGAACTACGGCTCTCGCGTCGATCTCGCCGCGCCGGGCGGCGCGCGCCGATACCAGCTACCGAGCTGGGACGGCGGCCCGGGCGACATCCTGTACGGCGGCTGGGGCTCGCTGGGAGCCGTCGACCCGAGCGGCGCGCTTTGCGCGCTGTCGGGCAGCCCGTTCACCTTCGCCTGCTTCAAGGCTTCCGGCGCCGGCTTCGGCTGGCTCCAGGGCACTTCGATGTCCGCGCCGAACGTCACCGGCGTGGCCGCGCTCGCACTGTCGGCACGCCCGGCGCTCCGGGGCAACCCCGCCGCGCTCTTCGCCCGGCTCCAGGAGACCGCGCGCACGGGCGTGGCCAACTACATGGGTGGCAACGACGCGTCGAACGACGCACCTGCCGTCGACGGAACGCAGTGCTCCACCGGCTACTGCCACGTCGACCAGACGAATCCGGTCGGCTTTTCCAGCGCCTATGGCGCCGGGGTCGTCGACGCGGGCGCAGCAGTCGGTTAATTCCTTTCCATATCACGGCTGATATCAACCGATTGATATCGGCGTGAAATTCGCTAAGGTTCCGTCCGCTTGGCGGGGAGAGGCACCTATCGATTCCTCCTTCGCATGCCGGAGGAGCTCAGGCAGAAGCTGGCCGACGCGGCGAGCCGCAACGGCCGCAGCCTGAATCGCGAGCTCGTCGACCGTCTCGAACGGAGCTGCGAGCCCTCACTTTCCCGCCGGGCCGCAGAGGCACTGCGCACGGTGCCGCGGATAGGAGGGGAGAAGGTTGTGAGAGGGAAGCGAATTCGGCCGGTCCTTGTTGGGGTCGCCGCGCTCGTCCTTGCTGCCGCAGCGACGCTGCTGGCAGCCGCGACGGGGCCGGGGAGCTCGAAGCAGTCGGCAAGGCCCGGTGGCGGCGAGATGCCGACGGCACTCGCCAAGCATCTGGACGGCCTTGCGGCGACGAGCCCGGGGCTGGAAAGGGCCGAAGGGCCCGCTTCGTCCGCGGACGCCGAGTTCATGGCGCGGGCGTACCCGTCCGACACGATCTCGGCAGCGGCGGCGAACTCGGCCCGGGCGGCGTTTGCCGCCACCCAGGCACGGGGAATTTCGCGCGGCAAGGGCGTGAAGGGCTCGTGGACCTCCGTGGGTCCGAGCGAGGCGCTCTATCCGTTCGACGTCCTGCGCAACTCGCTGTTCCTGTACGTGCCGAATGCGTACGTGGCCGGCGGGCGCACGACGTCGATCGTGATCAGCCAGACGTGTAAGCCCGGCGACTGCAAGGCGTACATCACGCCTGCGGGCGGCGGGATCTGGCGGGCGAAGAACATCCTCACTGGCCAACCGAACTGGGAGTACCTCGGCGGCCCGCTGGGGATCAACGCCGCCGGGATCGTCTATCTCGATCCGAACGATCCGAGCGGGAACACGGTCTACGTCGGCACCGGCGAGGCGAACATCTGCGGTTCGGGATGTGTCGCCGGCACCGGGCTCTACAAATCCACCAACGGTGGTGACACGTGGAGCGGCCCGATCGGCGGGCCCGAGTTCCGAAACAAGGGTCTCGGCTCGATCGCGATCAAGCCCGGCGATCCGAACACGATCTACGTCGGGACGACCACGGCGCTCCGCGGCATGTCCTCGACGTGCTGCACCGGTGTCACGAGGCCCGTTCCGGGCATCGCCAAGTGGGGGCTGTACAAATCCACCAACGGCGGCGCGACGTGGAGCTTCATCCACAACGGCTCCGCGAACGTGGCCAGCTGCACCGGCGATGCGACGGAGTTCGCCAACGCCGGCGTCTGCTCGCCGCGCGGGGTGCGGCAGGTCCTGCTCGACCCGTCCGACTCGAACACCGTCTACGCCTCGTCCTACGCACGCGGCGTGTGGCGTTCGAACGATGCCGGTGCGACCTGGACGCAGATCAAGCAGTCGATCAACTCGGCCGTGATCCAGTCGCGCGCGATGATGGCGCTGAACACGTTGCCTGGCGGCGCGACCCGCATGTACGTCTACGAGGGCAACAACGGGACGAACAACTCCCGGCTGTTCCGCAGCGACAGCGTGAGGACCGGCGCGCCGGTCTTCAACGACATGACCAGCAACAACGTCGCCGATCCGGGCTGGGCCTGGTTCGGAAACTGCGATCCGCAGTGCTGGTACGACGAGTACGTCTACTCGCCGAAGGGCCATCCGGACATCGTCTACGTCAGTGGCGACTACTCGTACGGCCAGACGGTGGCGAACAAGCGCGCCGTGGTCATGTCGACCGACGCCGGTGTCACCGGTACCGACGTGACGATGGACGGAACCGACATCTACCACGCCAATGCCCTGCACCCGGACCAGCATTGGCTGGTGACGAACCCGAACGACCCGTTCCAGTTCTTCCAGGCGAACGACGGCGGCATCATGCGCTCGAGCGGCGAGTTCGTCGACCGCTCGTCGTGGTGCGACGACCCGAACCGCGGCCTCAACGCGGTTGAGACCGCGCGCTGCAAGCAGATGCTGTCGCGGATTCCGTCGAAGCTCGAGAGCCTGAACCACGGGCTGTCGACGCTGCAGTTCCAGAGCCTGTCCGTCAGCCCGCACAACCCGCAGATCCTGCAGGGTGGAACGCAGGACAACGGAACGTGGGAGTCCGACGGCAACCCGGTCAAGTGGGAGAACACGATGATCGGTGACGGCGGCCAGTCGGGCTTCGACGTCGCCAAGCCGGAGTTCCGCTTCCACAACTTCACGGGCGTCTCGACCGACGTGAACTTCAACAACGGCAGGCTGTCCGACTGGATCTGGATCTCGGATCCGGTGCAGGACGGCTCCGCGACGGAGTTCTACGCGCCGGTGATCAGCGACCCGAAGGTCTCCGGAACGCTGTACTCCGGGACGGGCCTGACGGCCTACCGGACGAAGACGTTCGGGCTCGGGACGATGACCCTCGCCGAGGCGAACGCCCACTGCAACGAGTGGACGGGCGACTTCACCGTCCAGTGCGGTGACTGGGAGCGCCTCGGGCCGGCGCCACTGACCAGCGCGGCGTGGGGCGACCGGGCGGGAAGCGCCATGACCGCCGTCGAGCGGACGAAGGCCGACAGCAACACCCTCTGGGCAGCCACGTCCAGGGGTCGGGTGTTCGTCTCGAAGAACGGCAACGCCGATCCCGCGAGTGCGGTGACGTTTACCCGGATCGACGACGATTCGCCGCTGGCACCGCCCCGCTACGTGAGCTCGATCTACGTCGATGCGAACAACGGGAACCATGCTTGGATCTCGTACAGCGGGTACGGCGTCAACTCGCCGGGCTTCCCGGGCCACCTGTTCGAGGTGACCTTCAACCCGGCCACGAACACGGCGACCTGGGTCGACCGGTCGTACGACTGGGGCGACCTGCCGGCCACCGACGTCGCACTCGACGAAGTGACGGGCGACGTCTACGCATCCTCCGACTTCGGTGTCTCGCGGCTCGCCGCGGGGACGACGAGCTGGACGCTTGCAGCTCCGGGCATGCCGAACGTCGAGGTCCCGGGCCTGACGATGGTGTCGAGCGAGCGGATCCTGTACGCCGCGACGCACGGCCTCAGCGCCTGGCGCCTGAACCTGGACTGACGAGTCAGTTCAACGGAAGCGCGAGAGAGGCCGCCTTCGGGCGGCCTCTCTCTACGTGTTCGCGTCGCCGAAGTTGAGGATGAAGCCGCCACGCCTGCCGGCGGTCGTCTGACGCTTCATCGTCTTCCCGAGCACGATCTTCACCGTGACCGCGACACGCTCACCCGGGACGAAGCTCTGCCCCCTGATTCGCAGGGGCTGGATCCCCAGCGGCGCGAGCCTGGCCGCCCTCGCCTGCTGACTTCACCCGTTGCTGCTGTCGCCGCCGACCGTCGAGGCGATCGCCACCGGAACGGCCACGGCGAGCAGCACAAGGACGACGATGATGCTCTTTCGCACGATCCGCTTATACCGGGAGCGGGCGCTTAGTACGAGAACGCGCCGCGGCCTGTTTCCGCCGCGTGGCGCTGCTCGTCTGCCCGGTATGACGATCGGACAAGCGGCCCCGCGAAGACGGAGCCGAACCCGAGCGCCTCGCCCTGCTCACGGAACCAGCGGAACTCGTCCGGGTGGACCCAGCGGTCGATCGTGGCGTGCTTCGCGCTCGGCTGCAGGTACTGGCCGATCGTGACCACGTCGACGCCGTGCGCTCGAAGATCGCGCATCGTCTCGACCACCTCGTCGTTCGTCTCGCCGAGCCCGACGATGATTCCGGACTTGGTCATGACCGGATAGTCCGCGAGCTCCTTCGCCCGCTCGAGCAGCCACAGCGCCTTGTCGTAGGAGGCCTTCGCGCCGCGCATCCGCGCGTGCAGGCGGCGCACGGTCTCGATGTTGTGGTTGAAGACCTCGGGACGCTCGGCGAGCACGGTCCGGAGCGCCTCCTCCTCGACCCCGAGGAAGTCGGGCGTGAGGACTTCGACCGACGCGTCTGGGAGCTTCCGCTTGAGGGCTCGAATCGTGGCCGCGTAGTGGGCTGCACCGCGGTCGTCCAGATCGTCTCGGTCGACCGACGTGACGACGACGTGCTTGAGCTGCATCTGCGCGGCGGCTTGGGCCAACCGGAGCGGCTCAAGCGGGTCCGGCGGGCCGTCCGGCTTCCCCGAGTGCACGTAGCAGTAGCGGCATGCGCGCGTGCAGGTATCGCCGAGGATCTGGAACGTCGCCGTCCCGCGGCCCCAGCATTCGGCGATGTTCGGACAGCGGGCCTCCTCGCAGATCGTGTTCAGGGAGGCGCCGTGGATCAGCTTGCGGACGTCGAAGTACCGCGTGTTCGCGCTCGGCGCGCGAACCTTCATCCACTCCGGACGGCGGGGCCGTTCGGCGACCGGCAGCGAGCTCCGCATGCCGGTCAGTCTAATGACGGGGCTTTAGGTGCCCTTCCAGGGATCGAGATAGACGTCGTCGATCTGGTACGCGGCGCCCGTGCCCACCGGCGTGAACCGGAAGGCCACCGCACGCGTGCCGACGAGCGACGTGACGTTGCAGAGCAGAAGCTGGAGTCTCGGCGAAGGCCGCCAACTGCCGTCGCCGCTGATCGTCCCGCCGTCGAGGACGGTCAGGATGCCGAGGAGGCTCGGGACGATGACCGTCACCTTCAGCCCGCCCGTTTTCGAGCCGGCGTTGCGCGCGAAGAGTCGCAGATGCCAGTCGCCGAGCGCGAAGCACATCGTCGCCGTGTTGGCGGAGCTGCCGGTTGGCAGTAGGAGTGAGCGCGTATCCCCCCGGCCGCCGACGTAGTACGGCTCGTTCCCGGAGACGATCCGCGCGCCCCCGCTCAGCGCCCAAGGAGTCGATCCCTGCTCGAAGTCCCCGCCGGGGGTGAGCACGTAGTTCGCCGAATCGCCCCAGGCCGCGAACGGCTTGGACGCGCTCGGGTCGCAGTAGCTCGCCGAGCCGGTGCCAAGGAGACCTGCGTTCGCAACCGGTGCCGCCAGAACCGCCGCGACAGCCAGCACGAGCATCCACATCCCACAGAAACGCCGCATACGCCTCACTCTCTGCCCGATCGCGTAGGAAGCATCCCCCTCCTGGGGCATTCGATCGGCCACCATCCCTCAAAGGAGTGATTCTCGGGCTTCCCGGTCGTCTCTCGCGCACGTTCCGCCGATGGATAGGCCATGTCGACCGCGGCCGCGACGCTCGATCCTGACGCACAGCGCGTGATCGAGGAGCAACGGGCGCGCAGGCTCAGCCGGCTCGCGCGACGGGACCGTTGGTCGCTGATCATCTCGACGGGGGCCTTCCTGAGTGTTGCGGCGCTCCTCCCGCTCCTGCTTCCGTCCGAGCGCTCGCCATCGTTCCTCACCGTGCTCGTCCTGATCGGGGCGTATGCGGCTGCGTTCCGGCTCGACTTCGAGGTTGCGACCGGATCGGCTGTACCGACGCAGCTCTTTCTCGTTCCGATGCTCTTCGTGCTCCCCACCGGCTTCGTGCCGCTTGCCGTCGCGGCGGGGATCCTGCTGGGAAGCGTCGTCGACTACGTGCGCGGCGACCTCCATTTCGAACGCGGGTTCTTCCGGCTCGTCTACGCCTGGCATGCGGTCGGTCCCGCGCTGGTGCTTGGGCTCGCTGGCGAGGGACCGCCCGCGCTCTCGCGTTGGCCGCTCTACGTTCTCGCGCTGGCAGCGCAGTTCGCCTTCGACTTCGCGAGCTCGGCCGCCCGCGAGTGGTTGACGCTCGGCGTGCCGCCGAAGGTGCAGCTTCGGGCGATGGTCTGGGTGTACGTCATCGACGTCGCGCTCGCGCCGATCGGGCTGGCCGTCGCGTTCGCGAGCTCTCCCTCGGGAGGCGGCGTCGTGCTCGCGCTTCCGCTCGTCGCTCTCCTCGCGGTCTTCTCGAAGGAGCGCCGCGTTCGGATCGACCACGAGCTCGAGCTCCGCGACGCCTATCGAGGCACGGCGTATCTCCTCGGCGACGTCGTCGAGGCCGACGACGCGTACACGGCGGCCCACAGCCGCGACGTCGTCGAGCTGACGCTGAGCGTCGCGAACGAGCTCGCGCTGTCTCCGGGCGAGCTGCGCGACGCAGAGTTCGCGGCGTTGCTCCACGACGTCGGCAAGGTGCGCATCCCGAACGAGATCATCAACAAGCCCGGCAAGCTGACGCCCGAGGAGCGCGCGGTGATCGAGACTCACACGATCGAGGGCGAGCGGATGCTGCACAGGGTCGGCGGGCTGCTCGGCCACATCGGCCGGATCGTGCGGGCCTGCCACGAGCGTTGGGACGGCACCGGCTATCCCGACGGCTTGGCGGGCGAGGAGATCCCGCTCGTCGCGCGGATCGTCGCCTGCTGCGACGCATTCAACGCGATGACGAGCGACCGTTCCTACCGAAAGGCGATGCCGCTCGAGGTCGCGATCGACGAGCTCCTGCGCGGCAGCGGTACGCAGTTCGACCCGCAGGTCGTCGACGCGCTGATTGCGACGCTACCGCTCGGCGGCGAGCACAGCCAGACGCGTGCCGTCGCCGCCGGGTAGCTCCTCGAAGCCCAAGTCGAAGACCTCCTCGAGCGCCGCCGCGGCGTGTGGCCGTACCTCGTCGACCGAGACCGGCCGCTCGAGCTCGCGCGCGATCGTCGTGAACTGCGCGTCCTCGATCCCGCACGCGGTGATCCAGTCTGTGAACGGAGCCGGGTCGAGGTCGACGTTGAGCGCGTAGCCGTGGGTCGTGATCCATTTGCTGATGTGGACACCGATCGACGCGATCTTCCTGGGTGGGCGCTCCAGCCAGATGCCGGTGAGCCCTTCGATCCCGGTCGCCTCGAGGCCGAGTGGCGCCAGCGTCCGGATCAGCGCCTCCTCGAGATCCCGGCAGTACTTCTTCACGTCCAGTCCGTGCCGATTCAGGTCGAAGATCGGATAGCAGACGAGCTGGCCCGGGCCGTGATACGTGGACTTGCCGCCCCGGTCCGTCTCGACGATCTCGACGTCGGCGCCCTCCGGAATGTGCAGCTCGCCTTCCTCGGTCCGCCGCCCGAGCGTGACCACCGGCGGATGTTCCAGCAGCAGAACGGTGTCGGGGATGGCTCCTTGGGCGACGGCTTCCGCGACGGCCCGCTGAAGCGACCACGCCTCCCCGTAGGGCACCAGCCCGAGGTTCATCAGGTACGCCATGGCTACGCGGAGTGTGCCCGCTCGCGCTCTCGCGCCGCGGTCGTCGCGCCCCACTCCGCAGGATCGACGTCGCGGATGCGCTGGGCGAAGAACCACACGTGGCCGTCGAGGTCCTCGACCTGGTAGCGGCGGTCGCCGTACTCCTGGTCGGCTGGCGCGGCGAGGATGTTCGCCCCCGCCGCTTTCGCCCGCTCGTAGTGCGCGTCGACGTCCTCGACGTATGCGTGGACGAAAATGTGCTTCGCGCCGCCGGAACGCTTCGGGCCTTGATAGTCGCCTCCGGGCGCGCCGAGCATGATCGAGCCGCCCTCGAGCTCGAGCTCCGCGTGGTTGACCTTGCCGTCCTCGCCCGTGGACCGGAGCGTCTCGCTGAAACCAAACGCCTTCGTCAGCCAGTCGATCGCCGCATCCGCGTCCTCGTAGGCGAGGTAGGGCGTGATCGGCGCGGAGGCCATCAGTAGCGGGATTCGTCCCAGCTCTCGAGCCTTTCGCGCAGGTCGCGGAGGAACCGCCCCGCCAGCGCGCCGTCGACGAGCCGGTGGTCGTACGTGAGCGTCAGGTTCATGATCGGCCGGATCGCGATCGCGTCCTTGCCGTGCTCGTCCTGGACGACCCAGGGTCGCTTGACCAGCGCGTACGTGCCGAGAATCGCGGCCTGCGGCTGGCTGATCACAGGCGTCCCGTGGAAGGTGCCGTATCCGCCCGGGTTCGTGATCGTGAACGTGCCGCCCTGCACCTCGTCCGGGGAGAGCTGCTTGTTCCGCGCTCGCTCGGCGATGTCGGTCACCGACCTGGCCATCCCGAGCAGGTTGAGACCCTCGGCGTTCTTGACTACCGGCACGATCAACCCCTTGCCGTCGGTGAGCTCGACCGCGAAGCCGAGGTTCACGTAGTTGCGGGTCACGATCTTGTCGCCGCGGATCTCGCCGTTGATCCAGGGGTAGTCCCTCAGCGTCTCGACGGCCGCCCGGGCGACGAAGATCAGGTAGGTCGGGTTGACGCCGTAGTCGCGCTGGAATTCCGGCTTCAGCTTCTCGCGAATCGCGACGACGTTCGACATGTCGACCTCGATCGCGCTCGTGACGTGCGCTGCCGTGTCGAGGGAGCGGCGCATGTGCTCGGCAGTGCCGCGCCGCATGGCGTTTATCGGCTCTTCGCTCTCGCCGGCGCCGATCGGGGCGGCCGCCGGTGCGGCCGCAGGCTCCGGAGCCGGCTTCGGCGGAGCCGTGGGCGCGGGAGCCTCCGCGGGAGCGGGAGCCTCCGCGGGAGCGGGGGCCGCTTCGGGCGCGGGTGCCGCGGGTGGCGGCGCGGCGGGTGCCGGCGCACCGGACTCGATGAAGTTGAGGATGTCCTTCTTCGTCACCCTGCCGCCGCGCCCGGTGCCGGGCACCTGACCGACATCGACGCCGTGCTCTGATGCGATGCGCGCGACGACCGGCGAGACGAAGGTCTTCTCGCCCGCGCCGTCGCCCGAGGGCGCCGCGGAAGGCGCGGCGGGAGCTGCCTCGGCGACCGGCTCGGGCGCCGGTGCTTCGCCCTCGGCTCCTGCTGCAGCGGCGGATTCGGCAGCGGCTTGCGCCGTGGCGGGTTCCGGAATTTGCTCGGCCGAAGCCGCTTCAGCGGATTCGGCCGATTTATCGCCGCCGATCTGAGCCAGCTTCGTGCCCACGTCGACGGTCTCGCCTTCCTGGACGAGGATCTGCGTCAGCGTCCCGGTCGCCGGGCTCGGCACCTCGGTGTCGACCTTGTCGGTCGAGATCTCGAGCAGCGCCTCGTCGGCCTGAACCTCGTCGCCTTCGGACTTCAGCCACTTCGTGATCGTCCCTTCGGATACGGAGACGCCCATCTGGGGCATGACGACGTCGACGGCGGTACCCGTGGCCATCAGTACTCCGCGAGCTCCTTCAGCCCCGCGACGACGTCCTCGACCTGCGGGATGAACGCCTTTTCGAGCGGCGGCGAGAACGGAACCGGCGTGTCCGGCGCCGTCACTCGCTTGATTGGCCCGTCGAGATCCTCGAAGGCCTCCTCGGCGATCGTCGCGGCGATCTCGCCGCCGAAGCCGCCGGTGTGCGTGTCCTCGTGCAGCACGAGCACCTTCGAGGTCTTTCGCACCGAGTCGAGCACCGCCTGCTGGTCCCACGGGACGAGCGTGCGCAGGTCAACGATCTCGACCGAGACGCCGTCGCCCTCGAGTTCCTTCGCTGCCTCTTCCGCCGTGTAGACCATCGCGCCCCACGTGATCACGCTGATGTCGTCGCCCTCCTTGTGGATGCGCGCCTTGCCGAACGGCGTCTCGTACCGCCCGTCCGGTACCTCGCCTTTGATGCGGCGGTAGAGGTGCTTGTGCTCGAAGTAGAGAACGGGGTTCGGATCCTGGATCGCGTTCGCGAGCAGACCCTTCGCGTCCTCGGGCGTCGCGGGGCAAACGACTTTCAGGCCGGGAATGTGCGCGAACGAGCTCTCCGGGTTCTGCGAATGGAACGGGCCGCCCGAGAAGCCGCCGCCTGACGGCAGCCGAACCGTGATCGGCACCGGGGTGCCGGCACGCCAGCGCTGCTTGGCGGCGACGGTGACGAGCTGATCCCACGCGCAGGAGATGAAGTCGGCGAACTGCATTTCCGCGACCGGCCGCATGCCCATGATCGCTGCGCCCGTGCAGCCGCCGACGATCGCCGTCTCGGAGAGCGGCGCGTCGATCACGCGCCAGGGCCCGAACTCCTCTTGAAAGCCGAGTGTCACCTTGAATGCGCCGCCGTAGACGCCGACGTCCTCGCCGATCACGAAGACGCGCTTGTCGCGCCGCATCTCCTCGCGGAGCCCGTCGGAAATCGCCTGAAGGTACGTCTTTTCGGCCATGGCTATTTGTGATGCGGGGTATCGAGGTCTTCGGGCGTCGCGAACACGCCCTCGGTCAGCTGCGAGGCCTCCGGGAGCGGCGACTCCTCGGCGCGGTTGAGCGCGTCGTTGAGGAGCTTCTTGAAGCCGGCGGAGATCTCTTCCTCCTCCTCGTCCGACATCTCGGCGTTCTCGCGCAGCCAGCTGCGGAACTGCTCGAGCGGGTCCGACTTCGCCCACTCCTCGAACATCTCCTTCGGGACGTAGAACGCGTCGTCGTGGACGGCGTGGCCCTCCATGCGGAGGGTCAGGCACTCGATCAGCGTCGGTCCGCCCCCGGCTCGGGCCTTCTCGATCGCGGTCTTGGTCTCGCGATAGACCGCGAGCACGTCGGTTCCGTCGACGACGACGCCCTCAAATCCGTAGGCCTCGGCGCGGTCGGCGACGTGCTCGGTCGCGTACTCGAGGTAGGTCGGCGTCGAGTAGGCCCACTGGTTGTTGTCACAGATGAAAACGACCGGCAGCTTGCGGATGCCCGCGAGGTTCATCGCTTCGTGTGTGTCCCCGCGCGCCGACGCGCCCTCGCCGAACCAGCCGACCGCGACCCGGTTCTCGTTCCTGATCCGGAACGCGAGCGCGCAGCCGACGGCGACCGGCAGCATCGCCGGCAGGTGGCTGACCATCGCGAGCAGGCCGAGCTTCGAGTCCGCCATGTGGACGTTGCCGTCCTTGCCCTTCGTCGGCCCGTCCTCACGCCCCATGTACTGGGCGAAGATCCGCCACGGCTCGACCCCGCGCGTGACGTGGACGCCCATGTCGCGGTGGAGCGGCGTCCCGACGTCCTCGGAGCTCATCGCCGTCGCGACGCCGACCGAAGCCGCCTCGTTGCCGCGGCCGGTGTAGAACGAGCCAGGGATCTTCCCCTGCTTGTAGAGGATGTGGCCGCGTTCCTCGATCCCGCGCGTAATCAGCATGTTGCGGTAGACGCCGAGAAGGTCTTCCCGGTCGAGCCCCGCCTCTTTGACTTCCTTCAGCGAGCCGAGCGGCTCAGCTTCGCGAACGGCCATCGGGGCGAACTCTAACGATCGCTCTTGGTGTCAGACACTGTGACGAAACTGGAACATCGGGGCTTAGGACCGCGGTTTGCAGCTGAGCTCCCGGTGTCAGACACGGTCTCGGAAGTGTGACGTCGCTACAGTCGTCGCCGTGGGCAAGGCTTCGGATTGGCTGCGGGAAGAGCGCCGCAAGACGCTCGGCGACTGGGTCTCGTTCTGCCTGGCGTGCGGGTTCGCGCAGCGCTACTTCGACGAGTGGGAGCACGA
>JBKPHH010000073.1:0-12163 GCA_046729795.1 Actinomycetota bacterium | reverse complement strand
GCTTTGCAAGCCGGAGGTCACCGGTTCGATCCCGGTACGCTCCATCTGTAACTACCAGGGGAATCGCAGCGCTGCTCTTCGATTTCGACGGCACGCTGTTCGATAGCGGAACCGGCAATCGCAACGCGGTTCGAGCAGCATGTCGCGACGTGGCGGCCGCCTATCCGGATCTCGACGCCGCTCGGCTCATGGAGGCGAACGGCGAAGTCTGGGCGCGCTACTGGCCCGAGGTGGAGCAGCGGTGGATACTCGGCCAGCTCGACGGCTCAGCCGTCAGGCGCGAAGCGTGGAGGCGAACGTTGAGCATGTGCGGCTGCGACGATCCTGATGTCGCCGTGACGGCGTGCGACGCGCACTCGCGTCACCTCAGCGAGTCGCTTCGCCTCTACCCGGAGGTACCCGCGCTCCTGTCGTCGCTCTCCCGCGACTACGCGCTTGCGCTCGTGACGAACGGTGCGGCGGACACGCAGCGCGAGAGCCTTCGAGGGCTTGGTGTCGAGCAGTCATTCGCGACGTTTGCGATCTCGGGAGAGGTCGGCGTTGCGAAGCCCGATCCTGCGCTCTTCGAGGCAGCGCTGCGAGACCTTCACGTCGAGCCGGAGAACGCGTGGCACATCGGGGACGATCCCGTGACCGATGTCGCAGGCGCACACGCAGCGGGACTCACGGCGGTTTGGCTCAACAGGGGCGGAAGAACCTGGAACGACCGTCAGCCGGCGCCCGAGCACGAGATCACGTCGCTGGCGGAGATTCCGAAGCTGCTGCACGCCTGAAGCGAGGTCCCGGTCAAGTGGCCGTAAGCCGCTCGAGCACGAGCGCGACACCGTCCTCGTCGACCGAGGCGGTAACCTCGCCCGCGGCCTCCGCCACGTCCGGGTGCGCGTTGGCCACCGCAACGCCGCGGCCTGCCCAGATCAGCATCGGCAGGTCGGTAGGCTGATCCCCGAAAGCGACGACCTCCTCAGGAGGGATGCGGCGTTCCTCGCACACCTCGGCCAGGGCCGAGGCTTTGTTCACGCCGGCGGCTGAGATTTCGACGTAACCGCCGCCCGAGCTCGTGACGAACGCGGACTCGCCCGCGATCTCTCGCGCGACTGCGGCCAGGATCTCGACCTCGTGATCCGTGTGCTGGAGGATGAGCTTCGCCGGCGGCTCTTCGAGCAGACCGACCGCGTCGGAGATCGGAGTATCCGGGGGCAACGGCCAGTCCGCCTCGAAACCGGGCTCGTGGGCGAGCCGTTCCCACTCGACCGCGAAGACGATGCCGGGGAGACGCTCGCGGAGCGCATGCACCAGCCTGAGCGCTACCTCTGTCTCGATCGTCCGCATCCGGATGACCTCGCGTGTAGCCAGGTCGAGGACGATCGCTCCATTCGAGCAAATGGCCTCGCCGCGGATGCCCAGCTCGGCTGCGAGCTCGCCCACCGACCGCGGGCCGCGCGCAGTGATCAGGACGATCTCGATTCCCGAGCGGCTCGCGCGGCGGATCGCTGCGCGGCTTCGCTCGGAAACCGCCCCGTCACTCCGGACGAGCGTCCCGTCGAGGTCGATCGCGGCGAGGCGCACCCGCCTCAGTAGAGCATGCCCGACCCGATAGGCCGTGGCTAGTTCCTCCGCGGCGGCGAGCATCAGCCGGCGAATCTGCTCGTCCCGTCCGTGACGCCCACGAACCAGTCCGCCGAGAAGAGCCCCACCGCTTTCGCCAATGAGGCTGCTCACAAGCGCAACCGCGATCGTCTGTGACGTGTCCATACCCGGCGCCAGAGAGCCACTGTTGCAAGCGTTCTGCAAGCGTTTGCCCGTCAGGTCACGGCCGCGCGGTTCCGCCTCATTGGTCGGCAACGCGCCTGTGTCGCTAACGCAACCCGTGCCGGCGGCACGCGGCGGCATGGAGCGACGGACACGAGCGGCTTTGCAAGCCGGAGGTCACCGGTTCGATCCCGGTACGCTCCATCGCCCATTTTTTGACCGATGACCGCCGCCGCCCGGCGTAGCCTTCCCCTGATGGACCCCGGCGGCACCAAGCGCGTCGAGCTGCTCCTGCCCATGCGGACGCTCTTGCTCGTCGCCGCGGCGATCGCCGTGATGGCCGCGTTTGCCGCGATCGGCTCGACCTTCCTGATCGTCTTCATCGGCATCTTCCTCGGGTTCGTTTTCGAGTATCCCGTTCGCTTCGTGATGGCGAAGACGCACATGTCACGCGGGCTTGCGGCGACGGTGACCGTGATCGGAGCCGCCCTCCTGATCACCTTGCTCGCGCTGGTGCTGCTCGTGCCGCTCGTCGGCGGCGTACGGGACTACCTTCACGACCTCCCGCAGACGGTGCAGAGCCTGCGCGATTCCGGAGAGCTCGACTTCCTCGGAGACACGGGCGCCGCGAAGAACGTCCAGGAGGGCGCGAACACGATCGCCGACTCGGTGCCCGATGCGATCAAATCGGTGCTCGGAATCGCGGGCAGCTTCTTCGAGGTCTTCCTGGCCGCGTTCACGATCATCTTCATCTGCCTCTTCCTGCTCTGCGACATCGGGAACCTCAAACGGTCGCTGGCGAGCATGCTCATGCCGGGCGAGGACGAGCGCTGGCTCTCGGTCTGGGAGCGGGTCACCGAGTCGGTCTCCCGGTGGGCGATCGGCCTCGTCGTGATCGCGACGATCGCCGGAACGACGCAGGGCGTCTCCGCGTGGCTCCTCGGCTCGAGCTACGCGATCGGCCTGGGCGTCATCGCCGGCCTCCTCGACATGATCCCGAACATCGGGGCGACGATCGCAGGCTTCATCCTCGTGCCGACGCTGTGGGCCGAGGAGGGAATCGTCGCTGCGGTCATCATGCTCGTCGTCGTGCTCGTCTACCAGCAGCTCGAGAACAACATCCTCACCCCGAAGATCCAGGGGAAGGCAGTCAACCTTTCGGGCTTCTTCATCATCGTCGCCGTGACGCTCTTCGGCTCCCTGCTCGGCGTGCTCGGCGCGCTCACCGCCGTTCCGCTCGCCGCCACCGTGCAGATCTTCGTGCAGGAGCTGACCAAGGCCCGCCGCGAGCGCGTCGCCGCGGTGAAAGCGGCGAGCGCCTAGGTAACCGCGAGCGGCGCTTCCACCGCGCGGCGGAAGGCGTCGACGAGGAGGTCGATCTCCTCGTCCCCCGTCTGCCAGTTGGACACCGAGACCCGAATCGCCTTGCGCCCCTCCCACTGCGTCCCGCTGAGCCAGACCTCACCGCCGGCCTGCACAGCCGCAAGCGCCGCGTCGGTTCGCTCGTCGTCCTCGAGCGAGAACAGGACCTGGTTGAGGACGACCTCGTTGAGCACGTGGGCCCCGGGGATCTCGACAATTCGGTCGGCGAAGCGGCGGGCCTGTGCACAAGAGCGCTCCACGAGCTCGACGACGCCGGTGCGCCCGAGGGAGCGAAGCGCCGCATAGACCGCGAAGCCCCGCGCCCGCCGTGAGAACTCCGGCACCCAGTCGACCTGGTCGCGCTGGGGCGCTTCGCCGTCTTCCTGGATCAGGTACGCCGCCTGCACTGTCATTGCGTTGCGGTGCGATTCGGGATGGGCGCAGAGCACCATTCCCGAGTCGTAGGGGACGTTGAGCCACTTGTGGGCGTCCGTCGTCCACGAGTCGGCCCGCTCGAGGCCCGCCACCAGGTGGCGGAGCTCGGACGAGACGGCCGCCCAGATCCCGAACGCGCCGTCGACGTGCAGCCATGCGCCCGCCTCCTCGCACGCATCCGCGATCTCGGGGAAGGGATCGAAGGCGCCGGTGTTCACGTCGCCTGCCTGCGCGCAGACGATCGTGGGCCCGTCGCCCGCCGCAATTGCCGCCGCGAGGGCGTCGGCGCGCATCCGGCCTTCCTCGTCGGCCTCGACGATCGTCGGCGCGCCGAGGCCGAGCAGCCGCAGCGCACGGTCGACGGTCACGTGGCGGTGGGCACCCACGAACACGCGGACCCGTGGCGCACCCTGGAGCCCTTCGTACCCGACGTCCCAGCCCACTCGGTCGAGAACGTGGAAGCGCGCGGCGGCGAGGCCGGTCACGTGCGCCATCTGCGTGCCCGTGACGAAGCCGATCGAGGCGTTCAAGGGCAGGCCGAGCAGCTCCACGATCCACTCGCGCGTGATCTGCTCCGTGACCGACGCCGAGGGCCCGCCGGCGTAGAGGCCGGCGTTCTGGTCCCAGGTCGCGGTCAGCCAGTCGGCCGCAAGCGCCGCCGGCAGCGCTCCCCCGATCACGAAGCCGAAGTAGCGACCGCTCCCCCTCGCGACGACGCCGGGCTCGGCCGCGGCCGCGAGCTCGTTCACGACCTGCTGCGCGCCGACCGGCTGCTCCGGGAGCGGCCCTCCGAGTGCCTCCCGCAACTGGTTGGGGGTCACGTCCGGAAAGACGGGGCGCTCACCGAGGGACTCGACGTAGTCCGCGGCGATCGAGGCAGTCAGCTGGAGCAGGCGGCGGACGTCCTCCATCCGCCCAGCGTACTACTCAGCTGCCGGTGCCCTGGAGCTCCTGCTGGGTCGCCACGAGCTCCGAAGGCGGCGGCGTCGCGTTGACCGTCACGCCGAAATCGAAGAGCTCGATCCTCATCGCCATTTTCGAAGAACCCACCGAGACGTCCATCTCCATCCGCCGGACGAGGTCGTCGTCGCCGACCCACACCTCCACCGGGATCTGGGACGGCGCGCCCTGCGCGATCATGGCGTTCACCGCGCGCTCGAGGCCTTCGCGCTGGTCGGCCGGCGCGTTCTCGGCGATCTTGTGCAGGTCGATCGTGCCGCGGTAGTGCGTCGCCTCGCTCCCATCGAGGAGGCGCTCCTTGCCGATCTTCTCGAGGTCGCCGGCCGACTCGAGGTTCTTCAGCGCGTCGGCCGGATTCGAGTTGTATGCGAGCAGCGGGCCGACATCCACCCCGACCTGCTGCTTGTAGCTCTCGATGAGGTCGATCACCACCCACTGCTTGCCGTTGACCTCCCTCGGGAGCCTGACGTAGAGCAGGTTGTCGTCCAGGATCGCGCTCAGCGTCGTCGGCACACTGCCGGGAGACGACTGTGCGAGCCCCGAATAGTCGTAGGTGACCTCGCCCCGGTTGAGCCGGTAGTCGAGCTTTCCGTCACCCTTGAAGAGGACGCCCTGGCTTCCCGACGGCAGCGGCCCGGTCATGCTCAGCACGACGCGCGACGTTCCCTTGTCGATCGTCTTGGTCGCTGCTTCCGCGACGGAAACCACGCCGTCGCCGCCGAGCGGGTGTAGCACGCCGAGCGCGAGCAGCGTCCCCACGATCGTCGCGACCGTTCCAACGACGCCGCCGATCCCTTTCAGATACCGACTGCGGCCGGGTTGGCTGTCCCCGTTTTCCGGCACGTAGACCCTCCTGCCGAACGACCGAACCTACCGCAGGACTCGAAGATACTCCTTTGCGGCGAAAAACACCAAGCCGTTTCAGGCCGCTTCGAGCTCCTCGAGGCGCTTGCCGGCTGAGCGCACGATGTCGTCGGCGCTCTTTCCGTCGCTCTCGTCGAAGCTCTTCTCGCGCGTGTAGACCTCGACGAGGCCCCACACGCCGCCGAAAGCGCACAGCGGCAGCATCAGCAAGGAGTCGAAGCCGAGCTCGCGCAGGAGCTGGGCCTCCGCCGGATCGGTCTCGCCCTCGAGGAGCGAGACCCGGCGCTGCTCCTGCCGGTCGATCACCTCCTGGGTGAGGGGGTAGTCGCTGAGCAGGTAGCCGTGGCCGAGCTGTTGCAGCCGCGCGCCGGTGCGGCTGTGCTCGACCACCGCCACGAGCAGCTCGCCCACCACGCGAGAGATCGCGACCGCGGAGGCGTCGAGCTCGTCGGCGAGCGCGACACCGATCGCACGCAAGAGCCCGGGGACCGTTTTCTCGCGTGTTATCGCTTCCATCGCGGGACCAATGCTATTTCCCCCCAAACGAGGGATACGAGGAAGCCGTAATCCGCGCCGATTCTGACTCGGCAAGCCCGCGACGAAAGGACCTCAGCAAGAGAGCTCGGTGGCGGCCCCGGCTCGCTTCCAATATGGCTGCCCATCTCAGAGCTTTCTTTGCCACAGTCGCGCTCGCAGCAGTCTTCGCTCCGGCCGCGCACGCGGTTTCCGCGCCCACTCCGCTTGCCCCCGCGGGCGGTGCGACGGTCGACCTACTGCCGGCGTTCGCCTGGGCGCAGGTTTCCGGCGCCGAGCGCTACGAGTTCCAGATCGCCTCGGACTCGGGCTTCAACGCGCCGGTCCTCGCGCCGAACGAGTCACGATTCTTCACCAGGAACACCCGCGCGACGCTGAAGAAGACGATCCCGAACGGGACGTACTACTGGCACGTTCGCTCGGTCACTTCGGACGGTGCGGTCTCGGGCTGGTCGCCGACGCGCTCGTTCCGCAAGTCGTGGACGGCCTCGGCGGTCCTGCAGAGCCCGGCCTCGGGCGGCACGCTCGTCTTCCCGACGAATCCGCTCAAGCTCGCCTGGTCGCCGGTCATGGGCGCCTCGAGGTACGTCGTCAACGTCGCCAGCGACCCGTCGCTCGCCTCGCTCGTCGTGCACGAGCCCTACGAGACGGGGGCGCCCAAGACCCAGGCCACGAGCTTCACACGCGGCGCCAACCTCTCTCCGGGCACCTACTACTGGAACGTGGCACCGATCGACGCCGAGGGGAACGTCGGCGCTCCGTCGCCGGTCGCCTCGTTCAACTGGAGTTGGCCCTCCACGACTCAGGCGGTCGTTGTCGACCTGAACTCGTCGCCTGAGGTCTACGACCCCAAGTTCTCATGGAATCCGGTTGCCGGCGCGGCGCGCTACGAGGTCGAAGTCAACTCCTCGGTCGACTTCACGCCGGGCTCGAAGGTTTGCTGCGACGCGACCACCATCGCAACCTCGCTCTCGCCGACCGTTCTGTTCAAGGACAACACCTACTACTGGCGCGTGCGGGCCCTCGACGCCGACGGCACGACGGGCGTGTGGAACTACGGCCCCTCGTTCGTCAAGACCTTCGACAAGGTCCCGCCGGTGGTCGGGACGAGCATCCAGAACCTGCACATGCGCGACAACCTCGGCGATCCCGGGACGGACACCGACGGCGGCACCGTGGGCTACCAGACCCAGGTGCCGATGCTGACCTGGAACTGGGTGCCCGGCGCCTCGAGCTACGAGGTCGACGTGACGCCGTGGAACGGTTCGTTCTGCGACTGGGCCGCGCCTTTGCATCACTGGCGCGTCAACACCGCCGTCAACGCCTGGACGCCGCTCGGCTACAACATGACCTTCGTCAAGCCGTATTCCGACCCGATGCAGGTCGCGAACGACTTCACCTCGCTCGCGGCCGGCAAGTACTGCGCCCGCGTGCGCGCGCGGAGCGATCGGCTCCCGAACTTCGACGAGGTCTACGGCGACTACACATACCTCGACGGCGGCCTGGGCTGGTCATTCGAGTGGACCGGCTATCCGACCGGCGGCGCCTGCAGCCCGTCCTGCACGCCGAACTACCTCGGTTCCGGCGACTACCTCTACCCCGCCAGCGGGACCCTGACAACGCGTGTGCCGTACTTCACCTGGAAGCCGCTCGCCGGCAAGCAGAGCTACTGGGTGCTGGTGGCCAAGGATCCGAACTTCTCCAACCTCGTCGACTACGGCTTTACGCAGGTGCCCGCCTACGCGGCGCGCGGAAGCCTCTCTCCGCGCACCTACCCGGACGAGACGACGCTCTACTACTGGGCGATCCTGCCCGCGAACGACTTTGAAGGCACCAACGCCGTGGGGAATCCCTTGCTCGCCGCGGCACGGAACTTCCAGAAGCAGTCGTTGCCGCCGTCACTGCTGTCGCCCGCGAGCGGGTGGGTCTTCTACGACCAGCCGACCTTCCGCTGGAGCTCGGTCGAGGGTGCGCGCCGCTACCGCTTCCAGGTCGCGCAGGATCCGACCTTCGGCAACCCGATCGACGACGTCGTCACGAACGCCACCTCATACTCCAGCAACTCGACCTATCCCGCGGATACCGTCCTCTACTGGCGCGTCCGCGCCGATGACGAGAACCAGGTCGGCCTGACCTGGTCGGCGACGGGGACCTTCCAAAAGAAGCTGACCACGCCGGTCCCGAGCGCGAGCAACCCGACGGGCGGCGAGTTCCTGCCCTCCTGGACCTGGTCGCCGGTCCAAGGGGCGGTGTCCTACGACGTCGCGGTCGACCTTCCGGACGGGACTCACACCGATCTCACCGACCTGCGGATGCCCGTCCTGACACCGACCAAGATGCTCGGCACGGGCCTCTTCCACTGGCGCGTACGGGCGAACTTCCCCAAGCAGAGCTACGGCTCGACCCCCGGCCCCTACTCGGCGATGCAGTCCTTCTCGCGCACGATTCCCGAGCCGGCCGGCCCGCACTCGGACGGCGCTCCCGATCACGTGCTGCTCTCCTGGCAGCCGCGGCTCGGCGTCAAGTACTACCACCTACAGATCGCCTCCCGAGCCGACTTCGCCTACACGGTCGAGGACGTGCAGACCGACAACACGACCTACGCGCCGGTCCTGAACGACATCAGCTACCTGAAGGGCGGCTCGCTCTACTGGCGCGTCTCCGCGGTCGACGCCGGTGGCAACCAGGGCGACTGGACGCCGCAGCAGACGATCAGCCTGCTGCCGCACATGAAGGTCAGCGTCCTCCCGAAGCCGCGCCGGAACCGCACGACGCTCAGCTTCATCCGCGTACTGACGATGGACGGCAAGGGCATCTACCGCGCCCGGGTCCGCATCGTCGGTGCGGGCGTCCGCACGCGGTACGTCTACACCAACAGGCGGGGCACCGCCGCGGTGAAGCTCCGTCCGAAGCGGCGCGGCAAGCTCGCGTTCATCGCCACGCACCGCGGCTTCCAGCCGGGCGGCGTGACGCTCCGGATCCGCTAGGAGGGCTTGGCGGAATTCCGCTCGTCGCCGGGGCGCGATGGGCGGTGCGAGGCAAGGACGCAGGGAGCGTTCGTATTGGATCCTGGGAGCGATCGCTGCGCCCGAGGACAAAGCCTCGCGCCGTTCCAGCGCGGTCCGGCGGCTCAGCGCTGTATTTCGCCAAGCCCTCCTAGCGCTTCGAGTAGATCGCTCGGCCCGTCTCGGGGTCGAAGAACCGCAGCTGCTCGGTGTTCACGGTGAGTTCGATGCGCTCTCCTTCCCGTGCCCGGGTGCCGCGGTTGAGCCGGGCGACGAAGAGGCTTCCTTTCTTCTCGGCCTGAGCCGCCGTCGCCTCGACGGCCTCGGCGCCGACGGCGGCCTTGACGTCCTCGCCCCGCACCGGCGGGCCCTTGACTCCGAAATGGACATAGACCTCGGAGCCCATGTCCTCGCGGATGTCGACCACCGCGGGGAGGCGTCGATCCGCAGCTCCTGCGCCGTCGGACTCGTCGATGTCCTCGGGCCGAACCCCGAGGATCACCCGCTTGCCCTCGAAGTCCGACAGCGCGGGCCGAAACTCGTCGGCGACGCGCAGCCGGCTCTCGCCGAACTCCGCGACGAGGTCGCCGTTCGAGCGCCGGATGTCCGCGCCGACGAGGTTCATCGCCGGTGAGCCGATGAATTCGGCGACGAAGAGGTTGACCGGCGTGTCGTAGAGGTTCTGCGGCACGTCGACCTGCTGGAGCACCCCGTCACGCATCACGGCGACGCGGTCGCCCAGCGTCATCGCCTCCGTCTGATCATGTGTCACGTAGATGGTCGTCACACCGAGGTCGCGTTGGAGTCTCGCGATCTCGGCGCGCATCTCGACCCGCAGCTTGGCATCGAGATTCGAGAGCGGCTCGTCCATCAGGAACGCCTGCGGTTCCCGCACGATCGCGCGACCCATCGCAACCCGCTGGCGCTGGCCACCGGAGAGCGTGCGGGGCCGCTTCTTCAAGACTTCGGACAACCCGAGCGCCCGGGCCGCCCGTTGGACGCGCTCCCCGATCGCGGACTTGGGCACCTTGCGCATCCGGAGAGCGAAGGCCATGTTCTCGTACGCCGACTTGTGCGGGTAGAGCGCGTAGTTCTGGAAGATCATCGCGATGTCCCGATCTTTCGGAGGCACGCGATTGACGATTCGGTCGCCGATCCAGACCGACCCCTCTGTCACATCCTCGAGGCCGGCGGTCATGCGGAGAGCCGTGGTCTTCCCGCAGCCGGACGGACCGACGAGGACGACGAACTCGCCGTCCTCGATCTCGAGATCGAGTGCGTCGACGGCCTTCGTGCCGTCGGGATAGACCTTCGTGAGCTGCTCGAGCTTGATCTCGGCCACGTACGGTTCGAAAACAGTACTTCGTATAGGATCGCCGCGCCTTGGCAGCTGTGGCGGAGGCCAGGCCGCAGGCGCGGCGCTGGCGCGACCTCTTCGAGGATCGCCGTTTCCTCGCGCCCGCGCTGATCAGCCCGGCCGTCATCTACATCTTCGTGCTCGTCGGCGCGCCGCTCGGGCTGGCCGTCTATCTCAGCCTGACCGACGCGACCGCGGGCTCGCTGACCGGTCACCTGGTCGGATTCGACAACTTCACCGACGCCTGGCACGACCAGAACTTCCGGCGGGCCCTGCGAAACACGATCATCTTCACGCTGGTCTCGCAGCTGATCGTCCTCGTCGGCGCCGGCCTGCTCGCTCATGCGCTCGTGCGGCCGTTCCGCGGACGCTGGTTCCTTCGGTTTCTGATTCTGCTCCCGTGGGCGGCGCCGGTCGCGCTCTCCACGATCGGGTTCCTCTGGATCTTCGACTCCCAGTTCAGCATCGTGAATTGGGTACTCGTCCACGACCTCATGCCGGGGAGCGGGCACTTCTATCTCTACAAGCCCGTCAACTGGGGCCTGGGCGTCATCGACTCGCTGCCTTGGGTCCACGTCGGCAAGGTCGAACCGTTCAACCCGCCGCAATGGCTCGGCCAGCCGACGCTCGGGATGGTGGCCATCATTGTCGTGCACGCCTGGCGCATCCTCCCGTTCGCGACGGTGATCTTCCTCGCGGGCCTCGCTTCGATCCCACCCGAGCTCGACGATGCTGCCCGGGTGGACGGTGCGACCGGCTTTCGCAAGTTCTGGCACGTGACGCTGCCGCTCCAGCTGCCGATCGCGACGGTCGCGCTGCTGTTCGGGATCGTCTTCACGGCGACGGACATGACCGTCGTCTACGTCCTGACGAGCGGCGGCCCCTTCAACAGCACGCACATGCTGACGACCTGGGCCTATCAGACCGGAATCGTCTCGAGCAATCTCGGCGAAGGTGCCGCGATCTCGATGTATCTCCTGCCGGTGCTCGTGATCGTGACCGTGCTGATGCTGAAGTTCGCCCGCCGGGTCGAGGTGACGTAGGTGGACTGGCGCCGCATCCGCGAGCTGGGCCTCACCTACCTGATCGTGGGCCCCTTCGCGATCGTGCTCGCGTTCCCGTTCTACTGGATGCTCGCGACGATGTTCAAGACGAACGGCGACCTCTACAACGTCGAAAACGTCCCCTTCACCTACCACCGCGCGGAGCTGGCGACGGATCCGGTGCACGAGCGTCTGGCCTTCAAGGACGAGGACTGGCTCCCGCTCGGGTTCTCCCACTCCACGCCCTCGCACATCGGCTACATCTTCCACAACACGAACTACGTCCACTGGCTCGTGAACACCGCCTTCGTGGGCGGCATCGTCGTCCTGATCACGTTGCTGCTGGCGCTTCCGGCGGGCTACTCGCTTGCCCGGCTGTCGGGGCGCTGGGGTCAGAACGTCGGCGTCGGAATCTTCCTGACCTACCTCGTCCCCCCGACGCTGCTCTTCCTGCCGCTCTCCCGCGTGATCTCGGAGCTCGGCCTTCAGGACAAGCTCTGGTCGCTGGTGCTCGTCTACCCGTCCTTCACCGTGCCCTTTGCGACCTGGCTCCTGATGGGTTTCTTCAGGACGATTCCGGCGGAGCTCGAGGATGCGGCCATGATCGACGGCTGCTCACGGTTACAGACGCTCTGGCGCGTGATCTTCCCGATCTCGGTGCCCGGCATCCTCACCGTCGTGATCTTCTCGTTCTCGCTGTGCGTGAACGAGTTTGTGTACGCGATTACCTTCATCTCGTCGTCGACGCAGCGAACGCTGTCCGCCGGCGTGCCGACCGACCTGATTCGCGGCGACGTGTTCTTCTGGCAGTCCCTGATGGCCGCGACCCTGATCCCGGCCATCCCGCTCGCGAT
>JBKPHH010000072.1:0-19438 GCA_046729795.1 Actinomycetota bacterium | reverse complement strand
TACGAGGAGATGGCCGAGGAGCTCGGATGCGACACGAAGACGATCGACAACGCCCTGCAGCGTGTGAAGCGCAAGGTGCTCCAGCACCAGCAGTCGCGGCAGGTTCTTCAGTAGATTCGCGCCGGGCTACGATGGGACTGCGCCGGAGTAGCTCAGCTGGTAGAGCAAGCCCCTTGTAAGGGCTAGGCCGTCGGTTCGAGTCCGACCTCCGGCTCTAGCCCCGACCGAGCGCCTGCTCGAGATCCCGCCACAGCTCTTCCACGTCCTCGAGGCCGACGCTCAGCCGCAGCAGGTTTTCCGGCACGCGGTCGCCCTCCCAGCGGTGCCGCGACTCGATCAGCGAGTCGACGCCGCCGAGGCTGGTCGCGTTCGTGATCACCCGCACCGACGTTTCGACCTTGCGAGCGTCGCCGCGGACGTCGAAGGAGAGCATCCCGCCGAAGCCGGGGTAACGGACGGTCTCGACGGCCGGATGCGCGCGCAGCCGTTCCACCAGCTCGCTTGCCGTCGCGGTCTGCCGCTCGACTCGCGGGCGCAGCGTTTTCAGGCTGCGCGAGAGGAGCCAGGCCGAATCCGGGCTCGCCACGATCCCCGTTCTGCCTCGAAATTCGCCTAAACGCTTCGCGTCGCGGCAGACGACGGCGCCCAGCAGCAGGTCGTGATGGCCGCCGAGGTACTTGGTCGCGCTGTGGACGACGTAGTCCGCGCCGTGCTCGAGCGGACGCAGATAGACCGGCGTCGCCGCGGTCGAGTCGACCGCGACCCGTCCCGGATGAGCCGCCGCAGCCTCGAAGTCGGGCATGGTCAGGAAGGGGTTCGAAGGCGCCTCGAGCCAGACCAGGTCCGCGCCCTCGGGCGGCGCGCCGGTCTGGTCGAACTCGACGAAGCCGACGCCCCACTTCTCGAGCACGCCGAAGAGGAGCCCGGTGCCGTAGTAGGCACCTTCGGCCAGCGCGATCGTCTGTCCCGGCTCCAGCTCGCTGAGAATGAGCGCGGTGATCGCGCCCGACCCGGAAGGAAAGAGCAACGCCTCGCCGCCCTCGAGCCCGCCGAGCTCGCGCTCGGCCTGGACGCCCGCCGGGTGCGCGTAGCGCTGGTAGTAGAAGTCGCCGGGCTCGCCCTCGCGGTACGGCCAGATCGTCGATCGGTCGAGCGCCCCCACGGGGCGCAACTCTATGCCGAGGCGACGGCGCGAAGGTCAGGCGAGTCGTCGAGCACCGCGCGGACCTTCCGCGCGAGATCCTCGCCCGTGAACGGCTTCTGCAGGAACACCGTCCCCTGCGCGAGCACGCCGTGGTGCACGATCGCCCGATCGGTATACCCGGAGATGTAGAGGATCTTCATCTCCGGCCGGTCGACGTGGAGGCGGACGGCGAGCTCCCGCCCGCTCATGTTCGGCATCACGACATCGGTGATGAGCAGGTCGATCCGATCTTTGTGCGCCGTGCTCAGCTCGAGGGCCTCCTCGGGATCGCCCGCGGCAAGCACCCGGTAGCCCTGGGCCTCGAGCATTTCCTGCACCAGCCGGCGGACGATGTCCTCGTCCTCGACGAGCAAGACCGTCTCCGAGCCGCCGCGCCCGTCGGCGAGCGCTGCCGGCTCCATCTCGACCGCGCCCGTCTGCGGAAGATAGACCTTGAACGTCGTCCCCTGGCCGGGCTCGCTGTAGACGAAGATCGAGCCGCCGCTCTGGTTCACGATGCCGTAGACGGTGGACAGGCCGAGGCCGGTCCCCTTGCCGGGCTCCTTCGTCGTGAAGAACGGGTCGAAGATCCGCTTCCGCGTCTCCTCGTCCATTCCGGCCCCGGTGTCGCTGACCGCGAGCATCGCGTAGGAGCCACGCTGAAGAGGCGACTCGCGGCCGATCTCGAAGCCGTCCACCGAGACGAGCGCGGTCTCGATCGTCAGGCGGCCGCCGTCGGGCATCGCGTCGCGCGCGTTCACGACGAGGTTGAGGATCACCTGCTCCAGCTGTCCCGGGTCGGCGCGCACGCGGCCGGCCTCCGGGGAGAGCTCGGTGACGATGTCCAGGTCCTCGCCGATCAACCGGCGAAGCATCCCGTCCATGCCGGACACGATCTCGTTCAGGTCGACGACCTGCGGCCGGAGGATCTGCTTGCGGCTGAAGGCGAGTAGTTGGCGCGTCAACCCGGCGGCCCGGTCGGAGGCGCTCTTGATCTCGTCGATCGCGGTCTCGAGCGCCGGGTCGCCGTCGACCTTCGAGCGAGCGACGTCGCTGTAGCCGCCGATCGCCATCAGCAGGTTGTTGAAGTCGTGTGCGATTCCGCCGGCGAGCTGGCCGACCGCCTCCATCTTCTGGGCCTGCCGCAGCTCCTCCTCGAGCCGGCTGGTCTGCTTCTCAGCCTCCTTCTGGCGTGTCAGGTCGAGGAAGAAGCCGTGCCGGTACAGCGGCTCGCCGTTCTCGTCGCGGACGAGCACGGTTCCGTCGAGCACGGAGACAGCGTGGCCGTCCTTCGCCAGCATCCGGTATTCGAGCTGGAAGGGCTCGCCCCGGTCGCGCGAGTGCGCAACCTCTGTGAGGACGCGGTCGCGATCGTCGGGGTGAAGGATCTCGCTGTAGAAGTCGCGATTCTCGAGCCACTGCTCGACCGGGTAGCCGAGCAGGCCCTCGATCTGCGGTGAGATGTACTCGGTTCTTCCGTCCGGCGCGTCCATGTAGGTGACGAGCGGGATGTGCTCGATCAGCGCGCGCAGCTTGGCGTCGCTTTCACGCAGCGCCCGCTCGCGGGCGGCGAGG
This sequence comes from Actinomycetota bacterium, assembly GCA_046729795.1. Taxonomy (GTDB): domain Bacteria; phylum Actinomycetota; class Thermoleophilia; order Gaiellales; family Gaiellaceae; genus JBKPFU01. The sequence continues at coordinate 16,680 of JBKPHH010000072.1, read as the reverse complement.
GTCAGCGTCATGCGCCGCACGATCGGGAAGATCGCGGCGTACAGCGCCAGGAGGCAGAGTCCGAGCGCTCCGGCCAGCGGCCAGAAGGCCGCGCGTGCGGCGTGTGCCACGGGGGCGTAGTCCTGGTAGAGCTCGAGCACGCCGTTCGGGCGGCCGGCCCCGCTCAAGCGGACCGGAACGTAGTTCTCGAGCACCTTGCGGTCGGCGCCGGCGCCACCTTCCGCGTTCAGGTGGGAGACGCCCTTTACTCCCGGCCCGTTCAGCGCCTCTTCGATCTCCTCTGGCTCGTCGGTCTTGCCGCCGATTACCGAGTGGTCGTTCGAATACATGACCCTGCCGTCGGGGCTCCAGAGCTTGACCCGCAGGACGTCCTCCACGAGCACGGCCTTGAACTGACGGTCGAGCTCGGCCAACCGGCGTCCTCTCGCAGGCATCCGGAAGTCCGAGGGAACGACGAAGTTGCTCAGGAGGGAGGCTGCGAAGCGGGCGTGCGCGCTGGCGTTGTCCTCGGCCCGGTCGGTGGTCAGGCGCTGGACGAGAAACGAGGTGCCCGCGGCGGCAAGCACGAAGGTGCAGGCCATCAGGATGGCCAGGCGGAGATTTGCCTGCGCGTGCGGGCGCACACGTTCGCCAGCTACGGCCGCCATGTGCGTTCACATCGGCACAAGGGCGGCACGACTTAAGCAAGCACCGACGGTTCTCGCTTGACGCACCCGGGCGTCGCTGCCATTCTCCACCAAATCAATCGATAAGGAGAATAAATGCGTCGGATTTGGATTGCTTTGATCGCACTGCTCGTCCTGACCGGCACCGCCGCAGGTGCGGGCCAGAAGACGAAGCTCGCACTCGTCGCCTACTCGACGCCGAGAGAGTCGTTCGCGAAGATCATCCCGGCGTTCCAGAAGACGAACGCTGGTCGCGACGTCGACTTCAGCCAGTCGTACGGGGCGTCGGGCGAGCAGGCTCGCGCGGTCATCGCCGGTCTCGACGCAGACATCGTCAACCTCTCGCTCGAGCCCGACGTGAGCGCGCTCGTGCGTGCCGGGGTCGTTCGTCGGGGCTGGAACCGAGACCGGTACCACGGGATGGTCACGAACTCGCTCGTCGTCTTCGTCGTCCGCGACGGCAATCCCAAGAAGATCCGCGGCTGGAGCGACCTCGTCCGCAAGGGCATTGAAGTGATCACGCCGAACCCGTTCACCTCAGGTGGGGCCCGCTGGAACGTGATGGCCGCCTACGGCGCCCAGCGTAAGCAGGGCCGCTCGCACAAGCAGGCGGTCGCGTACCTGTCGAAGCTCTTCCACCACGTCCCCGTCCAGGACAAGAGCGCCCGCGACGCCCTGCGCACGTTCTCGCAGGGCAAGGGAGACGTCCTGCTCACGTACGAGAACGAGGCGATCTTCGCCAACAAGAAGGGGATTCGGACCGACTACGTCATCCCGCGCCAGACGATCCTGATGGAGAACCCCGTCGCGCTGACGGAGAGCGGCTTGCGCCACAAGGAGGCGAAGGCGTTCCTCGCCTTCCTGCGCTCGTCAAAGGCGCAGAAGATCTTCGCCGACAACGGCTACCGACCGGTCGTGAGCAGCATCGTGCGCCAGTTCGGATTCAAGCGGCCGCCGGGCCTGTTCTCGATCCGCCAGCTTGGCATGGGCGGCTGGCCGCGCGTCGAGAAGCGTTTCTTCGACCCGCGGACGGGGATCATGGCGAAGATCGAGCGCTCGCTTGGCCGTTAGCGCCGAAGCAGCGGCGGTACGCGCGGCACCCGCGGGCGTTCGCGTCGCCGGCGTGGCGCTCGGCCGGGGCATCATCACCGGCTACCTCAGTGTCGTCGTCCTGATTCCACTCGCAGCGCTCGTCTGGCGCTCCGCCGCGGACGGGAGGGAGGCGTTCTTGGATGCGGTGACGACCCCGGAGGCGGTGGCCGCCCTGAAGCTGTCGCTCGTCGCCTCGCTGATCGTGGCGGCCATCAACGCGGTTGCCGGGACGGCGATTGCCTGGGTGCTCGTTCGCGATCGGTTCCCCGGGAAAGGGTTCGTCAACGCGGTGATCGACCTGCCGTTCGCCCTGCCGACGATCGTGGCCGGGTTGACCCTGGTCGCTCTCTACGGGCCCGACGGGCCGTTCGGGATCGATGTCGCCTTTACGCGCGCGGGTCTTCTGCTGGCGCTGCTGTTCGTGACGCTGCCGTTCGTCGTTCGGGCCGTCCAGCCTGTGTTGCTCGAGCTCGACCGCGAGATGGAGGAGGCGGCAGCATCGCTCGGGGCGAGGCAGACGGCGATCTTCCGGCGCATCGTCTTTCCGAATCTTCTGCCGGCGATCCTGTCCGGCATCGCGCTCGCGTTCGCCCGGGCGGTGGGCGAGTTCGGGGCGGTGGTGCTGATCTCGGGGAACATCCCGTTCAAGACCGAGGTCGCGTCCGTATACGTGTTCGGCCAGATCGAGTCGAACAACGTGACCGCGGCGGCGGCCGTGTCCGTCGTTCTCCTCGTGATCTCGCTCGGCGTCCTGCTGGCCATCGGCGCCTTCCGGCGGTGGAGGACTCGCCACGATGCCCCTATCTAGATATTTGCTGCGGTTCGGAGCGCTCTCCTACCTCGGGCTCCTGCTGCTGATGCCGGTCGGCCTCGTCTTCTACCGCGCGTTCGAGCACGGCGTCGGCCCCGCCTGGGACGCGGTCACGACACCGGCCGCGAAGCACGCGTTCTGGCTCACGATCCTGATCGCGCTCATCGCGGTCCCCGCGAACACGATCTTCGGCGTCGCGCTCTCGATCGCGCTCGTGCGGCATCGGTTCCCCGGGCGGGGCCTCGTCAACGCGATCGTCGACCTGCCGCTCGCGCTGTCGCCGGTCGTCGTCGGCTTGGCGCTCTACGAGCTCTACGGGCGCGAGGGCTGGTTCGCCGGACTGGCCGAGCACGGCATCAAGGTCCTGTTCGCGCTTCCAGGCATGGTGCTCGCGACGATTTTCGTCTCGCTGCCCTTCGTGGTCCGCGAAGTCGTCCCAGTTCTGCGTGAGATCGGAACCGAGCAGGAGCAGGCGGCCTCGACGCTGGGCGCCTCCCCGTTCCAGGTGTTCCAGCGGATCACGCTCCCCGCGATCCGCTGGGGCGTCGCCTACGGCGTCGTGCTGACGACGGCGCGGACGATCGGGGAGTTCGGGGCGGTCAGCGTCGTGTCGGGCAGGGTCGAGGGCGAGACTCAGACGATGACGCTGCTCGTGCAGGCCCAGTACGAGAGCTTCGACGTGGCCGGGGCGTACGCGGCGTCGGTCGTGCTCGCCGGAATTGCTCTCGCCGTCGTGCTCGCGATGAGCTTTTTCAAGCCGAAGGAGGCCTGATGGGAATCACCGTGATGGAGATCAGCAAGCGCTTCGGCGACTTCGTCGCGCTCGACGACGTCTCGCTCGCGATTGCCGAAGGGTCCCTGACGGCCCTCCTCGGGCCGAGCGGGAGCGGCAAGTCGACCCTGCTCCGCGTGATCGCGGGGCTGGAGCGCCCGGACGCGGGCCAGGTGCTGATCGAGGGCGACGACGTCACAGGCGAGCCCGCGCGGACGCGGGGCGTCGGGATGGTCTTCCAGCACTATGCGGCCTTCAAGCACATGACTGTCTGGGAAAACGTCGCCTTCGGCCTGAAGATCCGCAAGGCCAAGCGGGCGCTGATTCAGGATCGCGTGCACGAGCTGCTTTCGCTCGTCCAACTCGAAGGTCTTGCGCAGCGCTACCCGGCTCAGCTTTCCGGTGGGCAACGGCAGCGGATGGCGCTCGCCCGGGCGCTGGCGGTCGAGCCGCGCGTCCTCCTGCTCGACGAGCCGTTCGGTGCGCTCGACGCGCGCGTGCGCAAGGAGCTTCGCAAGTGGCTCAGGCGGCTCCACGACGAGACGAAGGTGACGACGATCATCGTCACGCACGATCAGGAGGAGGCGATGGAGGTCGCCGAGCAGATTGCGGTCATGCACGAGGGGCACATCGAGCAGGTCGGGTCGCCGCGGGACCTCTACGAGCATCCGGCGAACGAGTTCGTCATGAGCTTCGTCGGCCCCGTCAACCGCCTCGGCGACGCGTTCGTCCGCCCGCGCGACATGGAGCTCAGGCTGGATTCCGACGGAGCCTCCCAGGAGGCGATGGTCGAGCGGCTCATCCATCTTGGCTTCGAGGTGCGCGTCGAGCTCGTCCGCGACGACGGCGAGCACCTGATCGCGCAGCTCACGGCCGACGAAGCGGAGGAGCTCGAGCTGGAGCCGCGGCAGATCGTCTACGTGCGTGCCAGCCGGGAGAAGGTGTTCGGGTAGTCGGCCGCTAGTGCGGCTGCCAGGCTTCCGGGTCCGCCGCGATCGCGGCGACCTCGTCCGGTAGGCGCCCGGCGGCAAGATCGGCGAGCGTGACCCTCTCGAGCACCGAGCGGAGATTGGCGCGCACCGCGACCCAGACCTCCCGCAGGCCCTCCGCCGGGCCGGTGTACTCGACCTGCTCGGAGCGCACGCCGCGCACGTTCGCGATCGGGCCCTCTACGGCCCGGATCACGTCGGCGAGCGAGATGTCGTCGGGGTCGCGGGCCAGCCAGTAGCCTCCCTCGACGCCGCGCTGGCTCGAGACGATTCCGGCATGCTTCAGGTCGAGCAGGATGTTCTCGAGGAACTTGAGCGGGATCTCCTGCGCCTGCGCGATTCGCTCGCCCTTCTGCGGCCCCTGGCCCGCTGCCGCTGCGAGTTCCGCGCAGGCGCGCAGGGCGTAGTCGACCTTGGCTGAGACGCGCACGGCCGAAACGTAACGCCGAAGGGCGCTAGGCGGCCTTCGACACCTGCGAGGAAACGCGGTTCTTGCCGCGCTTCTTCGCGTCATACAGAGCCTGATCCGCAGCGGCAATGAGATCTTCTGCGCGTGCGAGGTCGCCCTTCGAGGCCACGCCGAAGCTCGCCGTCACCTTGAGCTCGCTGCCGTCCGGAAGCTCAACCGGGGTCTTGGCCAGATCCGTGCAGAGGCGCTGGGCGAGAGCCCGGGCGGCCGCCAGGTCTGCGTCGGGCACCAGAATTGCGAACTCCTCGCCCCCGTAGCGCGCGGCAAAATCGAGCTGACGCACGCGGCCCGCAAGCAGTTGTCCAACCTTCGCGAGCACGAGGTCGCCTGTCTGGTGGCCGTGCGAATCGTTGATCTGCTTGAAGTTGTCGAGGTCGACGAGGATGAGCGCGAGCGACTCGCCGATCCTGTCCGCGCGCCGCCACTCGAGCGTGAGCTCCTCGTCGAAGGAGCGACGGTTCGGGACGCCGGTCAGCGAATCGGTTGTTGCCTGAGACGTCAGCCGGCGGATGTCGCCGAGCGCTCGGAGGATCGGCCGTGCAAAGAGAACGCTGATGAAAAGCAGCAGCACGAATGACCCGAGGGCGGCGTAGAGGATCCGGCGCTGATAGGGCGCGACGGTCGCCTTGATCACTGCGTCAGGCCGAAGGGCGGCGAACCGCGCTCCCTGTCCGTTCGGAATCGGCGTGAGCAGCGCGCGGAAGCGCTTCCCTCGCAGCTGCACTGTGTCGCCTTGGACCTTCAGGGGCTGTTCGGTGCCGACGATCTTGCCGTGGCGCACGACCAGCAGGGCATCGGTTCGCACGTGCTGGGTCGTCGACAGCAAGCGCGCCGCAAGCCGTTGGTTCAGCGGGACCGTCACGACCAGGCTGCCGATTCGCTCCCCGTTCACGCTCAGCCAAACGGTCCGCGTCATTGCGACCGGCGGCTTGCGGCCGGCGACTCGCCTGCCGGCCAGGTTGAACAGGACGCGGGGGTGCTTCCGCGCGATTCGCGAGATCGCATCGGTGTCGGCGCTCATGAACGCCTGTTGAACCTCCGGTGAGCGCACCAAATCGTCGGCGCGCTGCGCGGCCTCGTCGGTGAGTTGTCCAATCCGACCCACCGCGCCTTCGAGCTCGAGCCGGAGAGCTGCATCGGCCCGAGCGCGCTCGTTTCGAAGAGCGTTCTGGTGGAGGATTCGGACGGTGGCGAAGATCGGGATTGCGGCGAGCAGCAGCAGGCCCACAAGCAGGTAGAGCCCGGATCTTCGCGTGATCGTGAAATGCGGGCGGCGCCGGGGGGCAGGCTGACCTTCGGCAGGCGCGGTCGCTGATGCCGCTGGCGTCATGTAGGGCTTATCGACCCGCTGCTCGCGTTGCTTTAGGAAGCTCTCGCCACCGTGGCGCGCCGGTTAGAACTCGACGTCGGCGAGGCCGGATTCCGTCACCGACACCCATCCTGTCCCGGTCGGGCACCACCAAGTCATCGTCGTCGGGACGGAGACCGTGTGGACGGCACCGGGCCCCGCAGGTCCCAGAACGACGGTGACGGTATTCCCGCTGGCTGTCATCGTCGACCCCGCGAAGTCCACGTCATTTGCGTAATAGGCGCCGAGCTCGACACCGCCGAGCGGCCAGATCATTCCGTTCCCCGGATCCTGGACGATGAGGGAGTCTGAGCCGCCGAACTTGACGATCCGGGCGGTCACGGTCGTGGGGGAACCGTCCCAGCCCGTCAGCACGAGCCCGGGATCGACCGTGCTCGCAAACGTGAAGTTGACGCTGTCTCCGGCCTGGGCCCTACCTGCAGTCGTGCCCCCGTTTGCCGTCTGGACGTCGGCGGGCGCCGGCATGCCCACAGGCGGAGGTGGCGCGGGTGCCAGGGGGGGTGGCGGCGTAGGTGGAGGCGGCGGAGGCGGAGGTGGCGGAGGAGGCGGAGGAGGCGGAGGAGGCGGAGGCGGAGGTGGCGGAGGCGGAGGCGGCGGCGGCGCAGGGGAAGGCGGCGAGGCCGGAGGAGGAGGAGGAGGAGGAGGCGAGGCTGGGGGAGACGCGGGGGGCGAGGGCGGGCTTGTCGGTGAGGGGTCGGGAAGTGACGGCACTTCGCGGCCGGCATCTTCCGAGGCGCTCTCGGCGGCGCTCGGGGGCGAATCCGCGGGCGGCGTGGGCCCGAGGTCAGGAATCGCTTTCGCGTCTGTCTGGCCCGCGCTCGCGCGACGCGCAATCGAGTCTGAACCGCGAGGCTCGCCGCTCCAGCTCCAGCCGTCGCCTCCAGACGACCCGATCGTGGTCAACTCCGCGGCGGCCTCGGTTCGGGCGGGGCTCGCCTTGCGGGCTTCGGCAGCAGCGAGGACCACCTCGCGCGTGCCCACCTTCCCGGAGTCGGCGCGGGAGAAGGCTGCAAGCGCCGGAAGGCCGATCGTCAGCCAAAGAACGGCGACCGCCGGCAGCGCCAGCGCCAGGGGGACGATTCGTGCGCGGGGGCGAAGCACCCCGCGTGCAGCGGGCAGCCGCTTCGGCAGATCGACATACGAACGTTTCATGTGTTGTTCCGTGCGCGCGAGAAACAGCCGCTGTCTGAGCTTAGGAACCGCCCGGCCCGAGAGCTCCCCCGAAAAGGGGATTCTCGTTACCGAACTGACGTATGCGGGCGCCCGAACGTGGGGAGATAGGCTCCCCCGGCGATGGCCGCCACCGGCGATTCGACGCAGGGAAAACTGACCGAGCTCGGGGAGCTGCGCGAGAAGGCCCTGCATGCCGGCAGCGAACGCGCGGTCGAGCGCCAGCGCGAGCAGGGCAAGCTCCTGGCGCGCGAGCGGGTCGAAAAGCTGCTCGATGCGGGCTCCTTCTTCGAGCTCGACCGCTATGTCCGCCATCGCGAGTCGAACTTCGGGATGCTCGACCGGCGGCCCTACGGCGACGCCGTCGTAACCGGCCACGGGACGATCTTCGGCCGCAAGGTGTTCGTCTTCTCACAGGACTTCACCGTCTTCGGCGGCTCCCTCTCGGAGGTCTTCGCCGAAAAGATCTGCAAGGTGATGGACCTGGCGGCCAAGTTCGGCTGTCCGGTGATCGGGATCAACGACTCGGGCGGTGCCCGCATCCAGGAAGGCGTCGTGTCCCTCGCGGGCTACGCGGAGATCTTCTGGCGCAACGTCCAGAGCTCAGGAGTGATCCCGCAGATCAGCCTGATCATGGGGCCGTGCGCCGGCGGCGCGGTGTATTCGCCGGCGATGACCGACTTCGTGTTCATGGTCGAGGGGACGTCGTACATGTTCATCACGGGCCCCGACGTGGTGAAGACCGTGACCGGCGAGGGAGTAACGTTCGAAGAGCTCGGCGGCGCGGCGACGCATGCGTCGAAGTCCGGCGTGGCGCACTTCACCTCGCCGGACGAGGAAGCGTGTCTCGAGGACGCGCGCTACCTGTTCTCGTTCCTGCCGCAGAACAACGTCGATCCGCCGCCGTACCACGCGCCGTCCTTTCGGGCCGGACGGGCGGACGCCGACCTCGACTCGCTGATCCCCGACGACCCGGCGAAACCCTACGACATGAAGGACGTCGTCAGCCGCGTCGTCGACGACGGCGATTTCCTCGAGGTGCACGAGCGCTGGGCAGAGAACCTGATCTGCGGGTTCGCGCGGCTCGGCGGGCATGTGGTCGGCGTCGTCGGGAACAACCCGCGCGCGCTGGCGGGGACGCTCGACATCGACTCGTCGGTGAAGGGCGCCCGCTTCGTCCGCACGTGCGATGCCTTCAACATCCCCCTGATCACGTTTGTGGACGTGCCGGGGTTCCTGCCAGGCACGGCGCAAGAGTGGGGCGGGATCATCCGCCACGGCGCGAAGCTGCTGTACGCGTACTCGGAGGCGACTGTGCCGAAGCTGGCGGTCATCACGCGCAAGGCGTACGGCGGGGCCTACGACGTCATGAGCTCGAAGCACATCCGCGCCGACTTCAACTTTGCGTGGCCTACCGCGGAGGTGGCGGTCATGGGGCCCGAGGGCGCGGTCAACATCGTCTTTCGCAACGAGCTCGAAGAAGCGAAGGATCCCGAGGCGCGGCGGGCGGAGCTGATCGAGGACTATCGACGGCAGTTCGCGAACCCGTACACGGCGGCCGAGCGGGGATACGTCGACGAGGTGGTCGAGCCGAGGCGCACGCGGCCGGTGCTGATCGATGCGCTGGAGACCTCGTTGACCAAGCGCGAGCCGCGCCCGCCGCGCAAGCACGGCAACATCCCTTTATAGCTTCACGCGCGCCCGCGGGCGCGTGATCAGGGGCAGCCCCTGCTCGCCCTCTGGTGTCAGCCTAGTGGTGAAAAACGCGCGCGTGGGAAACGCGGGTGTGGCGGAACTGCAACAAAGCGAGGGGCCGGCGAAGCGACCCGCGAGCCGCCGCTCGAAGGCCGCTCGTTCCTATGCGCTCTCGGCGACGAGGAGCGGAGTGAGCTCGTAGTCGGGCTCGGGCGTCTCGCGCTCGACCCCGAACTCCTCGGCGAACGCGTCGACGACGTCCGGGTCGAACTGGGTGCCCGCGCAGCGCAGGATCTCAGCCAGCGCATCGTCGGCCGAGAGCCGGCGGCGGTATACCCGCTCCGAGGTCATCGCGTCGTACGCATCGGCCACGAAGATGATCCGCGCGCCGAGCGGGATGTCTTCCGCAGGCAGCTGATCGGGGTAGCCACGGCCGTCCCAGCGCTCGTGGTGATGCAGCACCCACTCGGCGACGGGGTCGATGCCGAGGCTCTCGAGCATGCGGAACCCGATCTGCGGATGCCGCTCGAGCACGACGCGCTCGGGCTCCGTCAGCGGTCCAGGCTTCCGCAGCAGCTCCTCCGGGATCGCGAGCTTGCCGAGGTCGTGCAGGCTGGCGGCGAGGCGCGTGAGCTCGACTTCCTCCCGGCCGAGACCCATCCGTGTGGCGATGCTCGCGGCCATGCGCGCGACCCGCTGTGAGTGGCTGCCCGTGTATGCATCTCGGGCGTCGACCGCCTTCGCGAGGCTCGCAGCCGCCCGGAACCGCGCGGCCCGGTCCGAGCCGCGGGCGAGACGCCTCAGATCGGCGAGCTCGACCACATCGGGCCGGTACGCGCGCACGCGGTTCTTTCCGAACTCCTTCGCCCAGTACAGCGCGCTGTCGGCAAGCTTGAGCAGGTCATCTCGCACGCAGGCGTGCGTCGGCGCCGTGGTTAGGCCGGCGCTCACCGTCACGCGGCCGACCTGCTCGAGCTCGAGGTCGGCGATGCGGTGGACGATGGCGTCGGCGGTCGTGAACGCGGCGCGCTCGCTGTAATCCGAGAGCAGCAGCGCGAACTCGTCACCACCCAGCCGGAACGCCTCACCCGTCTGTCGCAGCTTCGTCGCGAGCTGGGCGAGAACGCGATCGCCGGCCGGATGACCGAAGCGGTCGTTGATGCGCTTGAAATCGTCGACGTCGACGAGGCAGAGGGTGAGGGTGCGGCCGTCCGAGCGGACGCGCTCGAGCTCCGATTCCAGTCGTTCGTGGAAATGCCTGTGGTTGCCGAGGCCCGTGAGTGGGTCGGTGAGGGCGAGGCGCATCGCGCGCAGCGCCTGGGTAAGCGCGCGCTGGTAGAGCTGGATTGCGAGCAGGGGGCCTGCGAGAGCAATCGACAGCACCGGCGACCGCTCCCAGAGCACGACGAGCATCAGTACGGCCGAGCCCATCAGCGCAAAAGGAAGGAACGTCTTGCGAACGCTCGAGCGGATCTGGCGGGTCCAGCCGTTGTGGGTCGCCGCGGCGACGACCGCGGTGATCAACAGGAGGTTGACGACGTAGGAGACCGACGCGGCCGCGCCCACGCGCGCGATCGTCATTCCTGGCCCTTCGCCCTCGAGCGGGCCGAGAGCCCAGCCTGCCGCGGCGGCCGTGATCGCGAAGACCGACGCGTTGTAGGCGATCCGCATCGGCGGGCGATGCTCGAGCAGCTGCATGACAGCCGGTGTCGCGAAGACCACGAGGACTCCCGCGGCCCAGCCGAAGAGGACGATCGCCGAGACGCCGAAGACGAAGGCGAGCGAGACCCCGTTCGCGTCCAGGTCTTCGACCGGGACCGGAAAGCGGTCGGCGAGCAGCGAAGCGAGCAGGAACGCAGCCACGCCGACGAGCGCCGTCGTCGCATGTGGAGTCGTCGCGAAGGTAGCCGCCGCAGCGACGACGATCGTGAGGCCCGCGGCGCAGACGGGCGCGACGACCGCGAAGAGACGCGCTGGTTCTAGGCCGAGTCTTGCCATCGAGGCCGCGCTACCACTCGAGGTAGCTCGCGAATTCGCCGGCCGAAAGCGCGAGCGCCACGACGGCGAGAACCACCATAAGCAAGACGAGACGGCGGGTATTCCACTGGAGCATGTCTACCTCCCGAAGTTCGCCAGACGACGAAGCGATTCTCGTTCCTCGGCGCCGCAGTTCCATCCCCCGTTCGGGGGAGCGCTCGAATGCGGGGGTTTACTGCTTCTAAGCGGGAATGAGGCCCGCCTCGACAAGCGGGCGACGGCCCCAGGCGAACCGCTCCCGGTACCAGTTCTGCAAAGGGGAGAGGAAGACGCCCTGGCGGGAGGAGTGGATCATCCAGCCGCCGCCGAGGTTGATGCCCATGTGATCGACCTGGGCAGGGCGGGACCGAGGGCCCCGCGCGCCAAAGAAGACGACATCCGCGGGAGCCAGCCGGGCGAAGCGAACGCGCCGCTTCGGACCGACCTCGCCGCTCATCGCAAACGTCGTCCGCCCACGGAGCGCTTGCGCGAGCGATCCGCCGCCGGGGTAGGACTGCAGCTTGTACACGCGCCAGACGAAGCCGGAGCAATCGAACCCGCCCTGGGCCTGCTGGCCGAACGGCGACAAGGCGTTTTCGCTCTCGCCTCCCCAAACGTACGGAAACCCGATGAAGCGCACCGCGGTGGTCAGAATCCGCTTCTGCCAGACGTTCAACCGCGGCAGCTCGAAGGACGTCGCCGCGTCCTCGACCGCTTGCAACTCCCAGCCCCGGAAGCGAAGGATCTGTGCGGCCGAGTACGCCGCCTCCGCCCTGGTCGAGACATCCCCCGGGAGCAGCTCGAGCTCGTCCTGGCCGACCGGATGGTTCGCCCGCAGCTCGAGCAGTCGCGCGACTACCTCGGTTCCGAACCGAGCGGGAGGGTTGAGCCCGGCACGCCGCGCCTCGCCGGTGAAGGCGCTGGCCGCCCCGCCGAGCTTGAGGCCGCGGACGAGCCGTGCGTCGAGCTGCGCGATCGTCACCGGAGCGCCGGGATTGGAGACGGCAGCCGGCTCCTGGTCTGTGAGGCCCGCCACGAGCGCAGCCAGTGCGCCCTGCGTCAGCGGCGCGTTCGGGCGAAACGACGCCACATCGGGCGACATCAGGCCGTGCGAGACGACGATGCGGATCTCCTTCTGTGCCCACGAGCGCGCGGTCGGCTGCGACCCCGCCGAGGGGGCGAGGACCAGCGCGGCGCACGCGAAGAGAAAGGCAAAGCGCGACATGCCGTCCCCTCTATCGTCGGCTCGGGCGAGCGCCTTTAGGCTGTGGCGCCCGTGGAGTACGAGATCATCCCGGAGCCGAGTCCCGACGAGCGAGAAGCGATCGTCACCGCGATCGAACGACTCCTGCGGCGTGACCCCCAACCTGCGGCCTATCGCAGCCGCTGGCGGGCTCTCGGGGTCAAGGAAAACCTCGACCCAGAAGCTCAGGCGGCGGCGCGGCCCCGCAGCAAGCCGGGCGCGACGCGGGCGTAGTCGAGCCCCGAAACCCACGTCAGCACGAGCGCGACCAACAGGGCCCACCAGGCGACGTCATCGCTCCATGCCCCTGCCGCCGCAAGTCCGCCCACGCCGGCCGCAACCGCCTGGGACCACGTCTTCAGCTTTCCCAGGTCGCGGGCGTGCAGGACCACGCCCCGCTCCAGTGCCGCGAGCCGCAGGCCGGAGACGAGCAGCTCGCGTGCCACGATCGCCGCGACCATCCAGCCGGGAAAAACGCCGCGGTCTATTAGGACAATCAGCACGGTGAGGACGAGCAGCTTGTCCGCGACAGGGTCGAGCAGCGATCCGAGCTCAGAGGTGCGACCATGCCTTCGCGCAATCCTCCCGTCGAACCAGTCGGTGCTCATCGCCGCGGCGAAGACGGCGGTCGCCCAGTAGTCGTGATTCGGGAAGTCCCAGACGAAGAGGACGACGACGAGCGGCACCGCGGCCGCGCGGGCGATCGTGAGCTGGTCGGCAAGGCCCATGTGCAGGGAGAATAAGCCTCCGTGACGCCGTTCTCGAAAGTGCTCGTCGCCAACCGGGGCGAGATCGCCGTGCGGATCTTCCGTACCCTGCGCGAGCTCGGGATCCTAACCGTCGCCGTCTACTCCGAAGCCGACCGCGGCGCGTTGCACGCCACCGTCGCCGACGAGGCCTTCCTGCTCGGCCCCGGCAGGCCCTCGGAGAGTTACCTGAACCAGGGTCGGATCATCGAGACGGCCAAGCGAGCAGGCGTCGAGGCGGTGCATCCCGGATACGGGTTCCTCGCCGAGAACGCGGATTTCGCGCGGTCCTGCGAAGAGGCCGGGCTCGTTTGGATCGGTCCTCCGCGGGAGGCGATCGAGGTCATGGGCTCGAAGACCGCCGCTCGCGAGCGCATGCAGGCCGCCGGCGTTCCGATCATCCCGGGAACAACCGCGGCGGTGGAGTCGGTAGACGAGATCCACCGGCTCGGTGAGGAGATCGGCTGGCCGATCGCGATCAAGGCGGCTGCAGGCGGCGGCGGCAAGGGCCTCAAGGTCGTGCGCGATCCGAACGACGCGGGGCGGGCGTTCGAGTCGGCACGCCGTGAGGGGGAGGCCTACTTCTCGGACGCATCCGTCTACGTCGAGCGCTACCTCGAGGATCCCCGGCACGTCGAGGTCCAGGTGCTCGCCGACGCGCACGGGAACGCGATCCACCTGGGCGAGCGCGACTGCACGATTCAGCGCCGCCACCAGAAGCTCGTGGAGGAGACGCCCTCGCCCGCCGTCGACGAAGCCATGCGCGAGCGCATCGGCGCGATCGCGGTCGATGCCGCGCGCGCGGTCGGCTACCGGAGCGCAGGCACGATCGAGGGGCTGCTCGACCGCGACGGGAACTACTGGTTCCTGGAGATGAACGCCCGGATCCAGGTCGAGCACACCGTCACCGAGCTGGTGACGGGTCTCGATCTCGTCCGCGAGCAGGTGCTGATCGCGGCGGGAGAGCCGCTATGGCTGCGCCAGGAAGACGTTCGACTCGTCGGACACGCGATCGAGTGCCGCATCAACGCTGAAGACCCTGCAAACGGCTTCCTGCCGACGCCGGGGCGGATCACGAGCTACCGCGAGCCGGGTGGGCCCGGCGTCCGGGTCGATTCGGGCGTGACTGCCGGTTCCGAGGTCGTCGGCCTTTACGACCCGCTGATCGCCAAGCTCGTCGTGCACGGCGTCGATCGCGAGCACGCGCGCAGGCGCATGCTGCGGGCGCTCGACGAGTACGAGATCGGCGGCGTCACGACGCTGCTCGGCTTCCATCGAGCATTGCTCGCGCACCCGTGCTTCGCCGAGGGAGCGACGTGCCACAGCGTGGTGGAGTCGGAGATTCTCGCGCAGCAGGCTCAGCAGTTGTCTCATGTGACAACGAGCGTAGCGCCGCCCTCGGACGGAGCGCTCCAGGCGCGCACGTCGGCGGTCGAGCTGGACGGCCGCCGCTTCGAGGTCAAGACGCTCGTTCCCGAGCCGCCGCACCTCGAGCTCGCCCGCCGTCGCCGTGAGCGCGGCCGCGGAGCCGGGCGCCACGCAGCCGCGAAGGACGCAGTCGTCACGCCGATCCAGGGAACCGTGCTCGCCGTCGAGGTGGCAGAAGGGGACGACGTCGAGGCGGGCCAGGTGATCTGCATCGTCGAGGCGATGAAGATGGAGAACGAGATCACGGCTCATCGCCCGGGACGCGTGTCGGAGCTCTCCGTCAGCCCCGGTCAACCGGTCAGCTCTGGACAGGTGATCTGCATCGTCGCGCAGGAGGACGATGAAGCGGGCTAGGCCGTACTGTTCCGATCTCTCGCGCGACAACTCCGAGCCCCTCTTCGCCACAGCGAGCCGGATCGACCGCTGGCTACTGGTCGAATACCGCGGCCTCTGGGGTCGCGATCTGCTACCCGGCAGCGGGTTGTCCGACCAGGTGAAGCGCCGTCTCCGTGACCTCGTCGCCGCAGTGCCGAGAACCCGGCTGCTCTTCATCCGCCGCCCCGACCGCCGGCGAAGCCCGGAGTTCTACGCGTTCGTGGCCAACTCGACGGAGGTCGGCGCGAGCCTGCACGGATGCGCGCTTGACGCCCACGAGGACCTGCTGGACCTCGAGCTCGAAGCAGAGCCCGCGCGCGCACACGCCCTCTTCCTCGTCTGCACCCACGGGAAGCGGGATCCGTGCTGCGCGCTTCGCGGCAGGCCCGTGTACGAAGCGCTCGCCGACGAGGTCGAGCCCCAGTCGCTCTGGCAGTGCACCCACGTCGGCGGCGACCGCTTCGCCGGCAACCTGCTCGTACTGCCCGAGGGGCTCTACTTCGGCCGTGTCGAGCGGCCGGACGCCGACCGGGTGCTGGCGTCCTACCTCGAGGGCCGGATCGAACTCGACCTGTACCGCGGCCGCTGCTGCTTCCCGTTTGCCGTCCAGGCCGCCGAGCAGGAGATCCGGTCAGCCCTCGGCCTGGACCGGATCGACGCCGTTCGGTTTGCCGGCGTGGAGGCGATCGGCGAACGAGTCTGGCGCGTGCGCTTCCGCGTCGAGGAGAACGGTGAGGTGCACGAGGTCGAGATCGCCGAGAGTCGGGGTGACCTGACCTACCTCACGTGCGGCGCGGACTCGCTTGCGCGGCCGCGCCTGTTCGAGGCCCGCGCCCATTCCGTGCTTCCGGCGGCGAGCTGACCCGCAGGAATCCCTCGCGGACGAGGCGTCGCGCAAGCACGAGCCGACCCTTTTCGTCGAGGCCCGGCAGGTCGGCCGGCCGGAACGGCTCCGTCGCCGACGCGGCGGCATCCACCGCTGAGCGCGCCTGCGCCGGAAACGAGATGGACTTGCCCTCGAACGACAGCACCACTTTCCCGTCCTTCTCGGCGAGATCGTGGAGGACGGTTTCCCGCCGCTCCAGTGCCGTGTCGAGCTCGAGGCGATCGGCTGCCCGCGCCTGCGTCAGCGCGTCCGGACGAATCGGCCGCCGCGTCCGGACGAGCTTTGCCCGCATCCGCTCTGCAACAGCCTCCGGCGCGAGCCGCGAGCGCAAGAGTTCGAGCAGGTCGGTGCTCATCTCGCCGTCCGCCGGGACACCGCGCCTGAACTCGACCTCGTCGCGGCAATCGCCGAGCGCCTCGCGCACGGCGTCGTGCCACGTGTGCACGTTGACCCCGACCGTGATGTGCAGCGAATCGCTGTCCGAGGTCGCTGCCTCGTGCAGCCAGCCGCGCGGAAGGTAGAGCGTGTCCCCGGCGCGCAACGTCAAGTCGAGCACGGGCTCGCCCGGCTCGCCGAGCTCGCCCCGGTAGGCCTGGCGCTTGAGCGGAAGCTCCCAGACCGGGTCGTACACGAGCCAGCGCTTCTCGCCCGCGACCTGGAGACAGAACACCTCGTGTGTGTCGTGGTGAACCGCGAAGCCCTGCGCGGAGGCCGGGGTGTAGTAGGCATTCGCCTGGGCCGGATGCCCGAGCTCCGACTCCAGCAGGCGGCAGTAGCGCGCGAGCGGCTCCCAGTTCACGTGCAGGGCCTGGAGGACGATCGTCGCCCCGTTCGCGAACTCCGCGGCGGCGCGATCGACGTCCACGGTTCCCGAGAGCGACGAAGGACGCCAAGGGATGTCGACCGTGTAGTCGCGCTCTTCGAGCTGTGCGCCCGCCTTCACGAGCCTGAAGG
>JBKPHH010000071.1:0-12606 GCA_046729795.1 Actinomycetota bacterium | reverse complement strand
GGCCGGGACGGCTGGACCGGGTCATCGCGGGTCGGCGTCTAGAAAGAGTTGGTAGCCGTCGACCCGAGAGGGCAATGCGACCTTACCGCAGTCGCGGCAGATCTAAACCTGTCGACTGCGCCGATCAGTCGCGGAGGAACGACGGCACTTCGAGCACGTCGTCGGGGAGCTCGAACCCTTCGCCCGAGGGCTCGCCCGGCGCCTGCACCTGCTCCTGCTCGCCGATCTCGATGTGCCGGCGGCGCTTGTGCCGGTAGGGCCCGAAGCCGGTCGCGATTACCGTCACGCGCACCTCGTCGCTCAGCGTCGGATCGATCACCGCGCCGAAGATCACGTTCGCGTTCTGGTCGGCCGCGCCGGTCACGACCTCGGCCGCCTCGTTGACCTCGAACAGCCCGATGTCGGGACCGCCGGTGACGTTCAGCAGCACGCCGGTCGCCCCCTCGATCGACGCCTCGAGCAGCGGCGACGAGACGGCGGCCTGCGCTGCCTCGGTCGCGCGGTTCTCGCCCGACGCGGCGCCGATGCCCATCAGCGCGGAGCCGGCGTCGGTCATGATCGTCCGCACGTCGGCGAAGTCGAGGTTGACGAGCCCGGGCACGGTGATCAGGTCGGTGATGCCCTGCACGCCCTGGCGAAGAACGTCGTCCGCCATCCGGAACGCCTCGACGATCGACGTGCGCTTCTCGACCACCTGAAGCAGCCGGTCGTTCTCGATCACGATCAGCGTGTCGAGCTGGTCGCGCAGCTCCTCGATCCCGCGCTCGGCCTGGTCACGGCGCTTGCGTCCCTCAAAGGAGAACGGCCGCGTGACCACACCGACGGTGAGCGCGCTCAGCTCTTCGCTCGCGAGCTGCGCGACGATCGGCGCCCCGCCCGTCCCGGTGCCACCGCCCTCGCCGGCGGTGACGAAAACCATGTCCGCGCCTTTCAGCGCTTCCTTCAGCTCGTCGCGGCTCTCGTGCGCGGCAGTCTTGCCCACCTCTGGGTCGGCGCCTGCACCGAGGCCGCGGGTCGCGTTCGAGCCGATGTGGATCTTCACGTCGGCGTCGCACATGAGCAGCGCCTGGGCATCCGTGTTCACCGCGATGAACTCGACCCCCGACAGCCCGGCGTCCACCATTCGATTGACGGCGTTCGAGCCGCCGCCGCCGACACCGGCGACTTTGATTACCGCGAGATAATTTCCAGCCTGATCGCGCACTCTCGAGTCCCCTCGACCTGGAGCTTTACTGGAGGTTTCGCCCTCCTGCGTACATTCAGCGCCGCAGCGTACGCCTCCTGAGAGCGGCTGTCAACGCGTTGTGAGTTAAAGGTCAAGTAGAGAGTTGAGGGTTCAGCCTACGACGGGGCGCTCCGGAACGCTCACGTCGACGTAGTGCGTGGTGCTCTCGCCGCCGACGGCGAAGAGGATCCGGCGGGCGACCGCGAGTTTCAACCACAGCGCTACCTGGTCGCCGAGCCGAAGCTCCCTGCCGTTGTCGAGCACTAGCGTGAGCTCGCGCTCCGAGCTCTTCACCAGCCGGACCCGGACCGGGAACCGCGTCCGCCGGAGTACGGCGAGCGTACGAACGGCGTGCAGCGTGTCCGGATCGGTCAGGGTCTCCCCGCGCGACACGTCGTCCCGCGCGGCCAGCCAGACGCGGGGAAGCGACGACAGCTCGGGCCGGTCGAGCGGCATCAGGATCCGGGCCCGCGCAGAGACGAGCCACGCGTCGACTCCTTTGCGTAGCACGGCGACCGCCGGGTCGACCCAGACCATGACGCGCAGCGTGTGCGGGAAGTCGCGGTCGTAGTTGGCGCCGGCGATCTCGGGAATCGTTCCCAGCTCGCGGTCGAGATCGCCGAGGTGCAACGCGAGGAGGCTGGTGCCATCGAACTGTTCGAGCGTGTTCTCGACCCGTGCGGCGAGCGCGGGCGGCGCGCCCGAGACCTCGACGGAGCGCAGCGCGAACATCGGCGTCTCGCGCGCGGCGAGATAGGCCAGCGCCGCGGCAGCGATGGTCCCGAACCCGATCGCGAGCACCCGCCACGACGGCAGGTGCCGTAAGACGTCGACGCGCTCCGTCCCCACACGGAGAGGTTCGCCGCCCGCCCGAAGGCTCCTATACGGGCGGCAGCTCGAGCGGACCGAGGAACTCGACCTCGTGCAGCAGCTCGACCCCGAACTGCTCGCGCGCTCGACGGCGCGCCTCCGCCATCAGCGCGATCGCATCCTCTGCACGCGCTCCGTCGGCGTTCTCGATGAAGTTCGCGTGGCGGGGCGAGATCTGCGCGCCGCCGATGCGATGCCCCTTCAGCCCGCAGGCCTCGAGCATGCGGCCCGCGGTGAGCTCGTGCTCGGGGTTCTTGAACACACTCCCGAACGTGCGCTTGTTCGTCGGCTGCGCTGCCTTCCGTTGCGCCTGGAGGTCGACGATCGTCGCCTTGATCTCGTCCTGCGGCCGCGGCTCGAGCTTGAACTCCGCCCGGGCTACAACCTGCCCGTGGTGAAGATCGGAATGGCGATAGCGAAGACCGAGCTCCTGCGGCGTCAGCCAGCGGGCACCCGCGTCGTCGAGGACGAGCGCGCGGACGAGCAGCGCCGCCCAGTCGCCGCCGTAGGCGCCTGCGTTCATCCAGACGCCGCCGCCGACGGTTCCGGGGATGGCGCATGCGAACTCGAAGCCGCCGAGCCCGGCCGCGCGCGCACGGTGGAGGCAAACCGCGTTCGGCGCTCCGCCGCCGGCGATGAGCAGGTCGCCCCCGATCTCGGCCGAGGCAAGCTCGCCGCCGAGCTTGAGGACGAGTGCGTCGACCCCCTCGTCGGCGACGAGCAGGTTCGAGCCCAGGCCGATCGTCGCCACTTGCAGCCCGCGGTCGCGCGCCCAGGTCAGCGCCTGCTCGAGCTCATCGAGGGACTCCGGCCGCGCGAAAGCCGTCGCAGGCCCACCGGCTCCGAGGGTCGTGTAGCTCCCGAGCGCCACGCCTTCCTCGATCTTCAACGGAGCTCCTCGAGGATGAGCTGCACGGCGCGATCGACGTCGCCCGCACCGAGGGTCAGCACGCGGTCGCCCGGGCGTGCTCGGCCGGCGATGAAGCGGGCGCCCTCCTCGACCCCCGGCGTCCAACCCACGGTGATCCCCGGGCGGGCCTCGGCGACCGCGTCGACGACGAGCTTCCCGCTCACGCCCGGAACGGGCTCTTCCCGCGCAGGATAGATCTCCGTCACGGCTACGGCGTCCGCGGTCGCGAGCGCCGCTCCGAACTCGTGCGCGAGATGGAGCGTCCGAGAGTAGAGGTGCGGCTGGAAGAGGGCGAGGACCCGGCCGCCGTCGCGGGACGCGGCGATGTCCGCCGCGATTTCGGCGGGATGGTGGGCATAGCTGTCGATCACCTCGACGCCCCTCTCCTCGCCGCGTCGTTCGAGCCGGCGGCCAGCGCCGCGGAACTCATGCAGCCCCTCGGCCGCCTTCCCGCGATCGACACCGACGAGATCCAGCACTGCGAGCGCGGCGGCCGCGTTGCGCCGGTTGTGCTCGCCCAGAACGGCGAGCTGGCCGGAGTACGGCTCGAGCTCCTCGCCTCGAACGACCTGTGGCACGTGCTTCAGCCACTCGTCGAAGAGCTGCTCCACCTCGGCGAGCGAGCCGAACTCGCTGTGGTGGTCGAGGTCGACGTTGGTTACGACGGCGACGTCGGGACGCAGCGCGGCGATCGTTCGGTCCGACTCATCCCCCTCGACGACGAGCCAGCCACGGCCCGCACGCCCGTTGCCGCCAAGCTGCGGTACCTCGGCCCCGATCAGGAACGACGGATCGTTTCCGGCACGTTCGAGTCCGAAGGCGATCATCGCGGCGGTGGTCGTCTTGCCGTGAGCACCGGCGACGACGATCGACCGCTGGTGCGAGACGAGCTCGGCCAGGAAGTCGGCGCGGGACTTGCCTTCGACCTGACCCACATACGCCGTCGAGACCACGACCTCCCAGCCGTCCGGCGCCACCGGCTGCGGCGAGATCTCGATCTGCATCCCTCCGAGTGAGCGCAGGTACGGCGTCTCCACCCGATCCCACCCACCGACTTCGGCGCCCCAGGCGCGCGCGAGCAGCGCGTAGCCGGAAAGGCCGGCGCCGCCGATCCCGACGAACCAGATCCGCCGGCCCTCAAGCGGCGAGCTCAATCAGCTCCTCCGCAATCACAGCCGCGGCGTCGGGCCGAGCGCGCCTGCGCATCTGCTCTCCCATCTCGGCGAGCCGGTCGGGGTCGTCCAGCAGCGAGCGCGCAAGCGCCGGCACGCGCCCGATTTCCAGCTCGGGAACGACCACGGCGCCGCCTTCGAAATAACGGGCGTTCTTTGTTTGATGGTCGGCAGTCACGTTCGGCGAGGGCACGAGGACGGCGGGCTTCCCTGCGGCCGCGACCTCCCACACGGAGCCACCGGCGCGCGCGAGCACGAGGTCGGCCGCGGCAAGCGCGGCGCCGAAGTCATCCGTCCACGGTAGAAGCTTGTAGTCCGCCCGCGCGGGCTCGCCGATCGAGTCGAAGTAGCGCTCGCCGCAAATGTGCAGCACCGCCGGCCCGGTCTTGCCGAACGCCTCCAACGCGACCTGGTTGAGCGCCTGTGAGCCCTGGCTGCCGCCGAAGATGAGCAGCACCGGGCCGTCCTGGGGCAGATCGAATCGCCGCCGCGCTTCGTCTCGCGACACCTCCGGGGTCGCGTACACCGGCCTGCCGACGACGCGGTACTTCGCGCCGTCACGCCCCGGAACCGGGTAGGCGAGGAAGACGCGGCGTGCGAACGGCGCGGCAATCCGGTTCGCGAGCCCGAGGTGCGCGTCGGCCTCCGTCAGCGCCGCCGGGATTCGCTTCCGCCGGGCGGCATAGACCATCGGCCCCGCCACATAGCCGCCTCCGCCCAGTACGACGTCGGGAAGGCGAGTCGCCAGGATGCGGGCGCAGGCGCGCGGCGCGCGTCCCGCCAGCAGGAGCGCACGGGCGAGCGCCAGAGACGGGCGGCGCGGCAGCCCCTCGATGCGAAACGTGTCGAGCTCGAAGCCTGCTTCAGGAACGAGCCGCGCTTCGGCGCGATCCGGCGACCCGGCGAACGTCACGTTGACGCCTCGGTCTCGAAGCTCCTTGGCCACGGCGAGCGACGGCAGCACGTGACCGGCCGTCCCGCCGGCCGCGATCAGGCACGCGAGCTCTCGCTTGTCCGCCACGGTCGACGGCGATGTTAAGGAGGATGCCGACGGCGGCGAGCGCGACGACCAGGCTGGAGCCGCCGTAGGAGACGAACGGGAGCGGAATTCCGGTCAGGGGCGCGAGCCCCATCACGGCCGCGAGGTTGATCGCCGCCTGGCCGCAGACGAGCAGCGTGAGCCCGGCGGCAAGGCGTTTTCCGAACGGATCCCGGCAGCGCAGCGCGACCCGCAGGCCCGCGTACGCGAAGGCCGCATACGCCCCGATGACGAGCGCTGCGCCGACGAGCCCGAGCTCCTCGCCGATGATCGCGAAGATCATGTCGGTGTGCGCCTCCGGCAGGTAGTTCGCCTTCTGGACGCTCTGCCCCAAACCCGCGCCGAAGATGCCGCCAGAGGCGATCCCGATCATCGCCTGGACGGTTTGATACCCGGCGCCCTGGGCGTCGTGCCACGGGTGGAGGAAGCTGAAAACACGGGCTCGGCGGTAGGGCTCGAACCAGATCGCAGCGAGCCCGGCCGCCGCCGCGAGCGAGACGCCGCCGGCGAGCGTCCGCACCGGCGACCCGGCGACGAGGAGCATCCCCGCGAGCATGATCACGATCGCGATCGCCGTTCCCAGATCCGGCTCGGCCAGCAGGAGCCCGCAGAAGACGACGGTGAGGACGCCCAGGGGCTTCCAGAGCTCCGCGAGGGTGGTGGGGGCGCGCTTGCGCGCGAGATAGGACGCCGCCCAGAGTGCCAGCGCGAGCTTCGCCAGCTCGGACGGCTGGAAGACCGCCGGGCCGACCGAGATCCAGCGGCGGGCGCCGTTCACGGCCTCGCCGAGAACGAGCACGGCAACCAGCAGGCCGAGGCTGACCGCGAGGAGCGCCGGCGCGAGGCTCTTGAGGGCACGGTACGGCGTGCGGTACGCGAGGCAGAGCAGGAGCAGGCCCAGGGCGGCGTACACGACCTGCCGCTTCAGGTAGAAGGCCGGGTCGCCGTTCGAGAGCGCAGCGGCGGCCGAGGTCGCGCTGTAGACCATCACGAGGCCGAAAGCGACCAGGCCAAAAGTGACAAGGAGCAGAAGCCTCGCCTCGAACTGCCCTTTCCTCACGCCCCTCGCCGCCTTCGGCTCTCGCCGGGCGAAGCCCGGCTTCGCCGACGGCTGACGCCGCTGGCGGCAGGATGCTTCGCCGCTGTCGCTTGCCCGTGCTTCGAGGCACTGTGCTGCGCGCCAGCGGCTCGCCTCCTTTGCCAGCGACGCCCGAGAAGCGTGAGAGTCACATGGCCAAGTTCTCTACGAGGCGCCTGAATTCCTCGCCGCGGTGCTCGAAATCCCGAAACTGGTCGTAGCTCGCGCAGGCCGGCGAGAGAAGCACGACGTCGCCGGCCGCGGCGTCGATCTGGCCGAGCGCCGTCTCGAGGTCGCCGGCGCGTGAGGCCGTGGGAATCGCCGCACGAAGCTCGTTGGCGGTCTCGCCGATCAGGTGGACCGACTTCACGTTGGGGCCGATCGCGGCCGCGAGGGGTGCGAAGTCCTCGCCCTTGCGCGAGCCGCCGAGAATCAGATGCACCGGATCGTTCTCGTACGCGGCAAGTGCGCGCAGCGCGGCGGCGACGTTCGTTGCCTTCGAGTCGTTGACGTAGTGGACGCCGCCGATCTCCGCGACCAGCTCGAGCCGGTGCGGCACGCCGGGGAACTCACGCAGGCCGCGCGTAATCGTCTCCTCGTCGGCGCCCGCGGCGCGCGCGGCGGCGGTCGCGGCGGCCGCGTTCTCGCGGTGGTGCGCACCGGGCAGCGACGGCTCGGCGGGCAGCGGATCGTCGGCGGAGAATTCGGTTGCCCCGGGAAGCCCGAATCCGCGCGGCACGATCGCCGTGTCCTCGCCGGTCTGGTTCTCGAAGACACGGAGCTTCGCTTCGCGGTAGGCCTCGAAGGTGCCGTGACGGTCAAGGTGGTCTGGCTCGAGGTTGAGCAGGACGGCGATCGAGGGCCGGAACTCGTGCACGTCCTCGAGCTGAAAGCTCGAGACCTCGACGACGATCGGCCGCCCGGGCTCGACCTGCCCGTCGAGCTCCGTCAATGCCCGCCCCACGTTGCCGGCGACAGGCGCCCCGAGCATGAAGCCGAGCCACTCGCTCGTCGTCGTCTTCCCGTTCGTCCCCGTGACCGCGATCAGCGGGTTGTCCGGCAGCAGGCGATAGCCCAGCTCGAGCTCGCTCCAAACCGGGATCCGGCGCGCGCGGGCAGCGCGCACGAGCGGCGCCTCACCCGGCACGCCCGGGCTCTTGACGAGCAGGCCGACGCCGTCGAGCTGCGACTCGTCTTCGTCGTTGCCGAGCTCGCGGTCGGCGGCGAGCACCGAGACGCCACGCCGCTCGAGTGCGGCGATCGCCGCCTTCCCCGAGCGCGCCAGCCCGAGCACGAGGACTCGCTCAGGGAGATCGCTCAGCGGAAGCCGCTGAAGTAGCGGTAGTAGAGGGCGAACCCGGCCGAGCAGAGGATCCCGGCCAGGATCCAGAAGCGGACCATGATCTTGGTCTCCGACCACGCCTTCATCTCGAAGTGGTAGTGGATCGGCGCCATCAGGAACGGGCGCCGCTGGTGCAGGTACTTGTAGGAGAAGACCTGGACGATCACCGACAGCGCCTCGATCGCGAAGATCCCGCCGATCAGGAGCAGCAGGAAGATCGTCTGCGTCATGATCGCGAAGCCGGCCAGCGCGCCGCCGATCGCCATCGAGCCCGTGTCCCCCATGAAGACCTCGGCGGGGAACGCGTTGTACCAGAGGAAGCCGATCGCGGCCCCGATCAATGCCGCGCCGACGATCGCCAGGTCGAGCTTCGTGTCGAGGCGCAGGGACGGATCTCGCGAAGAGCGAATCCACGCCACCACGTTCATGGCCGTGAACGTGAACAGCGCGATGATCCCCGTACCCGCCGCGAGCCCGTCGAGCCCGTCAGTGAGATTGACGCCGTTCGCCGCTCCGGCGATGACGAGGAACAGCAGGCCGTACCAGGCATACGAGAGCTCGAGGTCGCCGATCGCGGGGATGTAGATCGCCGTCGGCAGGTGCTGATGGTCGGCGGCGATGCCGACGCCGACGGTGATCAACCCGAGCAGCACGAGCTTCCACCGCCCTGAGAGCCCGAGCGAGCGCCGGTGGCGCAGCTTGATGAAGTCGTCCAGGAACCCCACCGCGCCGCAGCCGATGGTGGTGAAGAGCACGGTCAGCGCCGGCACGGTGTACTTGCCGACGATCAGGTACGCAACGGTCGCGGACGCGAGGATCAGCAGGCCGCCCATGACCGGCGTGCCCTGCTTGGTCGCGTGCCAGGTCGGCCCCTCCTCGCGGATGAACTGGCCGATCTCCCTGCGCCGGAGGAACGCGATGAAGCGTGGGCCGATCACGATCGAGAGCAGCATCGCGACGAGCCCCGCGATGATGACGCGAACCATCTAGGCCTTGACCGCCACCAACGCTTCCGCCACAGCCTCGAGGCCGACCGTGCGGGAGGCCTTCACTAGCACGCAGTCGCCGGGCCGCACCATGTCGTCGAGCTCACGCAACGCCTCATGGACGTTCGGCACCCAGCGCGAGGGAACCCCGGCCGCGCCCTCCACATAACCCCGCGCGAGCTCCCCGACGGCCAGCAGCTCCTGCACGCCCAGCTCGGCGGCCGCCTCGCCGACTTCGCGGTGGTAGCCGGGCCCCGTCCGACCGAGCTCGGCCATGTCGCCGAGGATCGCGACCGGGCGCCGCTCCCCCGCCCGCTCCACGAGATACGCGAGCGCCGCCCGCATGGAAACCGGGTTCGCGTTGTAGGCGTCGTTGATCAGCAGGCCGCCTCCGGGCAGCTCGCGATCCTCGCCGCGCCACTTGGAGAAGTCCACTTCGACCGAGTCCGGCCGCGGCAGGCCGAGCGCGTCGAGGGCCGCCAGTGCCGCCGCCGCGTTCAGGGCCTGGTGCTTCGCGGTGAAGTTGAAACGGACGCCGTCGACAACCGTATGTCCGTCGTCCGGCTGCGCCTCCGGCTCGCCGAGCCGAACGACCTCGATGTCGTCCCGCTCGACCGGGAAGTCTTCGGGGACGATCGCCGTGCCGCCGGCCGGCAGCGCCGTCACAAGCTCGCCCTTGGCGTGGATGACTCCTTCGATCGAGTCGACGAGCTCCAGGTGCACCGGGCCGACGTTCGTGATCACGCCGATCTGGGGCCGCGCGATCTCGCAGAGCTCGGCGATCTGGCCGAAGCCGCGCATGGCCAGCTCGAGGATGCAGACCTCGGTGTCGGGTTCGAGCCGGCAGAGCGTCAGCGGGACACCGATCTCGTTGTTGAAGCTCTCCTCGGCGGCGATCGTCCGCGCCGAAGGAGCGCAGAGCGCCGCGAGGATGTCCTTGGTCGAGGTCTTCCCCATCGACCCGGTGATGCCGACCACTCGGGCGGAGGCCTTGTCCCGGACCGCCCGCCCGAGGGCCGCCATCGCCCGGAAGGCGTCGTCGGGAACGAGGGTCGCCGCCGCTCCGCGCGCAAAGGCGTGCTTGCGAAAGTCCGCGCCGCTCCCGATCCCCACGAAGAGATCGCCCTCGGCGACGCGCCGGGAGTCGACCTGAACGCCCGTGATCTCGGTTGCCCACGGCGCCGTTTCCAGCGCGCCGAGGCCCTCGAGCTCGTTCAGTGGCAGCGGGATCATGCTGTCGCCTTAAGGGTTCGCAGTGCCTCCCGTGCGACCTCCCGGTCGTCGAAGGGCAGTTTCCGGCCGGCGACCTCCTGGTAGGTCTCGTGGCCCTTGCCGGCGATCACGAGCACGTCGCCCTCCTCGGCGAGCTCGACCGCCTGCACGATCGCGGCACGACGGTCGGGCTCGACCTCGACCGGGCCGGTAGCGCCCTCCAGGATCTCGGCGATGATCGCGTCGGGATCTTCGCTGCGCGGGTTGTCCGAGGTGACGATGACGATGTCGGCCAGCTCCGAGGCGATCCGGCCCATCAGCGGCCGCTTGCCCCGGTCGCGGTCGCCGCCGCACCCGAACACGCAGATCAGCCGCCGCTCGGTGAGGTCCCGTGCGGTGCGAAGCACGTTCTCGAGCGCGTCCGGCTTGTGCGAGTAGTCGACGAGCACCGGGAAGGGCTGGCCCTCGTCGACCGGCTCGAGCCGGCCGGGCACGCCGCGGATGTGCTCGACGCCGGTCGCGATCGCCTCGTCGGGGAGCTCGAGCAGCCGGGAGACCGCGACGGCCGCCAGCACGTTCTCGACGTTGAAGCGCCCGCGCAGCCCGGTCGTCAGCTCGATGCCGGCCGCGCGAAATCTCGCGCCCGCCTGCGACAGCTCCAGCTCCTCCGGCCGCAGGTCCGCATCCTCTGCGATGCCGAAGGTGAGCAGGGGCTCATGGCCCGCCCGCCGCAGCTCCTCCGCGAGTCGCCGCCCGTACTCGTCGCCCACGTTGACTGCAGATGGGGGCCGACGTTCGACGAAGAGCCGGCGCTTCGCGTCGAAGTAGCGCTCCATCGTCTCGTGGAAGTCGAGGTGGTCCTGGCTCAGGTTCGTGAACGCAAGTGCGGAGAAGCGCACGCCGTCGAGCCGCCCGAGCTCAGAACCATGTGAGGTGGCCTCCATCGCACAGCTGTGGTCGCCCGCGTCGAGCATCTCGCGGAAGCTGCGCTGAAGGTCGATTGCCTCCGGCGTCGTGCGGATCGCGGGCCGGCGCTCGCCGCCGACGCGGCTCTCGATCGTCCCCAGCAGGCCTGGCCGGCGCCCCGCCGCGGCGAGGATCGCGTAGAGGATGAACGTGGTCGTCGTCTTGCCGTTCGTGCCGGTGACGCCTGCGACCTGGAGCTTCGCGGTCGGGTCTCCGTAGAACGCAACCGCTGTGGCGCCCATCGCGTGCCGCGCGTCCGCGACGACGACCTGCGGCACGTCGACCTTGAGCGGACGCTCGACGACGAGCGCGACGGCGCCGCGCTCGACGGCCTCTCCGGCGAAGTCGTGGCCGTCGGCCCGCTCGCCGGGCACGCAGAAGAACAAGGCGCCTGGCTCGACCGCGCGCGCGTCGTAGGCGAGGTCGCGAATCTCGGTCGGGGCACCGCCAACGACGTCGATCGGAGCGAGCGCTGCGCTGAGGCGCTCCAGATCCATCGCGGTCCGAGTCTAGTCGCGCGGGCGGAGGCCTTGGCTAGTAGCCGGCGTCCGGCGGGACTTCCAGGTACTGCAGGCAGAACCTGGCGATCTGCTGGAAGGCGGGCGCCGCGACGACGCCGCCCCAGATCGCGCCGCGCGGCTCGTCGACGGTCACGAGCACGACCAGCCTCGGCTTGGTCGCCGGGACGAAGCCGACGAACGAGGCGACGTAGCGCGACTCCGAGTACCCGCCGTGGTCGTCCGGCTTCGCCGCGGTGCCGGTCTTGCCGGCGACGAAGTAGCCCGGAATCGCAGCAGCGGTGCCGGTTCCATCCAGAACGACGTTCTTGAGCATCGACACCACCTGGGAGGCGACGCGCGGCGAGACGACCTGGCGGCGCGGCTGAGTCTCCGAGGGCCGCGTGCCCACGTGGTCGACCAGGTGCGGCCGGACCCAGACTCCGCCGTTCGCGATCGCGGCGTACGCGGACGCCATCTGCACCGGCGTGACCGCAATCCCCTGCCCGATCGGGATATTGCCGATCGACGAGCCGGACCAGTACGAAGGAAGGATCCCGCGCGACTCGCCGGGGAAGTCGATGCCCGTCTTGCGGCCGAAGCCGAACCGCGAGACCCACGAGAGCAGGCGATCCTTGCCGAGCTGCTTCGCCAATGTGATCGCGCCGACGTTGGAGGACTTGGAGAGGATCTGCGCGACCGTCATCGTCTCGGTCCCGCGGTGCTCGGCGTCGTGGATCTTGCGGTCGGCGACCTGGATTTCGTACATGAGCCGGAACTGGCTCCACGGAGTCACCAGCCCGTCGGAGAGCGCGGCGCTCACCGTGACGAGCTTGAACGTCGATCCCGGCTCGTAGGTGTCCGTCACCGTCCGGTTGCGCTGCAGCACGCGCCAGACTCCCGGGAACTTGTTCGCGTCGTAGCTCGGCGCCACCGCCATCGCCAGCACGTTCCCGGTCTTCGGGTCGAGCACCACAGCCGACGCGCTCTTCGCGCTCCAGCGCCTCGCCGTGTCGCGGAGGACGGATTCGACGTTCGCCTGGATGGTGTGGTCGATCGTCAGCCAGACGTCCGTTCCCTCGCGCTCCGAGGTCGCGTTGACGACCTCCAGCGCGCGCCCGAACGGGTCGCGGACGATCGTCTCGCTGCCCGCCTTACCGGCCAGCTCCTTGTCGAGCGCGAGCTCGAGACCGGCGAGACCCCGGTTGTCCACGCCGGCATACCCCAGCACCTGCGAGCCCACTGAGCCCTGCGGGTAGAAGCGCCGCTCCTCGGGATAGAACCCGAGCCCGGCGAGCTTCAGCCGCTC
>JBKPHH010000070.1:0-35616 GCA_046729795.1 Actinomycetota bacterium | reverse complement strand
CGAGAACACCGACTCGACGTACGACGTGTTCCACTGCATCGCGACTTCGACGTGTCCGTGCTCGCTCTCGCCGTCGAAGAACGCGATGCGCTTGTGAACGGCGTCCTTCGCGTCGTTGACGTACGCCACGAAGTCCCGGATGCCGCCCTCGTAGTGGAACTCGTGTCGGTCCTCGCCCTCGCGCTCGTCGACGAGCGTGATCCGGAGGCCACGAGTCAGGAACGCGGTCTCGCGCAGTCGCTGCACGAGGGTGTCGCGCGACCACTCGACCTCGTCGAAGATCTCCAGGTCGGGCAGGAACGAGATCGTCGTGCCAGTCTCCTTCTTCTCCGACTTGCCGGCGACCTCGAGCTCGGTGGTCGGCTCCCCGCGCGCGAACTCCTGTCGGTAGGTCTTGCCGTCGCGCCGCACCTCGACCTTGAGCCACTCCGAGAGCGCGTTCACGACCGAGACGCCGACTCCGTGCAGACCGCCGGAGACCTTGTACGTCTCGCCGCCGAACTTCCCGCCCGCGTGCAGCTTCGTCAGCACGACCGTTACCGCAGGAAGGCCCTGGTCCTTCATGATCTCGACCGGGATCCCGGAGCCCCAGTCGCGGACGGTCACGGAATTGTCGGGATGAAGCGTGACCTCCAGGTGGTCGTTCCGCCCCGCTAGCGCCTCGTCGACGGAGTTGTCGACCACCTCGTAAATGAGGTGATGAAGGCCCCGCGCGCCGGTCGAACCGATGTACATGCCCGGACGCAGGCGGACCGGCTCGAGGCCCTCGAGGACCGTGATGTCCTTTGCAGTGTATGCAGCTTCCGTCATAGTAAAAAAGGCCTGCAAACGCGGCCTTTATCACGCAAGCACAGTCTATCAGAGGAAGCGGCTGTCCCGGGCCCTCGCGAGGCTCGCCGAAGCCGCTCTCGCGACCATTTTGCGAAGGTTTTCGTCGTTGATCTCGGCGGCTAGACGCGCTCCTTCTTCTCGGTCCTGTTCGTTCACCTCCACGCGCGTTTCTCGTTCAGCTTCCGACTCGGTTTTCGAGCGGTCCGGGAGCGGTCCGGGCACGAAGCGCACGCCCGCGACGTCGACCCGTTTGGCGATCTCGGCAGCTCGCGCGTTGAGCTCGAAGGCCCACATCGAGTCGACCGTGTGCACGTGCAGGGTACCGTCGCGGGCGATCCGCGCCGGCCACGCGTTCGCAGCCACTGCAGGCCCGACGGCGTCCGGCCACGCCGCAACGAGCTCCGGCATCCCAGCCGCAGGCCCGTAACGGCCGAGCTCTCGTGCGACCTCTTCGCTTATGCGCTTCATTGTCGCTCCGCCTGCCCTGGGCGCACCTCGACGAGCACGTCCGGATCGCCCGGCAGCGCGCTCGCGCTTGTCGCTGTCACGAGGACCTGGCCCCCGAGCCGGCGAACCTGAGTGACGAGCACCTGCCGCCGGTTCGCGTCCAGTTCGGACAAGACATCGTCAAGTAGCAGCAGCGGCACCGTGCCTCGCAGCTCGCTCAGCAGCTCGGCCTCCGCCAGGAGAAGCGCAAGGACGACGAGGCGCTGTTCCCCCTGTGAGCCGTACGCCCGCAGGTCACGGCCGCCCGAGCTAATCGCCACGTCATCGAGATGGGGGCCGAGGCTCGTCGTACGCCGTTCGAGGTCGCGCTCGAGCGCCGCCTCGAGCTCGTCCACCGTCGGAGCCTTGGCGTCGTAGCCGAGGCGCACATCGTCGAGCCCGAGCTCGGCTGCACTCGCCGTGAACCGGGGCGCGATCACCTCGATCGTCTCGCGCCGCGCGTCTGTCAAAAGAGCTCCCAGCTCCGCGACGCGTTCCGTCCACGGGGCGATTGCTTCACGAGACGAGACACCCGCCGCCACCCGGCGCAACGCGGCGTTTCGCTGGCCGACCGCGGCTCCGTACTCGGCCGACAACCCCGTCCGCGCCGGTGACAGGCGGCCGGTCACGCGATCGAAGTAAGCGCGGCGAGCGGCCGGCGCCCCTTTGACGACCACCAGCCGGTCGGGCGTAAAGACCAGCGTTGCGACCTCCGCTCGAAGCTGCTCGGCCGCCCGAAGCGCTGCCCCGTTCAGCTCGGCGCGCTTTCCCGACTGCGTGGACAGCTTGACGTTGATCTCGAGCGCGGTCCCACCGCGGCGGCCGTTCAACGAGACCCGTCCAGCCTCGGCGCCGAAGCGAATCAGCTGCGCGTCGCTCCGCGTCCGTGGCGAGAACCCCTGTGTGCCGACGTGCAGCGACTCGAGCAGGTTCGTCTTGCCGGCCCCGTTCGGCCCGACGACGAGCGCAAGCCCCGGCCCGAGCGACAACTCCAGCCGCTCGTACGATCGAAAGTTCCGAAGCGAGACGTTCTCGACGATCAGCCGCTGCTCAGCCGGCCAGCCGGATTGGCATGATCAGGTACCAGAAGTCGTCGCCCTCGCCCTGAATGAGACCCGGGCGCAGCGGACTGATCAACTTCAGCCGCACCTCGTCGTCGGTAACCGACTCCACGCCGTCGCGAAGGAAATCTGCGTTGAAGCCGATCTCGAGCGGCTCGCCGCTGAACGGCACCGGCATCGATTCACTCGCCTCGCCGACGTCCTGCGTCCGCGCCGCAACGGTGAGCTCGCCGCTCTCAAAGCGAAGGCGGAGTGGGGAATTCCGCTGTGCCATGACCGACGCGCGGCGGACGACGTCAAGAAGCTCCTCGCGTGGCATGCGAACCTCGTGCTCAAAGGTCTCGGGTACCAGCTGGTTGTAGTTGGGGAACTGGCCGTCGATGCGGCGAGTGGTCAACCAGGTTCCGTCGACGCCGAAGACGACCTGGTTCTCGTGCAGGCCCAGTTCGATCTCGCTCGCTCCCTGTCCGATTCGCGCGAGCTCCTGCAGCGCGCGCGCAGGGACGATCGCCTCGAGCTCCGGAAGCTCGGTCTCGACCGATGTCTCCTTGACGGAGAGACGATACGAGTCGGTCGCGGCCATGACGAGCTTGCCGCTTTCAAAGCGCATCAGGATCCCGGTCAAGACGGGACGCGACTCGTCACGCGACGCAGAGCGGCTGACACGCTGGATCGTCTCCAGAAACGCGTCGCGCTCAATCGGGTAGCGAGACAGGCTCTCGGTATCAGGCAGCCTCGGAAAGTCCTCCGGTGTGTAGGTGTTCAGGCGATAGCTCGCGCTTCCACATGTGATCTCGACCACACCCTCCTCACCCTTGTACTGGAGAGTCACCTCTTCCGCCGGCAGCAGGCGCGCGATCTCGACCAGCGTCCGCCCTGGAAGAACCGCCGACCCCTCGTCCTCGACCTGGGCGTCCATGGACGCGCGAAGCGAGAGCTCCATGTCCGTCGCGGCAAGGTTGAGCTTGTCGCCTTCCGCCGTGACCAGGATGCCCGCGAGAATCTGAACCGCAGTCCGCGTCGAAACACCCCGGGAGACGATCGCCAGCTTGGCGACGAGCTCATCCCGCGAACACGTGACCTTGAGTGTTCCGGTGGGCACCACGGTTTCTGTCTCAATCATTTAAATCCTCTCGTTGTAGTCATAGAGAGTGTGGAGCACGGGGATGATGCACCGCAGGCTCTTGGTTACGCGGTTTTGGTTGTGAGGTACGGCGGGGGATAACGAGGGGATGCCCACAGGGTGCTCGGGCCGGCGACGGTAGTTCACAGATTCAGCGCACTTGTTTGATTCTTGCGGTCAACTCTTGCACGAGGTTGTACACAGAGCGGTCCTCGCGGATCAGCCGCGCGATCTTCGAGGTGGCGTGGATCACCGTGGTGTGGTCGCGCCCGCCGAACTCCTTGCCGATTTTTGGTAGCGAAGAGTCGGTCAGCTCGCGCGAGAGGTACATCGCGACCTGCCGCGGATAGACGATGTTCTGTGATCGCTTGTCGCCGGTAAGCTCGTCGAGCGAGAGGCCGAAGCGCTCGGACACGAGCTGCTGGATCCGTTCGATCGAGACCTGCGGAAGATCGCCTTGTGGGAACACGTCCTTCAGCACGTCCTGCGCGAGCTCCTCCGTCATCGGCCGGCCGGTGAGCGACGAGAAGGCGATCACGCGCGTGAGCGCACCCTCGAGCTCGCGGATGTTGCTCGACACGCGGCTCGCGATGAACGTGAGCAGCTGCGGGTCGGGCACATGGATGTTCTCGGTCTTGACACGCTTGCGGAGGATCGCGATCCGCGTCTCGAGGTCGGGCGGTTGGATATCGGTGATCAGCCCCCACTCGAACCGCGAGCGCAACCGCTCCTCGAGCGTGGCGATCTCTCGCGGCGGCCGGTCGCTCGACATGACGATCTGGCTCCCGCCCTCGTGCAGCGAGTTGAACGTGTGGAAGAACTCCTCCTGGATCCGCTCCTTGTGCTCGAAGAACTGCACGTCGTCGACGAGGAGGATGTCGTAGGTGCGGTAGCGCTGCTTGAAGCCCTCGATCCGCTTGTCGCGCAGCGAGTTGATGAAGTCGTTCATGAACGTTTCGCTGGTCACGTAGCGGACGGTCAACTCGGCCGTGTTCTCGTCGACGTAGTGGGCAATCGCCTGCAGGAGGTGGGTCTTGCCGAGCCCCGTGCTGCCGTAGATGAAGAGCGGGTTGTAGGCCTGCGCCGGCGCTTCCGCGACCGCGAGCGCGGCTGCGTGCGCGAACCGGTTCGACGAGCCGATCACGAAGGAATCGAAGGTGTACTTCGGGTTGAGGCCTTCGGAGAAACGCCGCGGCGCGCTCGTTTCCGCGATCGCCGTGCGCCGTTTCTCTTCGCGCACGAAGAAGCGAACCGGGCGCTCCTCGCCGATGACGTCGTTCACGGCCGCCGAGATCAAGCCGATGAAATGGCCTTCGATCCACTCGCGCGTGAAGTCGTTGGGGACGGCCAGGACGAACTCCTTGTCGGTCAGCTCCATGCCGTCAACCTGGCCGAACCAATTGTGGAACGTGCTTTCGTTGAGGGCCCCCCGAAGCCGACTTGCGACGTCGCTCCAGACACTCTCCGCAGTCAGCTCTGTTGGGGTCTCCACTCCGCTGGCACGCTCCTTGTCAAGGGACGAAAAGAAGGGCGAGCATAGCAACGTGCTCCAGCTCTCACAACGGGCCTTTCGCGTGATCTTCGGTTTTAAAAAAGTGCCCAATTTGCAGGGATTTAGAGCGGCTCCCACAGGCCTCTCCACAGCTGTGGAAGAGTGTCCAAACGGACGACGCGTAAAGCCTTGGACCGGCTTCGCTCTGCCAATTCCGCTGCAGGCTCCCCGCCGATTTCGCTGTGGAAAAGGCAGGCCGATCGGTCCGTCTATACTGGCCGCTCCGACGCTCCGGCTCGGACTGCATTTTTCTTTTCTCCTCTCCTCCATGAAGCGGACCTACCAGCCCAACGTGCGCAGGCGGAAGCGAAGGCACGGCTTTCGCGCCAGGATGTCATCCCGTGCCGGCCGCGCGATCCTGAAGCGCCGCCGCGCCCGGGGCCGGAAGCGTCTGTCTGCGTAGCGAGCGCATGCATCGCCGCAATCGTCTCTCGCGCTCGCGGGATTTCGACGCGGTCTACCGGCAGGGCCGCTCGGTGTCGACGCGCTACTTCGTCCTGCACTCCTTCGACCGCGAGGAGGACGCAGACGGCGAGCCGAGGCTCGGTCTTGCCGTGCCGAAGGCGGTCGGCAGCGCGGTCACGCGGAACAAGATCAAGCGCCGGCTGCGGGAGCTCTGGCATGCGCGGCTCGAGCAGCTTCCGCGGGGCCGCGACTACGTGCTCGTCGTCAGGCCGGGCCTCGTCGAGGCGGTGGACACGCAGGGCTTCGACTGGCTCGGCGAGCGGGTGGACGAGGTGCTGAGAAAGGCCGCGGCATGAAGTACGTCGCTATCGGTCTCGCCTACGTCTACCGGTACACGATCAGCCCGCTCTTTCCGGCCTCCTGCAAGTACTACCCGTCGTGCTCGCGGTATGCGATCGACGCGCTGCGCGAGTACGGCTTCTTCCGCGGATCCGTGCTGGCTGCCTGGAGGTTGCTTCGCTGTAACCCCTGGAGCCGCGGCGGGGTCGATCACGTGCACGATCAGAGGCTGTTCGCGTGATCCTCGGTCTCCTCGGCCCGATCGAGGACGTCCTTCGCCACGTCCTCGACTGGCTGCACGGCTCGGTCGGCCTGCCGTGGGCGTGGTCGATCGTCGTGCTGACGCTGATCGTGCGCATGCTGCTCGTCCCGCTCACCGTCCGCCAGATCCATTCGATGCAGTCGCTTCAGCGGCACATGCCCGAGATGAAAGCCCTGCAAAACCGCTACAAGCACGACAAGCAGAAGCAGCAGGAAGAGCTGATGAAGTTCTACCGGGAGAACAACATCAACCCGGCCGCGTCCTGCCTCCCGCTGCTGGCCCAGCTACCGATCTTCATCGCGCTCTACTTCGTGCTGCGCGACCTTTCGAACGAGGAGGGGTTGACCGGGCTCGGCTGGCTCGGGATCGTGCCCGACATCACGGCGCATGCGGGAAGCCATTGGTCGGGCTACCTGCTCCTGGCGATCTACGTGACGAGCCAGGTCGCCTCGACGTACTTCATGGCGACGACGATGGACAAGACCCAGCGCACGCTGCTGATGATCTTGCCGATCGTCTTC
Organism: Actinomycetota bacterium; assembly: GCA_046729795.1. Lineage (GTDB taxonomy): Bacteria > Actinomycetota > Thermoleophilia > Gaiellales > Gaiellaceae > JBKPFU01. The sequence continues at coordinate 29,036 of JBKPHH010000070.1, read as the reverse complement.
GTCACCTTCCTCGTCAACTTCCCGATCGGACTGGTCATCTACTGGGTGACGACGAACCTGTGGACGGTCGGGCAGGGTCTGATCACGCGACAACTCGTGCCGAAGGCCCCGCCGCCACAGAAGCGGTCGTCTCGCACGGCACCGCGTGAGGCGCCTCAGGAGGCGGACGGCGCGCGCAAGGAGCGCCCCGCGGAGGAGCCCGCACCGGCCGCGGCCAAGCCAGCGGCGCCGAGGCGCGTGAAGAAAAAGAAGAAGAGGTCGCGTAGATGAGCGAACAGCTGCAGGTCGAGGCGACCGGCGAGACCGTCGGCGAGGCGAAGTGGACGGCGCTGCGCGAGCTCGAGAAGCTCGACCCGGCGATCGACAAGTCCTCCGTGCGCTTCCAGATCGTGTCCGAAGGCGAGCGTGGCCTGCTCGGCGTCGGCTACAGCCCCGCGCGCGTGATCGCGATCGTCGATCCGAGCGCAGTCGAATCTGCAGCGCCCCCCGAGGACGAGAGCGAGCTCGCCGGTCAGGTGCGCGAGCTCGTCGACCGGATCGTGAAGGCGGTTGGCGCTTCGGCTCGGATCGAGATCGAGGAGGACGACGAGACGATCACCGCGACGCTGTCGGGCCGGGATCTCGGGCTGCTGATCGGCAAGCACGGTCAGACGATCGACGCGATCCAGTACGTGACCAACGCGATCGTCGTGCGGTCGCAAGGCGAGGAGCGCAAGTCGGTGGTTGTCGACGCTTCGGGGTACCGGGACCGCCGCCGCTCGGCGCTGCATGCGCTGGCGATGCGAAGTGCGGAGCAGGCTGCTTCCTCTGGCTCCGCGGTCGAGCTGGAACCGATGACGGCGGTCGAGCGGAAGATCGTGCACGAGCGCCTGAAGGAGTTCCCGGGCGTGACCACGCGAAGCGAAGGCACGGAGCCGAACCGCTTCATCGTCATTGAGCCCGAGTGACCCGCGTGTCGAGCACTGGCTCGACGCTCTGCTCGAGACGCCTGGACTGACGTCGATTCGGGATCGCGCCGAGGCTCGGCGCGTGCATGTGGAGGAGAGCCTGGCCGCGGTGGACGTCCTGCGGCGGTTCGAGGGCCCGGTGGTCGACGTCGGCTCGGGTGGAGGGGCGCCGGGAATCCCGCTGGCGACGGCCTTGCCTGAACGGGAGTTCATCTTGCTCGAGGCGAACCGGCGCAGGGCCGCGTTCCTCCAACGGGTAGCGCGCGAGTTTCCGAACGTCCGGGTGGTGGCCGGTCGAGCCGAGGAGCAAGAAACGGAGTCGTTCGGCGTCGCGGTCGCGAAGGCGCTGGCCCAGCCGCCGACGGCGCTCGAGTGGTGCTTGCCGCTGGTGCGCGTGGATGGCGCGGCGATCCTCTTCGTCGGTCCGTCGGCCGACGTGGGGGCGCTGGAATCGGTGAGCAACCAGCTTGGCGGCGGGCCGGTGCAGGAGTTGCCCGGGCTGGCCGTCGTGACGAAAGTGCAGCAAACGCCGCCGGGGTTCCCCAGACGGCTTGGAATGGCCAAGAAACGTCCGCTTGCCTGAGTAGGCTCGCCGTGTGGCCGGACGCATTCTCGCGCTCGCAAACCAGAAGGGCGGCGTCGGAAAGACGACGACCGCGGTCAATCTCGCCGCCTGCCTCGCGGAGGCCGGCGAGCGGGTGCTGATCGTCGATCTCGACCCGCAGGCGAACGCGACCTCCGGCCTCGGCGAGAAGGCGAACGGCAGCTCGAGCCTCGACCTGCTCGACGGCGCACCGCTGGCCGAGCTTGCGAAACCCACGCGCTTTCCGAACCTCGAGCTCGTTCCTGCCAAGACGGAGCTTGCGGGTACCGCGGTCGAGCTGGCGCGCCACACCGACGGCGAGCGGTTCCTCGCGCACGCGCTCGAGGACGGGTCGCCCGCGTACTCGTTCGTGTTCGTGGACTGCCCCCCCTCACTTGGGCCGCTGACCGTGAATGCACTCGCGGCGGCGCACCGCGTGCTCGTTCCCGTGCAGGCCGAGTACTACGCGCTCGAGGGTCTGGCGCAACTGGTGGGATCGGTGGAGCTCGTGCGCAGGCGGCTCAACCCGCGGCTCGCGCTCGCTGGCGTGCTGCTGACGATGGTCGACGGCAGGACGAAGCTCGCTTCAGATGTGGCTGCAGAGGTGCGACGCCACTTCGGCGGGCTCGTGTTCAAGACGACCGTGCCGCGCTCCGTGCGCATTGCCGAGGCGCCGAGCCACGGTCTCCCCGTGACGGCTTACGACCGGCGCTCTGCGGGAGCGGAGGCCTACTGGAAGGTGGCGATGGAACTTGTCGAACGCGGCTGAGCCAGTACGTCGTGGCCTGGGCCGCGGGCTCGAGGTCCTGCTCGGCGGAGCGGTGGAGACGGAGCTCGCGTACGTCCCGGTCGCCGAGGTGCACGCGAACCCGAAGCAGCCGAGGAAGCGTTTCGAGTCGGAGGCGACGACCGCGCTGGCGGAGTCGATCCAGGCGCAGGGGATCGTCCAGCCGGTACTCGTGCGCCCTCGGCCGGAGGGCGGCTACGAGCTGATCGCCGGGGAGCGCCGGTGGCGCGCCGCACGCGAGGCCGGCGTCGACAAGCTGCCGGCGCTCATCCGCAGCGCGGACGACCGCGAAGCGCTGCTGCTGTCGCTGGTCGAGAACGTCGCGCGTGAGCAGCTGTCGCCCGTCGAGGAGGCGCAGGCCTATGCGGTGCTGATCGACCAGTTCGGGCTCTCGCTCGGCGAGCTGGCGGAGCGGGTCGGCCGCTCGAAGCCGTCCGTGTCGAACCGCGTGCGTCTGCTCGAGCTGCCGGACGACGTGCTGGCGATGCTCGAGCGGAACGAGCTCACCGAGGGCCACGCACGCGCAGTCCTGGCCGTCCCCGACAACGACGGCCGGCGCAAGCTGGCGCGCCAGATCGTGCGCCAGGGCCTGTCGGTACGCGCGGCCGAACGTGCCGCGCGCTGGGCGGGTGCGAGACAGAAGCCGCGCCGCTCGCCGCCACGGCACGTCGACCCAGCGCTCGCGGCGCGGGCGAAAGAGGCGATCGAAGGTTTGACGGGGTTCGGGGCGAGGGTGGCCCCGGGCAAGATCGAGATCCCGTACGACGACGAGGATGCGCTCACCGAGCTCGTCGAAGCGCTCGAGCGCGTATCCGCTTCAGCGCGGGGTTCGTTGAACTGAAGAGATGCTTCACATGTGGCTTCACGACCTCGAATCCCTCGAGGCCATCTCGCGTGACGATCTGACCCGCGACCTCTTCCTCAAGATGGCCGCGATGTCACAGGCCGGGCGGCTCCAGCCGTTCCTGCTGGAACTCGAGGACGACCAGGACGTTGACGACGCGACGAAGGGCACGCTCGCGGAGATCGCCGAGGACCCGCTCTTCCTGCTCGTCGTCGAGGACTACGTCAAGAAGACGCAGATCCTTCACTGAGCAAGAGGCGAGGTGGGCGATCCTGGATTCGAACCAGGGACCTCCGCCTTATCAGAGCGGCGCTCTAACCAACTGAGCTAATCGCCCGCGGGCGGGTGATTGTAGCGGCTCGATTCTCGACCGATCATTGTCGGAGCATGGATCGCCGGCCCGGTTCGCTCGAAGACCCCTTGGCTAATATGGGAAGCCCGGACGGGGGAGCCTGCTGATGCAAGAGATGGTCATCTACGGCGTGAGCTTCGACTTGGTCGGCAAGCAGCCGATCGTCCTGCTGAAGACGGCCGACGGCAACAAGTTCCTCCCGATCTGGATCGGCCACCCGGAGGCGGCGGCGATCCTGATGAAGCTCCAGGGCGCCTCGACGCCCCGCCCGATGACCCACGATCTGCTCTCCGAGATCCTCGGCCAGCTCGACGCTCAGATCGTCCGGATCACGGTCACGGAGCTGAAGGAGAACACCTTTTACGCGAGCATCACCGTGCAGCAGAACGGCTCCGAGATCGAGATCGACTCCCGCCCCTCCGATGCGATCGCGCTCGCGGTTCGCGCCGAGGCGCCGATTTTCGCCGCCGACGAGGTGATCGAGGAGTCCGCGATCGAGTTCGAGGGTGAGGAAGTGAACGAGGAGGAGATCGTCTCCGAGTTCAAGCAGTTCCTCGAGAACGTCACGCCTGACGAGTTCGCCGAGGCGGATTCCGACGAATAGCGAGCCGAGGGCGTTCGTTAGCCGACGAGTTCTCAGCCGAACCCGAAGAGGACTAGCTAGCTCTTCTCTTCGCGCCCGACCTCGCGCTTGGTGAGGTCGAGGATCGAGCCGAAGATCTCGCGCAGGCCTTCCTGCGAAAGCGGACCCCGGTTCGCGCGGGCAAGGTACTGCAGCATCCACTCCTCGCGCTCGGGATCCACGAACTGGAACCCTCGGGACTCCTTGTAGCTCTTCAGCCGCGCGACCAGCCGCAGGCGGGCGTTGATCGCCTCGATGATCGTCCGGTCCGCATCCGAGATCTGCTCCCTCAGCTGGCGGATCAGAGGATCGGCTTCCGGTTCGCTCACAGCGAGAACTCCGCGGTCTCAGTGTGTCGACCGGTCATTTCAGACGCCCGCGCCGGGAGAGCCCTCGCGGCCTGAATGAGACACCGCAAGCGGCGTCTCACGGTCGGCCTTCGAGCTCGACGTGGACTGGCTTGTCGCTGCGGCGAAACTCGATCAAGCGGAACGGGTAGGTCAGGCGCGGCTCAATCTGCTCGCCGAGCGACGGCGTCCGCTCTCGCGCGATCACCAGGATGCTGCGCTTGCGCTCGACCACGCGGACGATGCGGAGATCGTAGCCGGTGCTCGATCGCGGCCCGAGCGCGATCAGAACCCGCTCCTCGTGGTTTCGCTCGACCGAGACGCGTCGCTTCGAAAACCGGGGCGCGCCGAGCGTGGCGCTGATGTCCCGCCAGCCGACTGCCTGCTCTTCGCCCGTGCGCGTGTAGATCGCCCGGGCGAAGCCGGCCGCGACCACCAGCGCGACCGCAACTGCGGCGCTAATAGATGTAGATCGCCGTGCCGTAGGAGATGAGCGAGAAGATCCGGGGCGCAAGCCACACCGGCAGGCGCACGCAGCCGTGGCTCGCGGGGTAGACGGGGACCGATGGGTAGCCGTGGATCGCGAAGCCGCGCAGGAAGAAGGACGAGTCGTACATCCCGCCCGAGAGCCAACCGGCCACCTTGCTGTAGACGTGCCAGCGGCCGACCGGTGTGTTGCCCGTCGCACCGGTGGAGACGTGGCTGATCAGCACCACTCTTCCTCCGCGCACGACGAAGAGGACCTGATGCCCCTTGTCGACCTCGATGTGGTTGCCGGGATACCGGGCCCGCGGCCGTTGCGCCAACGCGAGAAGACGACCGGCGCGGGCGTCGAGCCGGCCGGTCCGCGGGAGGCCGTGCAGCTTCTGGAAGGCGATCACCGCGTCTGCGGTGTCGCGGCCGTAGTACGAGTCGACTCCGCCGAGCCCGAAGCCGAGATCCCAGAGCCGCCGCTCGAGCTCGCGGACGTTGCGGCCGCTCGCGCCCGGCCTGAGGGCGGGAAGGTAGAGCAGCTTTCGCAGGCGTTTCGACGCGCGGATGAACCCCGGCGCCGGATCGACGACGGCCCGGATCCGGATAACGCCGGCACGGCTCCTCGGGATCCGCAGACTCAGCCTTCCCGATGTGCTCTCGCGCCTGAGAGCTCGGCCGCCGCGGGAAATCAGGACGCGCAGGAGACCGGCGTGCGCAGGGAACGCCCGCACGAGAAGCCGATTGCGCTTGAACCGGACGGCGATCCGCGGCCGTACGGAGACGGAGACCGGGGTCGAGACGGCGCCGCCGTAGCGCGCCACGTAGTTGCCCGGAGCCCGGATCGGCGCGCCGATCGTGAAGGCACCGCCCGCGCGGGTCTTGGCGCCCGCGATCGGCGTGCCCGATCGGTAGAGGCGCACCCGCACTCCCCGTAACCCGGGCACGAGCCGGCCGCGGAACTTCAAATGGGTGCCGTACGTCGCCACCCGCTTCGCCCGGACCGTGAGAGCGAATGACGAGATCCTGACCGTCGCCTGTGCCGTCTCGCCGGTCACGCTGATGGCGGTTACGCGCGCGACGAATGCCCCGGGGCCGTAGGTGTGCTGGACCGTCGACCCTACGGCGCTGGTTCCGTCGCCGAGATCCCAGCTGTAAGCGGCGAGGTCACCGGAGGCCGAAAGCGTGACCGCGAGCGGTGCCGCGCCGCCGGTCGGTGTTGCACTGACGGACAGGGAGGGCGGAGCCGCGATCGCTGTCGGGGCCCAGACCAGCGCGATTGCCAGGATCGCTGCGCGCCGCATTGTTTTCAATATAGGCACTCATACGGTCACAGCCAGAATCAATGCGATCCCGTTGAAGGTCCCGTGCAGGACCATGGACGGGTAGACGCTCGACGTACGAGCTCGGAGATAGGCGAGACCGAGGCCCAGCGCGACGAGGATCGGCAAGGCTTCCCAGATGCCGTGCCAGAGGCCGAACGCCAGACTGGTGGCCACGATGGCCGCCGTTTGGCCGTAGCCTTCGAAGAGGCTGAACCCGGCGCCGCGAAAGGTCAGCTCTTCGATGACGGGACCGAGGACCGTGAAGGAGACGAAGTTGGCGACGAAGGGAGCCGTCCTGGTGGAATCCCACCGATCGGGCGTCAGCCCCTGCTCTTCGCCTGCATGGAGCAGCGGGTCGAGGACGTAGGCGAGCACCGTGACGCCGATGAAGACGCCCAACGCGATCCCCAGTGCTCGACGCCACGAGGTCGGCCGCCGCAGCGCGAAGAACTCGCGCTTCGGCAACCCCATTGCGATCAGCAGCACGACGCCGAGGATGAATGCAAACGTGAGAGCCGTGTTCGCCGCGGTGCTCCACTTGTAGACCGCGTTCGGGTCGGGGCGCTCGCCCGTTGCCCTCTCGGCGAACGAGAGCGCGGAGAGCGATCCGACGAACGCGATCCAGCCCGCGAGCCGCATCAGAGGCCTTCGAGCGGCGCCCAGGCGAACCGCATCCCGGCGGCGCGCGCGCCCTGCTCGTCCACCGGGTCGTCGCCCACGTGCAGCGCCCGCTCGGCCGGGACGCCCAGACGCTCCAGTGCCGTCTGGAAGAGCGCGGGGTCGGGCTTCAGCGCTCCGACCTCCGCCGAGCTGACGATCGTGGTGAAGAACGGCGCCAGCCCGAGCTCCTTCAGCCGTTCGTGCACGCTGATTTCCCAGTTGGCGACCACGGCGAGCTCGAGGCCCAGGGCCCTCAGCCGCCGCAGGGCGCGGGTCACGCCCGGGATGACCTCGAATCGAAGCGCGGCGACGTAGTCGGGCGCGAACTCGGCCGGATCGGCCTCGGCGCCGACCGCCTCCAGGAACACGCCGGCGCAATCCGCGCGAAAGGATCTCAATGCCTGCGTGCTGCTGCCGCGCAGCGTGTGCTTCGCGTAGAAGGCGGCCTCCGCCTCGAAAGCGGCGACGATTCGCTCCCTCTCGCGCTCGATTCCGCGGGCCCGAAGCGCCTTGTCGATCTCGTCCATGGGGTCGATCAGACGCACGAGCGTCCCGAACGCGTCGATCGTGACCGCGTCGATCTCGTCGAACACCCGTTGACCGGCCCTCACGGCGGCCGGATCATAGATGTGTGGCCGACCGCTTCTTCACGCCCGAGGAGGCCAACGAGCTCCTTGAGACCGTCCGGCCGTTGGCGGAGGACATGGTCGCGCACCGGCGTCGGTTGCTCGTCGCGCTTCGTCGTCGAGCGAAGAGCAACGAGCGAATCGCCGGCAACGGCGGCGGAGTCTCGCCGCAGGAGCTTAGGGCTCAGGACGAGGCGATCGAGCGCGAGGCGGGCGAGGTGACCCGCGCGGTCGAGGCGCTCGGCGCGCTCGGCGTCCAGGTCAAGGACCTCGACGAGGGACTCGTCGACTTTCCTGCGCAGCGGGGCGACCAGGAGGTCCTGCTCTGCTGGCGGGTCGGCGAGGACGAGGTTGCGCACTGGCATGGGCTCGAAGAGGGCTTTGCAGGCCGGAAACCCCTGCCGCTCGACTGAGGATCGGCCGAAAAACCGTCGAATAGAGGCGCATGCCGTTCTGGCAGCGACTTCTCGTCGTCGGTGTCGTCCTGCTCGTGACCGTCCTGGTCGCGCGGCTGATCGACCGTCGCATTGCGCGGCGGCCGATGCCGCCGCAGGCCGTCACGCGCTACCGGGTGCTGCGCCGCACGATCGCGACCTCGATCATCTTCATCGGCCTGCTGTCGGCGCTGCTCGTCATCCCGCAGGTTCGCGCCGTCGCCGGAGGGATCCTCGCCTCCTCGGCCGTGATCGGGCTCGTGCTCGGGTTCGCTGCGCAGCGGACGATTGGAAACTTCGTGGCGGGCCTACTGATCGCCTTCGCCCAGCCGCTGCGCCTGGGGGACGAGGTCGAGGTTGGAGGCGTCGACGGCGTGGTCGAGGAGATCGGCCTCAGCTACACCTTCATCAGGACCCGAGTCGGCGATCGGCTCGTGATTCCGAACGAGAAACTCGCCTCGGATACGATCCGGAACTCGACCATCATTAGCAGGGAGAAAGTGGCCGAGGTGACGGTACAGGTCCCGCTCGACACCGATCTGCCGAAGGTGCTCGACGTGCTACGCGAGGCGGCGGAAGGCGAGCGCGATCCAGAGGTCTTCGTCAGCGGGTTGAACGAAAAAGCGACGGTTGCATTGCGCGCACGCGCCTCCGACGAGGTCGAGGCCGAGCGCTTGGAGAGCGAGCTCCGCGTTCGCGCGCACAGCCGTCTGCGCGAAGCGGGCGTGCTGAAGTGAGCCCTCCGTCTCGACGAAGGCGGCCGCCGCGGGACGACTACGTCTCGTTGCGGCGCGGGCGAAAGCGGCGAGAGCGGGTCCGGGCACGACGCCGGCGCCGCGGCTTGCTGCTCGTTGTCGTGCTCGTCGTCTTCGTCGGCGGGCTCGCGGCGATCGGGTTCGGCGGCACGGCCGCGTTCAGGGCGAGCTGCAGCCTCTCGTCGCTGCGGCCGGTCGCGATCGGCCAGAACTCCTTCGTCTACGCGGCGGACGGGTCGCTGCTGGGAGCGATCCCGGCCGAGAGGAACCGCCAGCCCGTGCCGCTCGGGCGGATGAGCCCGTACATGCGGAAGGCCACGGTGGCGATCGAGGACCGGCGCTTCTATGAGCACGGCGGGATCGACTTCGAGGGGATCGCGCGTGCCTTCTGGTCGGACATCCGCGCCGGCCGTGTTGTCGAGGGGGGCTCGACGATCACGCAGCAGCTCGTCCGCAACCTCTACATCTCGCGCGAGGTGACGCTCAAGCGAAAGCTCAAGGAGGCCTGTCTCGCGATCAAGCTCAGCCGGGCGAGGTCGAAGAACTGGATCCTCGGGGCGTACATGAACCAGGTCTACTACGGCAACCACGCCTACGGGGTCGAGGCGGCTGCGCAGACCTATTTCTCGCGCCACGCGCGGAGCCTGACGCTGAAGCAGTCGGCGCTGCTGGCCGGAATGCCGCAGGCGCCCTCGGTCTACGACCCGTTCACGAGGCCGGCCGAGGCGCTCGCACGCCGCGACGCCGTCTTACGTTCGATGGCCAACGCGGGGTACATCACGGCCGAGCAGCTCGGCGAGGCGACCGCGGACCGTGACCTCCACCTGAAGCCCGGCAAGCTCTACACGCGGATTCGCGAGCCCTACTTCTTCAGCTACGTGCGCAACGAGCTGATCAAGGAGTACGGGGCCAACACGGTTCGCTCGGGCGGGTTGCGCGTCTCCACGACGATCGACCCGCGCCTGCAGGCCGAGGCGCGCCAGGCGATCGTCGACACGCTCTACCTGAAGGAGGATCCCGCCGCGGCGATCGTCTCGATCAACCCCGCGAACGGGGCGATCCGGGCGATGACCGCGATCTCACGGCGGCGTGGGAACCAGTTCAACCTGGCCGCGCAGGCGCGGCGCCAGGCCGGCTCGACCTTCAAGACCTTCGTGCTGACAGCGGCCATCGCCGAGGGAATGAATCCGGACTCCACGAGCTACGTCTCGGCGCCGTTCCATTACCAGCCGGATCCGTACTCGCCGGCCTGGGACGTGGCGACGTACGACCACAGCTATCTCGGCTCGACGTCGGTCACAAACGCCACGCTCCGGTCGGACAACACCGTCTACGCGCAGCTGACGCTGGACGTCGGGCCCGAGAAGGTCGCGGACATGGCGCACCGGCTCGGCGTCCAGTCCTCGTTGACGACGCGGGAAGGCGCCTACGTTCCGTCGCTCGGGCTCGGCTCGATCGCGGTCTCTCCGCTCGACATGGCCTCTGCCTACTCGACGATCGCGGCGGGTGGGATCTACTCGCGGCCGATGGCGATCACCAAGGTCGTGCTGGCAAACGGCAAGGAGGACACCGACGCGGGTTGGGGCAAGCCCGTGCGGCGTCGTGCGATCTCGGACTGGGTCGCGTACGAGGTCACGAAGATCCTCGAGGAGAACATGACGTCGGGAACCGGCACCGGCGCGTACTTCGGACGTCCTTCTGCGGGCAAGACCGGTACGACCGACGACTACGCCGACGCGTGGTTCTGTGGCTTCACGCCGAATCTCGAAACGACGGTCTGGGTCGGCTACCCCGCCGGCGAGATCCCGATGCGAAACGTTCACGGGATCTCCGTCTCGGGCCCGACCTTCCCCGCGCAGATCTGGCGGATCTTCATGCAGAACGCGCTCGGCTCGAGCCGCGAGGCCGATTTCACTGTGCCGGTGAACGAGCCTCACTGGCGGCCCTTCACCAAGGGGCAGTACGCGGTCGGCTACTCGTCGAGCTACTACGACTCGAGCTCCTACGACTCGAGCTCCTACTACTACGCGCCGAGCACGACGACCACCGCGCAGGCGACCACGACTCCCGCGACGACCCGAAGCGCTCCGCCCCCTGCGCCGCCTACGACTGTCGCTCCGCCTCCTCCCCCGCCGCCGACGGCGCCGCCTCCTCCGCCGCCTGAGCCGCCACCGCCGGCGCCCCCGCCGCCACCGCCACCGCCCGGCCCGGGTTAGTGCGAAGCGCCCTGCGGGCAGCCCTCGTTGCTGCCCCGTTCTACCTCGCCGCCTGCGCGGTTCCCGACGGTGGGCTCTTTCGCGCCGAGCGTTATCGGGACGTCCACATCTACGAGCGGTATGCGCACGACTTCGTCCACGGCTCGATCCCGTACCGCGACTTCTTCGTCGAATGGCCGCCGGGAGCCTTCGCGGTCTTTCTCCCGCCGGCCGCGGTGTCGGGGCACTACAACGCGGCGTTCAAGGTGCTGATGGCGCTCTGCGGGGTCGCCGCCCTCGTCGCGATCGCGCTCGTGCTGGTGGAGCTCGGGGCCTCGCGTTTGCACCTGTATGCGGCGCTCGGCGTCGTCGCGCTGTCGCCGATCGCACTCGGCCCGATCTCGCTCAACACCTACGACGCGTGGCCCGCGGCGCTCGTGGTCATTGCCTTGGCGCTCCTGCTGCGCGGCCGCGAGCGCTGGGCGTTCGGACTGCTCGCGCTTGCCTTCGTGGCCAAGCTCTACCCGCTCGTCCTCCTGCCGCCCGCCGCGCTGTATGCCCGGCGCGTGATGGGCCCGCGCGCGGCCGCCGTCGCGCTGGGAGTCTTTGCCGCCGTGACGATCGCGGTGGTCGCACCGTTCGTGGCCGTGGCGCCCGACGGGGTCTGGTCGAGCTTTCGCGCGCAGGCCGAGCGGTCGCTGCAGGTGGAGAGCGCCGGCGCGTCGATCCTGCTCGCCGCCGATCGCCTGGGTCTCTACGACGCCGACGTCGTGCGTGCGTCGGGCGGCGTCGCCTCGCGCGATCTCGACGGCTCGCTTCCCGACGCTCTCTCGGCGCTCACCGTGGTCCTCGAGGCCTTGGCGCTCGTCGCGGTCTGGCTCCTCTACGCCCGCCGCCGCGCGTCACGGGAGCTGCTGCCCCTCGCGTTCGCGGCGTCGGTCACCGCCTTCGTGGCGTTCACGAAGGTGCTGTCGCCGCAGTACATCGTGTGGCTCGTCCCGCTCGTCCCACTGCTCGCAGGCTGGGTTGGGATAGCGGCGACGGCGCTGCTGGGCGCCGCGCTCGTGCTGGCCCAGATCTGGTTCTTCCACTACCGGGACGTCTTCGCGATCGACGGGATCGTCTGGCTCGTGCTCGTCCGCGACGCGCTGCTGCTCGTTCTCTACGGCGTGCTGGTGGCAGGTCTCGTGCGCTGGAAGACGAGGATCCCGTCGGTGGAGAAGACGAGCCGCCAGTCCGGATTGCGGCGCACCCTGACGAGCTCGCGCGCGCTTCTGAGCTCGTCGAACTTGCCGCCGTAGGTCATCCGGGTCTCGTCGACGGCGATGAAGGTCGCGTCGGCGACGCGCGGGAAGCTGAGAATCCGCCTGCGCGCGGAAAGATGCGCCCCCAGCGAATTCGTCGAACTGACGACGACGTCATCGGGCACGAGCTCGAGCGCGCGATCGGCGATCCGGTCGTGCTCCGTGACCGTCGCGAAGTTGGACGGGACCGGCTTCGTCCCCGGGAAGCCGCGCCAGATCGGCAGCGGCCCGCGGGCGTAGTTGGCGACGAGCGCGGCAACGACGAGCGCTCCGACGAGGGGCCCGGCCACGCCCGGCCGACGACGGATGATCGCGGCGGCCCCCAGGATCGCGGCCGCGACGAGGACTGGAATCTCACCCGCCGTGTAGTGGTAGCGGATCGACGTCTGCGTGGACACGTCCGAGAGCAGGTTGAGCACGAGTTCGGGGACGAGCGCGACGAGGAGCAGCGGCGCGAGCAGCGAGAGGGCGAGCAGCGGGAGCAGCAGGTTGGCGAGGTACTGAAGATCGCGCCAGCTGAAGGCGGCTTCGAGCAGACGCAGGGGATGCGTCACGGCCGTCTTGAGGATCCCGCCGGCAGAGCCGCCGACCTCGCCGTAGCGCGCGTTGAAGCGCGACTCGCCGGTCGGGCTCAAGTGCGGAATGACGAAACCGGCGGCGATCGCCGCAACGGCGCCTCCGACCGCCGCGATCGCACCGCCGGTGAGCCAGCGCCGCCGCGAGATCGCGTACCAGATCCCGAAGCCCGCCACCACGAGCGGGATCTCCTCCTTCGTCAGGCATGCGAGGCCGGCGAAGACCGCGAACGGGATCAGCCGGTCCTCGTCGAGGTACCAGAACGCGAACAGAAGCAGCGGACATGCGAGCGCGACCGGGTGGAACTCGTCGACCGACAGCCATTGGAGCGGCGGGTAGAGCAGATACGCAATCGCGAGTGCGAGCCCGGCGCGCTCGGAGCCGAGGTGCTTGCGCGCGAGCCAGAAGACGGGGATCGCGCCGAGTGCGATCGCGATCGTCTGGGCGACGAGGAGCATGCTCGGGCTCGGCCAGACCCACCAGAGCGGCGCGAAGGCGACGAGGATCGGGTCGGCGTGCGAGCCCAGGCGCGTGAACTGCTCGCCGCCGCCGCTCGTCACCTGGAGCGGGTGGCCGTGGGCGGTCGCCCAGACCGCCTGCACCATGTTCCCGAGGTCGTATCGGCCCGTGTTGTAGGCGAGGTGCCGCAGGATCGCGAAGACGCTGAAGCCCACGGCGTAGACCGCGATCGCGATGACGAGCACCCCGCGGGCGCTACGAGCGGCGTGCCAGCAGGAGATAGCCCAGCGCCCCACGCTCGACGCCGACGAAGAGGCGGTCGATCTGGAGAGCGCCGCGAAGGATCGCGACGGCGGGGCGTTGCCATCGCTTCGGCTGCGCCGCTCCGTGCCGGTCGACGTGCCGCTCATAGATGTGGCGATGGTAGAGGGCGGAGAATGGGAACCCCCAGGCGGTGCAGCGCTCAACGTGGAGGCCTGCGCCCCGAACGGCCTCCAGCAGCGCCTCGCGGGAGTAGCGGCGAATGTGGCCCGCCCAGCGGTCGCTCGGCCCGAACCGATCCGGATTTGCGGGCACCGACAGGGCGATCACGCCGTGCTGCGCCAGCACGCGCCTGCACTCGGCCAGCGCGCCGGTGTCGTCCTCGACGTGCTCGAGCACCTCGCCCAGGACGATCGCATCGAAGGATTCGTCGGGGAACGGCAGCGAGCTCACGTCGGCCTCGACGACCTCGCCGCCCGTCCGCTCGTGAAGGACGGCGGCGGCGGCGGCGGATGCGTCGGAGCTCGTCACGTCGAAACCGCGCTCGACGAGCCGCTGCGAGAAGGTTCCCTGCCCCGCTCCCGCGTTGAGGATCTTCGGGCCCGGCTTCGCGGACAGGAGCAGGTCGAGCAGCAGCCGCTCGCGCAGGTCGTGGCGCGGCCCGACGAAGTCCGGCGCGGTGCCCCACTCGTGGCTCAGCGGACCAGCTCCTCGATGAGGGCCCGCCACCGCTGTCCCAGGACGGCTTCGCTCGCTTGCTGCTCGTACATCGTTCGGCCGGCACGCGAGAGCTGTTGCGCGAGTCCACGGTCGTCGGCGAAGCGGCGGACGGCTCCGGCGAGCGCCTGCGGGTCGCCGGGGCGGACGAGCAACGCGCTCTCTTCGTCGGCGAGCAGCTCACGCGCGGCGGGGGTGTCGGCGGTGACGAGCGGCGTGCCGCAGGCGAGCGCCTGGAAGGCCTTGTTCGGAATCACGCGCTGCGCCTTCGCCGTCGTGCCGAAGATCCCGAGCGCGCAGCCGGCGGCGTGCAGCTCCGACGGCAACCGCTCGTACTCCACCCACGGCGTCCAATCCACGTTCGGCGGACGGCTGTCCAGAAGCTCCTCGAGCTGACCGCTCCCGATCACCCGGAAGCGGAGCTCCGGCTCGAGCCGGGCGGCCTCGAGCACGGTCTCGATCCCGTGCAGGGGAATCAGCTTGCCGTAGAAGAGCGCGGTGAAGGGCTCGGCCGGGCGCCAGCCGGGGCAGAACACGCGATCCTCGGCGCCGAGGTAGCAGACAGCGACGCGTTCGAGCCCCGCCAGCTTCCGAAAGTAGTGCGCGTTCTGCTCCGTGTCGGCGACCACGAGGTCTGAGCCGCGCAGGGCGCGCCGGTCGATCTCCCGAAGTACGCGCGACGCCGGCGATCCGGCCTCGAAGCGTCCGCGGTCCTCGACGAGGGTGTCCGTCAAGGTGACGAGCGGATTGAAGACGACCGGCCTCCCGCGGGCGGCCCGCCGCGCCGCTGCCACGTCGAGCTGACCGGGATAACCGACAACGAGCGCGTCGAACGCTTCCTCGGGACGCTTGAGGAGCCGCCCCTGCGCCGCCAGCAGCCGCACGGCGGCGGCCGGGCCTGCGCTCCACTTGTGTCGCCGTCCTTCCCAGACCGATACGTGCCGCTCGATCACCTCGACACCGGCTTCGCGCAGACAGGAGATCACCTGCGCGTTGCGCGGGTAGTCGCGCTCGTAGGTCCCGAAATAGAGAACGCGCAGAGCTAGTAGAGGATCTCTTCGATGTGCATGTCGGCGCGCTCCCGCTCGCTGACGCGCTCCTCGTGGTGCGTCGTGAGCATCTCGCTGATCAGCCCGAGCGAGAAGAACTGCAAGCCGACGACGACGAACAGCACGCCGAGGACGAGCAGTGGCCGGTGACCGATCGCCTCGCCGCTGATCTTGAGCACCGTCAGATAGAGGAGCACCGCGAAGCCGATGAAGCCCAAGGTCAGGCCCAGCCCGCCGAACAGGTGCAGCGGCCGATGCCGGTAGCGGCCGATGAAGGACACGGTCAGCAGGTCGAGGAAGCCGCGGAGGTAGCGCTCCATGCCGTACCGCGAGCGCCCCTGGGCCCGGGCGCGATGATGTACCGGCAGCTCTGCGACCCGGTAGCCGCGGTAGTGGGCGAGTACGGGGATAAACCGGTGCAACTCCCCGTAGAGCCTGAGGCCGCGAACGACTTCCGCGCGATAGGCCTTCAGCCCGGAGTTCATGTCGTGGAGGCGCAGGCCCGAGACCCGGCCCGTGGCCCAGTTGAAGATCCGGGAGAGGATCCGCCGCGTCCAGCGGTCGCGCCGGCGCGACTTCCAGCCCGAAACGAGATCGAAGCCCTCGTCCAGCTTGACGAGCAGACGCGGGATCTCCGCCGGGTCGTCCTGAAGATCCGAGTCGATCGTGACGATAACGTCGCCTTCCGCCTGCGCGAATCCGGCGGCGAGCGCCGTCGCCTTGCCGAAGTTCCGCCGCAGGCGCACGACCCGAACCTGGTCGTTCCCGTTGTGGAGCCGGGTGAGCGCAGCGAACGAGCCGTCCGTCGAGCCGTCGTCGACGTAGATCGCCTCCCAGGGCTGGCCCAGGCCGTCGAGGACCGCCTGGAGCTCTTCGAAGAGCAGCGCGACTGTTCGCTCTTCGTTGTGGACGGGAACGACGACAGAGATCACGGCGCGGAGCCTAGCCTCAGGGGATCGTCGGGACCGTCGTGGTCACGGTCGAGGTCGTCGTCGGGATGCTCGCAGTTGTGGTCGGCAGCGTTGTCGGGACGGTGGTCGGCAGCGTGGGGTTGGTCGTCGGCACGGTTGTCGTCGTGCGCTGCGACTGCGTGGTGCTCGGGGTCGTCTGACGTGTGGTCGGGCGCGTAGTGCCGGTCGCCGCGCGCGTCGTCGTTGAGGATCCCGAGCCGGTCTGGCTCGCGGAGTGGACGCGGGTTGTCGGCGGCGGCGAGCCCTCCGAGTCGTTGCCGGTCGCGAGCAGGGCGAGGCCGACGCCTGCCGCCCCGAGTAGCAGCACCGCCGGAATCGCGATCAACGCCGCCCTCGGCGGACGTCCCCGCCGCGAAGGGATCACCTGCGTCACGGCCTCGGCGGGTCGAAGTACCTGCGTCGTGGGCTCCCCACCCAGTGCTTCGAGCAGGGCCGCGCCGTCGGCGGGGCGATCGGCCGGATCCTTGGCGAGCGCTGCGGCGACGAGTGCGGCGGCGCCTGCGGGTGCATACGGACGAAGGTCCTGAACGACCGGCGGCGGCTCCTGAACGTGCTTCGCGGCGAGCTCGAGCGAGCTGTCGCCCTCGAACGGCAGCTGCCCCGTCAGCAGCCGGAAGAGGATGACGCCGAAGGAGTAGACGTCGCTCGCGGGCCCCGCGGGCCGGCCGGCCGCCTGCTCCGGCGAGATGTACGCAGCTGTTCCCAGCAGCGTTCCGGTCTCGGTGAGCGTGCCCGCCCCGCCCAACCGCGCGATTCCGAAGTCGGCGATCTTCGCCTCTCCTTCAGACGTGAAGAGCACGTTTGCGGGCTTCAGGTCACGGTGGACGACGTCGCGGGCATGGGCGTGCGCGAGCCCTGCCGCCATCTCGCTCGCAATCCGGAGGCTCTCGTCGTCCGGAAGCGGCTCTGCGGCCGGAAGACGCTCCTCGAGCGTTCCGCCGGGGAGGTACTCGAGCACCATGTAGCGCCGGCCTTCGTCCGTCGTCCCATAGTCGAAGAGCCGGCAGATGTTCGGGTGGCTGAGCGCGGCGACGGCGCGGGCCTCACGCTCGAAGCGCGCGGGGTCCGCCTCCGGGCCGAGCAGCTTGACGGCGACACGGCGGTCGAGCTCGAGATCGTGGGCAGCCCAGACCTCGGCCATTCCCCCGGCTCCGAGCTGCTCGTCTAGGCGATATCGGCCGTCGATGAGACGCTGGGCCACGGCGGTAGCTTATGCCCGAAGTGGCGGAATTCCCCACCTTCGAGGAAGCGCAGAAGCGGATCCTCGAGCGTGTTCAGCCGCTCGAGGCCGAGGCGGTGGCGCTCGATGATGCGGCCGGCCGCGTGCTGGCGGAGACGGCTCGGTCAGTCGTCGATCTGCCGCCGTTCCCGAGCTCGGCGATGGACGGCTTCGCGCTCAGGGCCGAGGACACGCCGGGAGAGCTTCCGGTCGTCTTTCGCATCGCCGCGGGTCTTCCGGCGTCGAGGTCGCTGGGCCCTGGTGAGGCAATGGGGGTCGCCACGGGCGGGGTCGTTCCCGAAGGCGCCGATGCCGTCATCCCCTTGGAGTATGTTGTCGATCGTGACAACGAGATCCAAGTCGAATCATCTGTTGCGGTGGGCGACAACGTCCGCGCAGCGGGCGGCGACCTGCACGCAGGCGATCCCGTGGTCGAGGCGGGGGTGCGGCTCAGCCCCGCGCAGCTCGGCGCGCTGGCGGCCGCCGGCGTTGCGGAGGTTTCGTGTGCCCGCCGGCCGCGCGCCGCCGTTCTCGCCACGGGAACTGAGCTTCGGGCACCGGGTGAGGAACTCGGCCTTGGGGAGATCTACGAGGCCAACGGGCTGATCCTCGCCGCGCAGCTCGCGGACGCAGGCGCTGAGGTCGAGAGGCTCGCAGCCGTCGCGGACGACGAGGAGGCGCATCGCGAGGCGCTCAGGCGCGGGATCGAGGCCGATCTGCTCGTGACCTCGGGTGGCGTCTCGGTGGGCCCGCACGATCTCGTTCGTCGGATCGAGGCGGAGCTCGGAGTCGAGGAGGTCTTCTGGCGGGTGGCCGTGAAGCCGGGTAAGCCCGTGTCGTTTGGCGTGCGGGAACGGACGCTCGTGTTCGGGCTGCCCGGGAATCCGGTCTCCGCGCTGGTCGGCTTCCACCTGTTCGTCCTGCCGGCGGTGCTCGCGCTCCAAGGTGCGCGCGATCCGCTGCCCCGATTCGTGCCGGGGGTGCTCGGCCGTGCCGTCCGCCGCAACCCCGAGCGCGACGAGCTCCTGCGCTCGAAGACCGAGGCCAGGGACGGGGCGATGGTGGTCGAGCCCGTCAGCGGCCAGGAGTCGCACATGATCGCGCGCGCTGCGACGGCCGATTCGCTCGTGCTGATCCCGCGCGGCGAGGGCGAGCTCGAGCTCGGTGCCCCCGTCCGTTACCTCGAGCTCGGCTAGCGCTCAGGCCGGCCGGTAGGTCCGGCCGCCACGTGGGGAGACGCTGATCGGGTGGGCGAAGACGAGGTAGCGGTGCGAGGAGCGGAAACGGTCGCTCGCGGACTCGAGGGTCAGCGTCTCGCGGCCCCTTGAGCGCAAACGGTTCGGGTTCTCATTCGAGACGGTCGAGTGGCCGGTGACCGCGTAGCGGAAGATCGCATAGGGCAGCTCGAGGGTCACCACGTCGCCGCGGCGTAGCCTGTCGATGTGCGCGAACGGCGCGCCGAACAGCGCGCGGTGCCCGGCCACGTACACGAGCTGGCCCTCGCCCGGCATGTAGGTGCGCAGGTCCCGCCCGGGACCAACCCGCAGGGAGCGGCTGTCGACCCCGTTCACGACGATCATGTCGAGGTCGAGTCGCGCGATCCGTATGCGTGCGATCGCCTGGCTGCGACGGCTGCGGTGACGGTAGCGCCCCGCCTCGAGCGCGATCTCCCGGCGGACGGTGGCGAGCGAGTCACCGTCGGTGACGTGCAGGCGGCCGAAGCTGTCCACCCGCGCTGCGTACGCGTCCTGCAACGCGTCCTGTTTCCACGTGGTGTAGAGCGCTGTGAACGGGTCCTGCCAGCGCCAGACCACGACCGCCCACGCGGCCGTGGCGAGACCGAGGACGATCACGAGCGTCCCTAAGCGGCGCAGAAGCATCGACATTCAGCCTTCTAAGACTTGCCGTTCGGCCTCGGATGCCCGTCTCCTCGTCCGTATGCCGAGCACGACGTAACGGACGAGCGATCGCAAGGGGCCGAACCGCGGACGCTCCGCCGCCGTCGGGTACGGCGCATAGCGGCCCGCGCTGAGCGCGGCGAGCTGGGATGCGACGGCGAACCAGGCGAGCACGACGACGACCGCGGTCCAGTCGACGTAACCGATCGCGACGAGCTCGATCAGATACCAACCGGCGTCGAGGCCGAGGTGGTAGCGGACGGCGAACGAGCCCAGCAGAAGCAACGGCCCTGCGAAACCCACCGCGAGCACGAGCCAGCGCGTCCACGCGGGACGCGCGCGCACCTGCGGGAGCCAGAGCCAGGCATGCAGCGACGGCAGGATGAAGATGAGGGCGAACGGGTTCATCGCGACGACGACGACGGAGATCACGCCGAGGGCGAGGAGCGCTGCGGTATAGCCGGCGAGCACCTCGGTGAGGGCCACGGGCCGCCGTGGCACGAGCCGGTCGCGTGCAACGAACCAGCCGACCGCGGACAGCGCCGCGACGCCGAGGAGCGCGAGCACCGGCCAGTGGACAGCAGCCTGGGACTCCGGGGAGAGCGGGAGATCGGCGCCGTCCGGCCAGGCGCCGAGAAGCGTGAAGAAGCCGAAGACCACGCCGACCCAGAGCCAGAACGCGAGGCGGCTGCGAAAGCTTCGGAACGCTGGCGCGAGCGGAACATGGCGCCGTCGGCAGCGCGCAAAGAGATCGACCACCGCAATCAGCACCGGCAGGAGCATCGCGATGAGGACGATCTGGATCGCCCAACCGCGAACGATGCGCGGGCCGAGGTAGACGTAGCTCGTCGTTCCCTGCGCGAGCTCGACGCCGGGATCGAGCGAGCGGAGAAGCTCCTGCGTGGAACGCCCGATCTGCACGAGGTGACGGCCGTTCAGGCGGGCGGCGGAGTCGGAGAAGGCTGGGGGCGGCCGCGCGCCCGCGGTCGTGAGCGTCACCGCCGGGATGCCGCGCGCGACGAGGGGCGCCTGCTCGTAGAGGCTGAACGGGAACGCGAGGTCGATGAGCTGTCCGATCGCGCTCGCCCGCGAGGGGCGTTCCCCGGTCTGTTCGGCGACGCGTACGGCGGCGGTCTCGACGAGGGTCGCGGCTGGAGAGCGGGGCGTGTTGCCGGTGATCACGAGGCGCGGCTTGCTCGGGCCGGCGATCGAATCCAGGTTGACGACGGCAACGACGCGGCCCCGGTGCGTCCGCGCGAAATGCTCGGCGCCCAGCCCGCCGAAAGCACCGCCGTCGGTCGCGACCAGCAGGATCTCATGCGCCGGGAGCGGTGCCCGCGCCGTTCCGCCGACGGCGGTCGTGGTCGCGTACGAGCGCGCGAGCTCGAGCAAGGCCCCGATGCCGGACGCGTTGTCATTTGCTCCGGGCCCGGTCCCGGTGTCGTCGCGGTGGGCGAGGACGACGAGCGCCTCGGGCGAGCGCCCCGGGATGAAGGCGATCAGGTTGTCGAGGGGAACCTTCCCGTGACCGGGGATCGTCGCCGTGAAGCGGTCGTGCTGGACCCTGAAGCCGTACGACGCGAACTGCGCGTCGATCCAGTCCGCGGCGCCTTCGGCCCCGGCGGACCCTGGAAAGCGGCCGGGAAACAGGCGCGAGAGGTCACGGGCAAACGTGAGCGCCGTGGCCTTGTCGAACGCCGGCGGAAGCCGGGGCTCGGCGGGACGCAACGGCTCCGGTTTGGCGACGGTGAACGCCGCCACGAGGAGCGGGATTCCGACGAGCAGCCAGGTGCCGCGATAGAGACGGGCGTTGACGGGACGCTCGATCGAGCCTGGCCGCGCTCGCGGGCGCGGGGGTGCGGGCGGGGACGCCGCCATACCGGGCTATAGTAGGGAGAAGCTCCGGCGGGCCTACGTTTCGGTTCCATGCCCGACTCCTCGACCATTCTCCTCGTCGACGACGAGGATTCCGTGCAAAGGCTTCTTGCCTACCCCCTCGAGCGGGACGGCTTCCGCGTGCTCCAGGCGCGTGACGGCGAGGAGGCGCTCGCCCGCTTCGAGCGCGAGCCGGTCGACCTCGTCGTTCTCGACCTGATGCTGCCGAAGGTCGACGGGCTCGAGGTCTGCAAGCGGCTCCGGGCGCAGAGCAACGTGCCGATCATCATGCTGACCGCCCGCGACGACGAGCTCGACAAGGTCCTCGGCCTCGAGCTCGGGGCGGACGACTACATCACGAAGCCGTTCTCGATCCGCGAGTTCCGGAGCCGGGTGCGGGCACTGTTGCGGCGGGCCGCCGCTCCTGCAACGGCCAGTCGTGAAGCGAAGACGATCGAGGTCGACGGCCTCCGGATCGATCCCAGCCGACGGTCGGTCGAGGTTCGTGGAAGCCCGGTGCAGCTCACCTACGTGGAATTCGAGCTGCTGCGCACGCTTGCGGCCAATCCGGGCCGCGTCTACACACGTGAAATGCTGCTCCGGGCACTCTGGGGCGACTCCGACTACCGAGAGCCGCGGACGATCGACGTCCACGTGCGCCACTTGCGGGAGAAGCTCGAGTCCGACCCGCGCACACCCGAATACATCTTCACCGTCCGCGGCGTCGGCTACCGCTTCCGCGAGCGATGAGCTTCCGTCCGCTGCACAGTGTCGGCGCCAGGCTCTCGCTGGCGCTGTTGCTTGTCGTCGCGATCGCGCTCGGAATCGTGTACGTCGTCGTCATTCCTTCGCTGAAGGACCGTCTGGTCGACACAAAGATCTCCCAGCTCGAGCGCGCGGCTCCGAACATCTCCAAGCAGGTTCCGAAGCATCCGTTCGACATCGACGATTTCGTCGAGAATGCGGCGGCGAGCACGGATGCCCGAGTGCTCGTCCTGGAGCCGTTCCTCGAGCCCCCGAGCCTGCTCATCTTCGCCGACTCCCGTCAGGGGGTTCCGCCTGAAAAGGCGATCGAGCGGGACCCGATCGCACTCAAAGCGTTGCGGACCGGCAAGAGCCAAAGGGGGACGGTTACGCGCGGCGGCAAGCGCTTCGCCGAGGCTGCCACCGTTGTCCCGACGACGGGCGAGATCGTCCTCGTCTCAGCGTCGCTCGAGAGCGCTCTCGCCGACGTCGATCTCGCCGAGCGCCGCCTCTTGCTCGCCGGCTTAATCGCCCTCGTGGCGGCGCTGGCAATCGGCTACGGCGCTGCCCGGCTCTTCGCCCGGAGGATCCGCAGGCTGGAGCGCGCTGCGGACCGAATCGCTCGAGGCCAGTTCGACGAGCCCGTTGCAGACCAGGGCCGGGACGAGCTTGGCCAGCTCTCGCGGGCGTTCGACCGCATGCGCGAGCGCCTGTCTGTGCTCGATCACGCTCGGCGCGAGTTCGTCGCCAACGCCTCGCACGAGCTGCGCACGCCGCTGTTTTCGCTCGGCGGTTTCCTCGAGCTGATGGAGGACGAGGTCCTCGACGAAGCGACCCGCAAGGAGTTCATGGAGACCATGTCCGAGCAAGTGCGGCGCCTGACGAAGCTCGCCGACGACCTCCTCGATCTGTCACGCCTTGATGCCGGCCGGCTGCGGGTCTCGCCGGAGCCGATCGATCTGTCGGAGCTGGCCTCGGCGGTCGTTGACGAGTTCACCGCGGTCGCTCGTTCCGGCGGCCATCCGCTCGAGGTCGACCGCGACGGCGCCGTGCCGGCGGTCGGCGACGGAGAGCGGGTCATTCAGATCGCGCGGATCCTGGTCGAAAACGCGCTCCTCCACACGCCAAAAGGCACCACCGTACGCGTCCGGGCGCGCCAGGAAGACGGTCGCGCGCTCCTCGAGGTCGAGGACGAGGGGCCGGGAATTCCCGCCGAGCACGCCCCACACCTGTTCGAGCGCTTCTACCGCGTCGACGGGACGAAAGCCTCGGGCAGCGGCCTTGGTCTCGCGATCGCGAAAGAGCTCGCGGAAGTGATGGGCGGCACGATCGACGTCGAATCGGACGAAGGCCGAACGACCTTCACGCTCACCCTCGCACAGACGTCCAACTAAGCGATGTCTTTCCCCGTGGAATCGTCAAAAGGGACGATATGCAGGGAGTTTTCCATCCGATCGTTCAGCGATGCTGTTGATGTGTCGATCGAATGGGCCGCCGGCCTCTACGAAGGAGAAGGTACGGCAACTCGTTGCGCCGGCCGCATTCGCTTGGCCTTATCAATGACGAACGAGGAGGTGGTGTGGCGCTTCGCCTGCGCGCTGGGGCGGGAGAGAAGGCGTGGGAAGCCGCCGATCTGCTCTGCCCTGGTTGAGCGAAACTCGCATGCGGCAGATCGCTCGGGTTTTCGACGAGTCGTAGCTACAGTTCGAGCGGCATGCGCCTAGGCCCGATCGCAGCGATCGCCCTGCTCGCCGCCGTTCTCGGCGGCGTTTGCGTCCTGGCCGTCGGAAAGGCGACCGGGTGGCTCGACAACAACACGAACCGCACGGTCTTCGTGGAGGGTCGCGGCGCCGCCCAGTCAGTCCGCAACACGCGGAAGGTCGTCGGGTCGGCCGCGCGGCCGCTGACCGGGAACGGCTTTCAACCCGCTCGGATCTACACCAACAGGGCCTCGGGCGTCGTGACGATCTTCGCCGTCTTCGGGTCTCCGAATTCGGAAAACGCCGAGGCCGCGCAAGGTTCCGGCTTCGTCGTCTCGCCCGATGGCTACATCCTCACGAACTCGCATGTGATCACCACTGCGGGCGAGGGAGACTCGGGCGACCGGATCAAGGCCGCGGATCAAGTCTTCGTCGAGTTCCAGGATCGCGACCGCGTGCCGGCGAAGGTGATCGGCTGGGACATCTTCGACGACGTCGGGCTCCTGAAGGTCGATCCCGCGGATCACGCATTGCATCCAGTGCCGCTGGGCGACTCGGCAGCCGTCGCCGTCGGCGAGCCGGTTGCGGCGATCGGTAGCCCGTTCGGCAACGAGAACTCGCTCGCCGTCGGCGTCGTCTCTGCCACGCGTCGCTCGATCGACTCGCTGACCTCCGCGTACAACCTCGTGGACGCGATCCAGATCGACGCGCCGATCAACCACGGGAACTCCGGCGGGCCGCTCTTCGACGCTCGCGGTCGCGTGATCGGGATCAACGCGCAGATCCGCAGCCAGTCCGGGAACGCGGAAGGAGTCGGGTTCGCCGTTCCGATCGACTCCGCCAAGCGCTCGATGAACCAGCTGATCGCCAACGGCAAGGTCGCCTACGCCTACGTGGGCATCGAGACCGAGGACCTCACTCCGTCGCTCTCGCGCCGCTTCCACTATCCCGCCAAGGCCGGAGCAGTGATCACCGACGTGAAGCCGGACACGCCGGGCGAGAAGGCGGGCTTGAGAGGCGGTGAGAGGCGCGAGCGCATCCTTGGAACGCTCTTCACGCGCGGGGGCGATCTGATCGTCGCGATCGACGGCGAGCCGGTGGCGAGCGCCGAGGACGTTGTCCGCGTCGTCACGGAACGCGTAACCCCGGGCCAGACGGTCAAGTTCACCATCTACCGCGGCGGTTCTCGCCGCGATGTCCCGGTCACGCTCGGCATGCGTCCGGCGAATCCCGAGTAACGCGCGTCCTTCGCCGTCGGTTTCCGATTTCCTGCGTTAGGACTGCTGAGATGTCGGGAATGAGGCTGGGCATGAACGAGATTGGCCGCTCTGTGCGGCTCTCGATGCCGGCGAAGGCCGAATACATCACGCTCGGCCGCCTGGCATTGAGCGGACTTTCACGGGTGCGGCCGTTCTCGGAGGAGACGCTCGGCGACCTGAAGCTCGCGCTGACGGAGGCCTGCACGAATTCCGTCCGTCATGCGTATGCGGATGGACGCGAGGGAGCGGTCGAGATCCTCTACGTGCTCGAGCCCGATCGGATCGCCGTGGAGGTCACCGACGAGGGCGAGGGATTCGTCCCGGAGGCATTCGAAGGATCGGGCAACGGTGACGAGCTGAACGAAGGCGGGCTCGGCATCGCGATCATCCGGGCGCTCGCCGACGAGGTGGAGTTCGGCGCCGGTGAGTCTGGCGGCTCGCGGCTGCGGTTCGTCAAGTTCTTGACCGACTAGCCCGATCGTTATTCTCGGCTGCGGCCCGTCCCCTCGACCCCCCGATCATGCTCCCACTCGTCAACGTCGGAACCAAGTCGCTCGGCGACTACGCGACCATCGCCACCCGCGGGTTGATGGAAGAGATTCGCCGCTTAGCCGCGATGGTCGAGGGCAAGCGGGTGCTGCACCTTTCTGCGACGGCGTTCGGCGGCGGCGTGGCCGAGATCAACTACGCACTCGTGCCGCTCATGCGCGACGCGGGCCTCGACGTCGAGTGGCGGATCATTCGCGGCGCCGAGGAGTTCTTCCACGTGACCAAGACCATCCACAACGCGCTGCAGGGAAACCCGCAGGGACTCACGCCCGCCGACGAAGAGGTCTACCGCCGCTACAACGCCGAGAACGCCCGCGAGCTCGAGCACGAGTACGACTTCGTCATCGTCCACGACCCACAGCCGGCGCTGGTGATCGATCACCTCCCCGAGTCGTCGGCGAACTGGATCTGGCGCTGCCACATCGATCTCTCGGAGCCGAACCAGGGCGTCCTGAACCTGCTGCTGCCCTCGCTGGCGCGCTACGACGCGGCGATCTTCCACATGCCGCAATACGTCCCAAAGGCCGCAGGGCTGCGGCCGGCCTTCATCTGGCCGCCGGCGATCGACCCGCTGACGCCGAAGAACATGGCGCTCTCGGCCGAGGACGCGGCGTACATCGTCGACCAGTTCGGCATCGACGTCGACCGGCCGATCGTGGCGCAGGTGTCGCGTTTCGACCCGTGGAAGGACCCGCTCGGTGTGATCGACGCGTATCGGATCCTGAAGCAGCGCTTCCCGGACGTGCAACTCGCGCTGGTTGGCTCGATGGCCCACGACGATCCGGAGGGCTGGGACTACTACAACCAGACGGTTTCGTACGCCGCGGGCGACCCCGACATCTACATCCTCTCGAACCTGAACAACATCGGAGCAGTCGAGGTCAATGCCTTCCAGGTGCACTCGACGGCCGTGTTGCAGAAGTCGATCCGCGAAGGCTTCGGGCTCACCGTGACCGAGGCGCTCTGGAAGACGAGGCCCACGGTGGCGGGTCGCGTCGGGGGGATCCCCGCGCAGATCCAGGACGGCGTGACGGGCTGGCTCGTCGACTCCTCGTCCGACTGCGCGGAGGCGTGCATCGAGATCCTCCGCGATCCGCGCGAGGCGCGGCAGCGCGCTCTTCGCGGCAAGGAATACGTGCGCAAAAACTTCCTGATGCCGCGGCTTCTGCGCGACTGGCTCGTCTGCTTCAACCGTCTCCTCGGCAACGACACCGCAGGCGCCGAGGTGGCCGTGGTCGCCGCCGCCTGAGCCGCGGCCGCCGCTAGGGTCCCGGGGCCATGCCGGGCCGTCGCAAACTGATCGTGGTCTCGAACCGCGGGCCCGTCTCCTACGTGCGGGAGAACGGGGAGCGCGTCATGAGGCGCGGCGGCGGCGGACTCGTCACGGCGCTTCGCAGCCTGGTCTCGCTCCATAACGTCACCTGGATCGCCAGCGCGATCACGGACGAGGACCGGGTCGTCGCCGAGGAGGCCGGCGGTGAGGCGATCGAGGAGACGGCGGAGGACGGCTCGTCGTTCCGCCTGCGCTTCGTCGACCTCGACGAGGCGACGTTCGACTGGTTCTACAACGTTTTCGCGAACCCGATGCTGTGGTTCCTGCAGCACTACCTGTGGGAGCTCGCGCACACGCCGACCATCGACCAGGGCATGCTCCATGCTTGGGAAGAGGGCTACGTGCGGGCGAACCGGGCGTTCGCCGACGCGGTTGTCGCGGAGCTGGAGCTCGAACCGAACGCGACGGTCTTCCTGCACGACTACCACCTCTATCTGGCGCCGCGCTTCGTCAGGGAGCAGGCGCCGAACGCAACGCTCGCGCACTTCGTGCACATTCCGTGGCCGCAGACGGACTACTGGCACGTCCTGCCCGAGGAGATCAGGAACGCGATCCACGACGGCGTGCTGGCGAACGACGTCGTCGGCTTCCATGCTCACCGCTGGCGGCTCGCCTTCCTTCGCTGCGCGAGCGATCTCGTGGGCGCCGACTCGGACTTCGGCGAGTACGTCGCGAGGCACCGCGGCGGGCGGACGCTCGTCAGCTGCCACCCGATCTCAATCGATCCCGCCGAGTTCGAGGAGCTGGCCGAGAGCCCGGCCGTGCTCGCTGCCGAGCAGGAGCTCGTGGCAGACCGACCCGAGAAGCTCGTGCTGCGGGTCGACCGAACCGACCCGTCGAAGAACGTCGTTCGCGGCTTCCGGGCCTTCGAGATCTACCTCGAACAGCATCCGGAGATGCACGGGCGCGTCGGCATGCTGGCGCTGCTCGACCCGTCCCGGCAGGACATTCCCGAGTACAGCGAATACCTGGGCGCGATCCAGCGGGAATACCGTCGCGTGAACGACCGCTTCCAGCGCGAGGGCTGGATTCCGATCACGGTCGACATCCAGGACGACCTGTCGCGCTCGGTCGCGGCCTACAAGCAGTTCGACGTGCTGCTCGTGAACGCGATCTACGACGGGCTGAACCTGATCGCGAAGGAAGCGCCGCTCGTGAACCGACGGGACGGCGTGCTGCTGCTGTCGGAGAACACGGGCGCGCACGCGGAGCTCGGCGAATGGGCGACCACGATCAACCCGTTCGACGTCCAGGCGCAGGCGGAGGCGATCCACGAGGGGCTTGAGCTGCCGGCCGAGGAGCGGCGCCGGCGGCTCAGCGCGATTCGCGAACACGTCCGCGAGCACGACGTCAACGAATGGATCGCGAGCCAGCTCGCGGACGTCGATCGCTGGGCCGCCACCGTTCCCTAGAACGGCTGCGGCTTCTCCCACCGTGTCGACCGGGCATTTCAGACGGACGCGCGGGCCAAGCCCGCACGTCCTGACGGTCGGCATCGCAAGCGACGCCGACTAGAGTTTCCCTGCAATGGCCGAGCTTTCCCACATCGGCGAGGGGGGTGACGTGCGCATGGTCGACGTGGGCGGCAAACCCCTGTCGCACCGCCGCGCGCGAGCGCGCGCGACCATCCGGATGGCGCCGGAGACCGCCCAGCGCCTACGCGAGCTGCCGAAGGGCGACGCTCTGGCCGCGGCTCGGCTCGCCGGGATCATGGCTGCCAAGCGCACCTCCGAGCTGATCCCGCTCTGCCACCTGCTCCCACTCTCGCACATCGACGTCGAGCTGGAGGTCGGCGAGAGCGAGGTCGAGATCGTGTCGTCTGTCGAGACAACAGCGCAAACGGGCGTCGAGATGGAAGCGCTTGTCGCCGCGTCGGTCGCAGCGCTGACGATCTACGATATGGCGAAGGCCGTCGACAAGGAGATGGTCGTCGGCGAGGTGCGCCTACTCGAGAAGCAGACGCGGCCGGTATGAAGGCTGCCGTGCTCACCGTCTCCGACGGGGTCTCCGCAGGCGAGCGCGAAGACGAGAGCGGTGAACTGCTTGCGAGCCTGCTCGCCGAAGACGGCTACGAGATCGAGCGTCGGGTCGTCCCCGACGACCGGGATGCGATCGCCGAGGCGATCGCGGAGCTCGCCGACGACGCCTCGCTCGTGCTGACGACGGGCGGGACG
>JBKPHH010000069.1:0-15424 GCA_046729795.1 Actinomycetota bacterium | reverse complement strand
GGCAGGGCTCCGGAAACCACGCTCCCCACGACGACGCCGACGAGGGAGGGCGGCAGCATCCAGCCGACGATCCTCCAGTCGACGCGACCCGCGCGAACGTGTGTGATCGCTGCCGCCGCCGCGGCAACGCCGGAGACGCCGATGTTCGCGCCGGCCCCCGCCACGGGGCTCGACCCAGCGAACAGCATCGCCGGCAGGCGGACGTTGCCGAGGACGAGACCGGCCACGCCGCCCGCGAGCGCAACGGCGAAGCACCAGAGGGCGATCGCCGCGAGGACGAGCGCGTCCACTCGGCGATCCTAGTCAGTCGGGGCGGCGGGATCTGAACCCGCGACCTCCGCGTCCCAAACGCGGCGCTCTACCAGGCTGAGCTACGCCCCGTTACTCGCACCGAGTCTAGCTTCGCCAGTCCGCTGGTACCGTCGCGCGCCGTGGCCGAGCCGCTCTTTGCCCACGTCGACGAGGCCGCCGGCCCGAGACGACGACCCGCACTCGGTTACGCGATGGTCGCCACGGCCGCGACGCTCTGGGCGGTCAACGGCGTCGTCTCCAAGGTGATCCTCACGACCGACCTCTCCTCGCCGCGCCTGGCAGAGGTGCGCTCGACGGGCGCGCTGCTCGGCCTCGTCCTCGTGCTCGCGATCGTGAATCCCGGGAGCCTGAAGATCCACCGGCACGAGGTTCTCCGGCTGGCGATCTTCGGTGTCTTCGGGCTCGCACTCGTGCAGTGGTTCTACTTCGCCGCGATCCACCGCCTGCCGATCGCGGTGTCGCTGATCATCCAGTACACGGCGCCGGTCCTCGTCGCGCTCTGGGCCCGATATGTCGGCCACGAGACGGTGCGCGGGCGGATCTGGGTCGCGCTGGCGCTCGCGCTCTCCGGGTTGACGCTCGTGCTCGAGCTCTGGAGCGGCTTCGAGCTCGACGGCCTCGGTGCGCTCGCGGCGATCGGCGCGGCCTTCTCCTTCGCGCTCTACATCCTCATGGCCGAGCATGGCGTCGACCGACGGGATCCCGTCTCGCTCGTCTGCCTCGGCTTCCTGTTCGCCTCGATCTTCTGGGCGATCGTGCAGCCGTGGTGGTCGTTTCCGTGGAGCATCATCGACGACTCGGTCTCCCTCGGCGGCAACCTCGCCGACACGCATCTGCCGGTCTGGGTGCTGATGATCTGGATGATCGTGCTAGGCACGATCGTGCCCTTCGGACTGCTCGTCGGCGCGCTGCGCCACGTGCCGGCGACAAGAGCCGGGATCATCGCGATGCTCGAGCCGGTCGCGGCAACGGTCGTGGCGTGGGCGTGGCTCGACGAAGCGCTGAGCGGCATTCAGCTCGCCGGCGGAACAATCGTGCTCGCAGCGATCATTTTGGCTCAGACCTCCCGCTGAGCGCTTGACAATTTCCGAGGCCTTGCTAAAAACACGCCCTTCGTGGGGGGACGAAGGGCACTCTTGCTGGCGCTCTGCCTTGCCGTCGCAGCCGTCGTCGCGCCGTCGGCGTCCCCGCGGGGCATCGCACTGACTCGGCCGGAGATGACGCTCGTCCGCGCGATCAACATCGCGCGGACGCACCGCGGGCTGCCGGCGCTCCGCGTCGACGCAAGGCTCGTCCGCGCCGCCCGCTCGAACTCAGCGCGCATGCTGCGCACGGGCTCCTTCTCGCACGACGACTTCATGCGCAGGTTCCGGCGCTTCAGGGTCCGGGGTTCGACATTCGGCGAGAACCTCGCGTGGGGAACCGGCTTCCTCGGTGCCAAGGATGCGGTGGAGATGTGGCTTGGGAGCCCCGGCCATCGCGAGAACCTGCTCGATCGACACTTTCGCCGGATCGGCATCGCGACCCCGGTCGGAAGTTTCGGCGCCGTACCGTCGGCGACGCTGATGACGACCGATTTCGCGGGGTAACCGGGTTTCTACTCGCGCTCGAGGAGGTCGCGAAGCTCCGCGATCTTCTCGCGACGCAGATCCTCGCGCTCCCCGGCCTCGACCCGCTGGACGAGGTCTTCGACGAGCGGGGCGAGCTCGACCGGGTTGAACGGCTTGGTCACGTAGTCGACGCCGCCGAGGTCGAGCCCTCGAGCCCGGTCGCGCACCTCGGCCCGCGCGGTCAGGAAGATGATCGGGATCCCGTCCGTCCGACGGTCCGAGAGAAGTTCCTCCGCGACCTGCCAGCCGTCCATCTCCGGCATCATCACGTCGAGGAGGATCACGTCGGGCTGCTGCTCGCGCGCCGTGGCCAGGCCCGACTGGCCGTCGCCGGCCTCGAGCACGTGCATTCCCTCGGCCTCCAGGTTGACCCGGCACAGCAGCCGGATCGGCGCCTCGTCGTCGATTACGAGGACCCGGGTCACGGCTTCCTGTTACCCCCGGTTCGGTTTCTCATTCGCCCCCGGCCAGCGCAGGTTTCTCGGCGAGCGAAAGCTCGAACGCGAACACGGATCCTTCGCCCGCACGCGACTCGACCCACATCCGCCCGCCCATCGCAGCGACGAGCCCCTCCGCGATGAAGAGACCGAGGCCTGTGCCGCTCGAGTTCCCAGCGTCGGCTCGATAGAACTTGGTGAAGATCCGGCGCTGGTCGTCCTCCGAGATCCCGATCCCCTGGTCGATCACGCGCACCTCCACAACCTCGCCTTTTCGGCGGCCGGCGACGGTCACCTTGCCGCCGTCGGGTGAAAACTTGACCGCGTTGTCGAGCAGGTTAACCAGGATCTGACGGAGCTTCTCGCCGTCGGCCTCGGCCTCGAGCGGGTCCTCCGGAACGTCGACGACGAAGTTGTGGCCCTTCGGCAGAAGCGTCTGCTCGACCGACGCGACGGCGTCGGCGATCACGGCGCGGATGTCGAGCGGCGCCAGCTGGACCTGGAGATCCCCCGTGTCCAGGCGCGCGACGTTGAGCAGGGCGTCGACGATATGGGTCAGCCGCTCCGACTCGGACGCGATGTAGCCGAGGAACGTCTCGCGCTCTGCTTCTCCGAACAGAACGTCGCGGCGCATCAGCGTCTCGGCGAAGCCGTAGATCGACGTGAGCGGGGTCCGCAGCTCGTGCGAGACGGTCGAGACGAAGTCGGACTTCATCTGCTCGACGCCGCGCTCGGCCGAGATGTCGCGGAAGGCGAAGATGCGTCCGGCCACAGCTCCGGCCGGGTCGCGCATCACGGCCTCGGTCAGCGACAGCCAGACCTCCTCGCGGCCCCGTCTGATCGAGACGAACCGGTCGCCGGTGTCCGTCTCGGTACCGCTCTCGAGGTTGCGCTGCAGCACGTGCAGGGGCATGCGGTCGAGCGCCTCGCTCGCCGGGACGCCGGTGATCCGCTCGGCCGCCGCATTCCAGAGCACGACTTTGCCCTCGCGGTCGACGGCGACGATCCCGTCGGCGATGTTGGCGAGGATGGCGACGCTCCGCTCCTTCTCGAGTGCGACACGTTGATAGAGCTCCGCGCTGGTCAGACCGGCGGCCGCGTTCGCGGCGAGCGCCGACAGGGCGTCGACCTCCTCTTCGCGCCACGCGCGTGGCTTCACCGAGTAGATCGAGAGCACGCCGTGAAGGGCCCCCTCCGAACCGATCAGCGGGACGGCGAGGTAGGAGGAGTGCCCGGCGGCGAGCACGGGATCGGCCTGCAGGAACCGGGCATCTCCGGCGACATTCGCTACCGTCACCGGCGCGCGCGACTGCACGACGTCTCCGGCGAGCCACGCCGTGGAGGGAACGCGCGTCCCAACGCTCTCGAGCGCCGTCTCGCCATAGGCGGCGCTGACGACAAGCTCCTCGTCTTCGAGCATGCGTACGGCGCAGGCGTCCGCTCCGAGGAGCGCCGGCGCCTGCTGCACGAGCTCGTCAAGCACGGCCGCAGGGTCGAGGTCGTGCGCGATCAGCGCGCCGGTCCTCGCGAGCTGCTGCGAGAGCGCTCGGGCTCGGCGCTCGCTCTCGAAGAGCTCGCTGCGCTCGAGCGCCCCGCGTGCGGCGCCGGCGAGATTGCGGCCGAGCTCGACGTCGTAGTCCGTGAAGCGTCGCGTCTCCTGGAAGAACACGAGCGCGAGCCCGCCCTCTTCGTCCCTCGGCGCGTCGACCGAGATCGCGAGCAGCGACTTCAGGCCCGCCTTCCCGAGGACGCGTCTCCACTCGTCGCTGAAGCGCTGGTCCCCTGCGATCTCGGAGGCGGCCAGGATGCGCCCGGAGCGCGCGCAGGAAGGGAGCGGATCGTCCGGCTCGCCGACGCCTCGCTCGACGAGCGCGGTTACGGCGCGCGGCAGCTCGAACGAGCCGACCAGATGCAGCTCGCCCGCGGACGGCATCAGCACCGCCGCGCACTTACCGCCAAGCGCCTCGCTGGCAGCCTGGGCGACGGCGTTCAGCGTCTCGCCGTACGAGAGCGGCTGCGCGAGCACGGACGAGATCCGGTAGAAGCCGCGCTCCGTTCGCGCCTGGCGCGAGCGCTCCTCGAAGCTCTCCGCGTTTCGCAGCGCCAGCGACGCGAGCGTCGCGAAGGCCTCGAGCAGATCGGCATCTCCCTGCGCGAAGGCTCGGCCGCGGGCCCGCGTGCCGACACCAAGGACGCCGCGCATCTTTCCCGACCAGGTCATCGGCGCGACGATCGCGCTGACGAAACCGTCGTACGCGTCGTGTGGCGCTTCGCCGGCCTCGTCGTAGTCCTCGGACAGAACGGGCCGCCCGCGCTTGATCGCACGTCCGGCGAGCGCCTGGTCCGCCGGAAACTCGAAGCCGATGAGCTCGTTGGGCAGTCCGTGGACCGCCGCACAGCGGAGCACTCCGCGGTCGGCGTCGAGCAGATAGCAGTCCGCGGCCTCGCACTCGAGCAATTGCGCCACCTCGGCCACGAGCCGTTTGAGCACCGCGTCGAGCTCCAGCTCTCCGGTAAGCGCCTGGGAGGCCTGGAGCAAGGCCGTCTGCTGCCGAAGGCGGCGCTCGTTCTCCTCCAGCAGACTGGCGCTGTGCGTCGCGAGGCCGACTTCGCGCGCGACCGCCTCCGCGAGCCCGATGTCGCCCTCGCTCCAGGGCCCGGCCGTTGCCCGATGCAGGCCGAGGACCCCGATCATCCGGTCGAAGACCACGATCGGCGTCGCGAGGACGGAACGGCTGTTGAGCTCTACGAGCGTTTCTCGGCCGCCCAGCGTGGGGTCCGAGATCTCGGGCGCGAGCTCCACATCCTCGACCGCGACCGTCCGCCGCTCGCGGAGGGCGAGGTTCGAGACCGGAAGCTTCCCGGCGTCCGGGCCGATCGGCTCGAGCCCCTCGGCGAACCACTCCGCGCGCATCGGCATCGGCTCCCCGGGCTGCCCGAGGCGGATGAAGCAGCGCGAGGCTCCGAGCGCGCGGCCGGTCTCGGTGACGGCAACCCGAGCAAGGGCTTCGAGATCGTGGACCGACCGCACCCGGCGGGAGATCTCGGCGACGAGCCGCTCGCGGGCGAGCGCCTGGTCGAGCGCGGATGCAGACCGCGTTCGCTCGAAGGCGAGCGCTGCCTCTCCCGCGAGAGCCTCCATCAGCGTGACCTCGTCGGGCGCGAACGCGCGCAAGCCCTCCGTCGACGCCGCGACGAGGACGCCTACCACGCGCTCCTCGACGATCAGCGGGATGAAGGCGGCGCTCTTCGCCTTGACCGCCACGAGGCGCGGGTTGACGAGGGTCGAGCTCTCGACGTCGTACACGACCACGGGGGCCGAGTTGAAGTACGCGCTCGCGATCCCGGAAGGCTCGTTTTGGAGATCGAGGCTCAGGTCGCGCCACCAGTCGAGCTCGTCGCCGTGCGAGCGGGCGAGGAGGCCCGTCGCGGTCTTCCCGTCCTGAGTGATCACGGCCAGCGCGACGAAGTCGAGCTCGAGGGCGGATCCGACCTCGTCGAGCAGCACCCGACCAGCCGTCTCGGGATGCT
Source organism: Actinomycetota bacterium (assembly GCA_046729795.1). Taxonomy (GTDB): domain Bacteria; phylum Actinomycetota; class Thermoleophilia; order Gaiellales; family Gaiellaceae; genus JBKPFU01. Next base: position 9,534 of record JBKPHH010000069.1, on the reverse strand, counting down.
CGCTGCGCGCAAGGGCGTTCGAGATCGCAGCGACCGCCTCGAACTCGCGGTCCCGGGTCACGACGCGAGCTTCCGCGGCCCGGGCCCTGGGGCCGCTCGTCACCACGCCGAAGCGCTCACGCCAGCGCGCTAGTAACAGCGCGGGCGGGATCAGGGCGATCAAGATCGCTGCGAACGTCATCCAGACGTGCCCGCCGATCGCCTGTTGGTCGTACAGCACGAGCACGGCGAAGATCGCCGCAGGCACGCCGATGCAGGGGAACATCAACGCCAGCGCGAGCTCGGCGATCGTCACGCGCGCCCGCTCTCGCCACAGCGTCGGCATGAGCGCGAACGTCACCCCGAGGTATGCCGCAGCGAGGACGAGTAGAGGAACCCCGTTGAAGAGGACCGCCTGCTGTTCAGCACTCACTGGGCCGCTGATGATGATAAGGAGCGCCGCTGTAGGAGTCGAGGAAATCAGGCGTTTCCTACTCGAAAAGATAGGCCGGACGGCCTATTCACAAGGCCCAGCCACCTCGTTAGCGTGGCGGTACTGGGCGATGCGCACCGCGACACGCGTACCTGGCCGTACGTCCGCGGTGAGCAATGCGAGAGGGCCCGCCGCAAGACCCCCCGAGCGACGGGCTCTTTCCATTCTGAGGAGCTTTTCGGGCCGCTAGACCTTTGCGATCTGCGGTTCGCCCGAGCCTCCGTCGGTCTCGATCGAGACCGCCAGCGTCTCCTCCTTGATCCAGTCGGCGTGGCGGAGCAGCTCCGCCTGGGCCTCCGGAAGCGTGACCGTGATCCTGTCGGTCAGCTCGAGCCCGGCCTCCTTGCGCATGGTGTTGAGGCGATGGATGAGATCGAGGACCCGACCCTCGAGCTCGAGCTCCTCGTCGAGGCGCGTGTCGAGTGCCACGGTGATCCCGTTCTCGGCCGCGACCGCCCACCCCTCTTGGCCGCGCCGCTCGACGAGGACTTCGTCCGGCCCCAGCTCGTGCCCGGCGACACTGAAGCCGCCGCCGTCGAGTTGCTCGAACTCCCCCGCCTCCAGCGCGGCGCGGACGGCGCCGAGCTCCTTGCCGAGTTTCGGCCCGAGCACCGGAAGGTTCGGCTTGACCCGCAGCTCCGTCGCCTCGACCTCCCCGAACTCCACCTCCTTGACGCGGAGCTCGTCGGCGATCTCGTCCCGATAACGGGAGGCGCCGTCGACTCCCTGGACGACGAGCCGGCGCAACGGCTGGCGCAGCCGCAACCCGGCCTGCTCGCGCGCCTGCCGGGCGAGGGCCACGACCTGCCGCACCTCGGCCACCTCGGCCAAGAGCGTGTCGTCCAGCTCCCGGGCCTCGGGCCAGCCGGCCAGGAAGACCGACTCGGAGGCGTCGTCTGCACGCAGGGCGCGCCAGAGGTAATCCGCGAGGAACGGCATTACGGGCGCCATCACCTGCACCGCGACCACGAGCGCCTGCCACAGGGTCTGCAGCGCTGCCATGTCGCCGTTCCAGAACCGCCGTCGCGAGCGGCGGATGTACCAGTTGGAGAGATCGTCGACGAAGGACTGAAGCTCGCCCACGATGTCGGGCGTCCAGAAGCGCTCGTAGGCATCCTCGACGTTCACCCGCAGCTCCTCGGCGCGCGACAGCAGCCATCGGTCGAGCGGTTGCAGATCGTTCGCATCGGCGTCGGGCCGGAAGTCCTCGACGATGTTGGCGTAGTCGACGAAGAACTTGACCGAGTGCCAGAGGGTGAGCAGGCGCCGCTTGACCTCGTTCGCCGGCCCGTAGCCGAACCTGATGTTCTGGCTCGGGTTCTGCTCGCAGTACATCCACCGCATGACGTCGGCGCCCATGCGGTCGAGCGCCTCGTCGGCCGAGATTGCGTTTCCCCAGGAGCGGTGCATCTCGCGGCCGTGCTCGTCCAAGAGCTTCTCGTAGGTCAGGACCTTGCGGTACGGGGAGACACCCTCGAGCGTCACGGACATGAACGAGATCGAGTAGAACCAGAGCCGGATCTGCTCGCGCATCTCGGAGATCCAGTCCGCCGGGAACCACTGCTCCCAGTACGCATGGTCGGGCAGGTCGGCTCCTGACAGACCCCTTGCCGCGCCGGTCGCGTAGCCGCCCGGAATCCACTCCGGGTTCTGCCACCCGAGCGTCGAGAAGGGGACGATGCCGGCGTCGAGCCACGCGTCGCCGACCTCGGTGACGCGGCGGACCTCTTTCCCGCACGCGCGGCAGGTGATCGGCACCTCGTCGATCCAGGGGCGATGCAGCTCCTGCAGCTGCTCGAGCCCGGCGGTCGCGCGCTCTTCCAGCTCCGCCCGCGAGCCGATCACGTTCAGCTCGCCGCAATCGCACGGATAGAAGGGAAGCGGCAGGCCGAAGTAGCGCTTGCGGGAGATGTTCCAGTCGCCCATGTTCCGCAGCCAGTCGTCCATCCGCTTGCCGTAGTGCGGCGGCGTCCACCCGACGGTCGCGTTGGCGTCCAGCATCGGCTGGCGGATCTCGTCGCAGGCGATGAACCAGTCGTCGACGACCCGGAAAAGGAGTGGCGTCCCGCAGCGCCAGCAGGTCGGGTAGCGGTGGACGATGCGCCCAGCCTCGACGAGGAGTCCTCGCTCGCGCAGCGCGTCGATGACCGGCTGCTCGACCTCCTCGGTCGACAGCCCCGCGAACGGTCCGTACTCGTCGGTCAGCCGCCCGCTCTCGTCGATCGCAACGAGCACCGGGAGGTCGTGGATCCGCGAGAGCTCGAAATCCTCGGTGCCCGCGCCGGGTGCGATGTGGACGATACCTGTGCCTTCCTCGAGCGAGACGTCGTCCCACGGAATCACGCGGTGCACGACGCCTTGCTGCGCCGGGAGATCGTCGAACGGGCCTTCGTACTCGAGGCCGACAAGGTCCTCGCCCTTCGCGACGTGCTCGTAGTCCTCGCCCTCGCGCGCCATTCGCCATTCCCCGCCACGCAACCCGTACTCGACGTCGAGCCGAACGGCCGCAGCGACGTTCGCCGGCAGGGTCCACGGCGTCGTCGTCCAGATCACGAGCGCCTCGCCCTCCCGCTCCTTCAGCGGGAAGCGGACGTAGAGGGACGGGTGGTCGAGCTCCTTGTACTCGCCCGCGAAGAGCTCGTGCTGCGAGATCGACGTCCCGCAGCGCGGGCACCACGGCGTCGAGCGGTGGCCCTTGTAGAGCCAGCCCCGCTCGTGCACGGCCTTCAGGAAGCGCCAGATGTAGTCGATGTTCGTGTCGGAGAAGGTGTGGTAGTCGTTGTCCCAGTCCATCCACATCCCGAGCCGGCGTGACTGCTCGGTGATCACCTCGGAGAACTTGGCGACGCGCTCCTTGCAGCGCGCCGCGAACTCGGCGAGCCCGTAATCCTCGATCTCGCGCTTCGAGTTCAGGCCCAGCGCCTTCTCGACCTCGACCTCGACCCAGAGCCCCTGGCAGTCGAAGCCGTTCTGGTAGCGCTGGTCGAAGCCATGCATGGCCTTGTAGCGCTGGAAGACGTCCTTGAGCGTCCTGCCCCAGGCGTGGCTGACAGCCATCGGGTTGTTCGCCGTGATCGGGCCGTCGATGAACGACCACCGCGGCCCGCCGCGATTCTGTTCACGCAGCGCGTCGAAGATCCCGTTCGCGTCCCACCACTCGAGGATCTCGCGCTCGAGCGCCGGGTGATCGGGTAGTTGCGGCAACAATGGGAATGCCTGGCCCATAGGTCGATTTTAGGAGGGCTTGGTGGGGTACCGCTCGTCGCCGGGGCGCGATGGGCGGTGCGAGGCAAGGACGCAGGGAGTGTGCGTATCGATGAGATACGGGCACGACCGAGGACGCCGCCTCGCGCCGTTCCAGCGCGGACCGGCGGCTCAGCGTGTATCTCGCCAAGTTCCTCCTGAGGTCGGGAACAGCGACGGCCGGTTGGGCGTTTGCAATGGGGAACCCTGGAAAGGAACGTGTTCATGGCGACTGCAGTCAAGACGGCGGACTTCGAACAAGAAGTCCTGAAATCAGAAAAGCCGGTGATCGTCGACTTCTGGGCCGAGTGGTGCGGACCGTGCCACGCGGTGGCTCCGTTGCTCGACAAGATCGTCGACGAGCGGAGCGAAGAGCTCCGGCTCGTGAAGGTGAACATCGACGAGGAGCCCCAGCTCGCGGAGCGCTACGGGATCGTCTCGATCCCGACGATCGTCCTCTTCAAGGACGGCGAGCCCGCTGCGGCAGCAATCGGCGCGCAGCCGAAGAGCGCGCTCGAGCAGTCCCTCGGCCTGTCGTCGAACGGCGCGAGCGCCTGAGCGCCTAGGCGCCTAAGCGCCCTCTGCTCTTTCTTTCTCGGGCTGCGGCTCGGGTGAGACGGCGCGGCTCGTCGGCTCCTCGACGAGGCTGAGCACGCGCATGCCGTGGACGAACACGATCGCGCCGCCGAGCCATCCGCCGAGCGTCAGGAAGCCGAAGGCGACGAGTGTCAGGATGAACGCTCCTGTCGTGACGTCACCGCGCTCGTAGCCGGCGTGCCCAAAGATCAGGGCCAGGGCAAAGAAAACGGTCGCCGTCAGCATCGCCGAAAGATGCAGCGTCGCCGTCCGCCAGAGCGGCGTTCCCCATTCGATCTCCAGCCAGTCCATTAGCCCGGTCAGGGCAGTTGGGCCCGTGAGTATCACGCCGACGAGGAGTGCGACCCACCAGGCATACGCACCGTTGTTCTTGGCGATCGTCGTGACGTCGAGCAGCGCCGCGATCGTCGCGAATGTGTACGTGCCGATCGTCGCGTCGGTGAGCGGTGGGTGCAGCGGATGGCCGGGTAGGCCTTTCCAGAAGTAGCTGAGCTTCATCGCCGCGTGATGCTACGAGGATTTCGCAGCGGCGGTTCGCTTAAACCTACGCTAGGACTTAGTGCTCTTGCTTCTCGAGGTAGTCGACGAAGGCGGCGTGTTTCGCGAGATACGCCTCGAGCTCCGAAATGCCGACCCCGATCCAATCTTCGAGCCACGTGTCGTCCAGGTCGGCCTCGATCCAGTGGAACCCACGGTCGCTCATGAACCGCATATTCGGACGATTAGGCCGTCGAGACATGAGCCGAACGGCCTAACTTCGGGGTTCGGACGGCCTAGTACTCTTCGCCGGTTTGCGCGGTTTTCTCCTGATAAACGCGCGTTCGGGCGACAATCGCCCCAGCGCCGACGAGCTCCTTGAGGAAGCCCAGGAACGGGGTCTCGCGACGCATGTCCTTCGCCCGGGCGAGGACGCTGCGGAGCTCGCCCGGGCGGCAGAGGCGGATGCGATCGGCGTCGCGGGAGGGGATGGCTCGCTCGCGCCCGTCGCCCAGGTCGCGCTCGAGTCGGATCGGCCGTTCGTCTGCATCCCGTTCGGCACCCGGAACCATTTCGCCCGGGACGTCGGCCTCGACCGCGAGGACCCGATCGCGGCCCTGGACGCCTTCGGCGGCCGCGAGGAGCGGATCGACGTCGGCCGGGTCGGCGACCGCGTCTTCCTCAACAACGTCTCGTTCGGGATGTACGCCTCGCTCGTGCACCGACGCGAGCGGCGCCGGCGTCGAAGAGACCTTCTGGCACGCGTCCGCGCCCTCCTGCTGACGATCAGGCACCCGCACCGGCTCCTCCTGCAAATTGACGGCGACCCCGTCCGCGCGCGCGTCGTGCTGGTCGGGAACAACGCGTACGAGCTCGACGTCTTCGAGCTCGGCGCGAGGGCGAAGCTCGACGAAGGCAAGCTGCACCTCTACACGGCGGAGGCGCTGATGCCGAACTCCTGGGGTGAGCGAACGGGCGAGCGCTTCACGATCGACGCGGCCCGCGGTCCCCTGCGGGCGGCGGTCGACGGCGAGCCGGCCGAGCTCGAGCCACCTGTGCATTTCTCGATCGAGCCGCGGGCCCTACGCGTGCTGCTGCCGGTCGCGCCAGGCGGCTAGAACCTTCGGGACGTTCTCGAAGGCGACCTCCTCCGGCGGCGGCAGCTTGTCCGGGGCAAACCACGCGAGCTCGGATACGTCGTCCGCCGGCTCGGGCTCGCCGTTCACGATCCGTGCCGTCCAGTACAGGTTGAGCGTCGCCTGCGCGGTCGAGTCGCTGCCGTACCGATCGATCCAGACGCCGAGGAAGTCGAGCGGCTCGATCTCGACCCCCGTCTCCTCGTGGAGCTCACGCTTGAGCCCGTCCAGCGGATGCTCGCCTTCCTCGAGGAAGCCGCCGGGTGTGTCCCACTTCCCCTTGTACGGCTCCACGGCTCGCTTGCCGAGCAACAGGCGTCCCTTGTCGTCCTCGACGAGCGCGCTGGCCGTCGGCTTCGAGCCCGCGTAGACGACGAACCCGCACTCGGGGCACTCCAGGCGCCCAGCGCCGCCCTTCAACTCCGCGCGGCAGCGCGGGCAGAACCTCCAACCGTCGAGCTCCCCCACACCGGCACAATAGAGCGGTGCCGAGGTTCGTTCCCGCAGCGGTAACCGAACTCTCGCGCGTCCCGCTGTTCGCCTCGTTGCCGGGAGAGCTTCTGACCCGGCTCGCGCGCCAGATGGAACGCGAGGAGATCGCCGCCGGCAAGAGCGTCGTGAGAGAGGGAGACGATGGCGACCGCTTCTACGTCGTCCTGTCCGGCCTCCTCGCGGTCTCGCAGGAGTCGATGGGCCCGCGCCGGATGCTGCGCCCGGGCGACTACTTCGGCGAGGTGGCGCTGGCGATGGACATCCCACGAACGGCGTCGGTGCGGGCGATGACTGCGGCGACAGTCGCCAGCTGCGACCGCGAGACCTTCGACGAGTTCGTGCGGCCCCTATTCGCCGACTAGTGCGGCGAGCACGTCGTCCGACAGCTTCGGCCAGGCTTCCTTCGCCCAGTCGCCGAACTCCAGGTCGGTCAGGCAGACGCAGGCGACGGGCACCTCGGGGTCGATCCACAGGAAGGTGCCGCTTCCGCCGAAGTGCCCGAACGTCCGCGGCGAGTTCTTCGCGCCGGTCCAGTGCGGATGCTTCTCGTCCCTGAGCTCGAAGCCGAGCCCCCAGTCGTTGGGATCGAACCGCCCGAAGTCGGGCAGCACGCCAGAAAGGCCGGCGAACTGCACGGACGTCGCCTCGGCCAGCGTCTCCGGCGCGACCAGGCTCGGCTCGAGGAGCTCACGGGCCAGCAGCACGAGGTCGTCAAGCGTTCCGTGCAGGCCGGCGGCCGGTGAGCCGTGAAGGATCGCCTTCATGCCCAGCGGTTGGAGCACCGCCGCGCCCAGGTAGTCGTCGAACGGCATCTCGGCGGACTCGGCGAGCTTCGCGCCCAGCAACTCGAAGCCCGTGTTCGAGTAGATCCGCCGCTCACCGGGCTTCGCGATCGGGGTCTCGCCCTCGAACGGGAGGCCCGATGCGTGCGCCAGCAGGTGGCGAACCGTCGCCCCGGGCGGGCCGGCCGACTCGTCCAGGTCGACGACGCCCTCCTCGGCGGCGACGAGCACAGCGAGTGCGGTGGCGAGCTTCGTGACCGAGGCCCACTGAAGGTCGAGCTCGTTCGGCCCCTGGCTCTCGGCGCTTTCCGGGCTGACGACGGCGGCGGCCGCATTGCGAGCGGGCCAGCGGTCGATCTGCCGCAGCGCCTCCACGCGGCGATACTAGGCTCCGCATGGAGCGGCAGCGCGTGTTCTCAGGCTCGCCCTACGAGAACCTGATGGGCTATTGCCGCGCCGTCAGGATCGGGAACGACGTCTTCGTCGCGGGGACTGCGCCGATCATGGAAGACGGCGCCGATCCCCCTCCCGACGCCTACGGCCAGACGCACCGCTGCCTGGAGATCATCGGGGCTGCACTGGAGGAGGCCGGCGCGGGGCTTAAAGACGTGGTGCGAACCCGGATTTACCTGACGCGGCGCGAGGACTTCGAGGAAGTCGCCCGCGCGCACGGCGAGGTCTTCGCCGACATCCGGCCCGTCAACACGACGGTGATCGCGGCGCTGATGGACCCGCGCTGGCTGCTCGAGCTCGAGGTGCAGGCGGTCGTGGCATAGACGAGCGGCCAGCGTGTGGCCGGCCGCTCGGAGTGCGAGTTTCGGGACCGCTAGTAGCCGATCCGGCTGGACTTCATGGGGTTCATCCCGTGCACGCGTGTGAGCGATCCGACTTTCCACGGGTGCGGGCGCTGCACGCTTCCGCTCTTCCAGGGGTGCGGGCGGAAGCTCGCGCTCTTCATCGGGTTGGGGCGGCTGACGTCGCCCATCTTCAGCGGGTTCGGGCGTGCCTGCGCGATCGGCGCCGCGAGGGCGGCGGCGGCGAGAGCGAACACAATTCCCTTCAGCAGCTTCGACATCGTCTCCTCCTTTTCTTGGAACCGATTGCGCCGATGGTGCGAGATCGCGCTGAAGAGACACTGAAGGCCTGCTGAAACGAGTAGATACTGCGCCGAATGAAGCAGATCTTCCCCGAGAGCATCACGGGAAAAGGCGCGGGATTCGCCGCCGGCGGCAGCGTCCTCGACCACAAGTTCGGCGCGAGCGACCCGTACACGCTCGGCGTCGAGGAGGAGTACATGCTGCTCGACCCCGAGACGTTCGACCTCGTCCAGCACGTCGACACCGTCCTGGCCGCGATCACCGGGCACGAGCTCGAGGCGCGGGTCAGGCCGGAGCTGATGCAGTCGACGATCGAGATCGCGACGCCCGTCTGCCGCACGCCCTCGGACGTCGAGCGCGAGCTACGGAAGCTCCGCGGCTACGTGACCGGAATCGCCCGCGAGCAGTCGTTGCGGGTCGGATCCGCCGGCACACACCCGTTCTCGCTGTTCGAGCGGCAGCGGATCACCGCGCGTGACCGCTACCGGCATCTGGTCGACCAGCTCCAGTACATCGCGCGCCGAGAACTGATCTTCGGACTCCACGTCCATGTGGCCGTGGACGACGCGGAGAAGGCCGTGCGCGTCGTCAACGGCTTACTCGCCCATATCGCCTCGCTCCTCGCGCTGTCGGCCAACTCGCCCTTCTGGCGCGGCGAGCCGACCGGGCTCGCCTCGAGCCGGCAGATGGTCTTCGCGGCCTTCCCGAGGTCGGGGCCGCCCCCGCGCTTCCGCGACTACGCCGACTTCGCGGAGGTCGTCGGCCAGCTCGAGAAGACGGGCTGCATCGCGGACTACACCCACATCTGGTGGGACATCCGGCTGCACCCCAGGCTCGGGACGGTCGAGGTCCGGATCTGCGACGCGGTGACCCGGGTGGAGGACGCAGTCGCGCTCACCGCGTTCTGCCAGGCGCTCGTGAAGCTGTACTGCGAGCAGTACGACCGCGGTGACGAGATCCCGTCCTACCACCGGATCCTCACCACCGAGAACAAGTGGCTCGCGGCGCGCTACGGGCTCGAGGCGCCCGTGATGGATCTCGCCACGGGCAGGCGAAACCGCGTCGCGATCGCGCAGCTGATCCGCAGGACGCTGCGCGATCTCGAGCCGCACGCGCGGGAGCTCGGTTCCGAGGCCGAGCTGGAGGGGGTCCGGGAGATCCTCGCCCGCGGCAACGGCGCCGACCGCCAGCGGCGGATCTTCAACGCGAACCGCGACATCTTCGAGGTCGTGCGGGAG
>JBKPHH010000068.1:0-18191 GCA_046729795.1 Actinomycetota bacterium | reverse complement strand
ACGAACATGGTCGACTACGACAACGTGCTCCGGCTCGCGAAGGAGCACCGGCCGAAGCTGATTATCTGCGGAGGGTCGGCGTACCCGCGCGCGGTCGAGGCCGACCGCTTCCGTGAGATCGCGGATGAGGTGGGCGCGCTGCTGCTCTGCGACATGGCTCATTTCGCCGGCCTCGTCGCGGCCGGCCTGCACCCGAACCCGGTTCCGCACTGCGACTTCGTCACCTCGACGACGCACAAGACCCTCTCGGGCCCGCGCTCCGGCTTCATCCTCTGCAAGGAGGAGCATGCTGTAGGAGTCGATCGGGCTGTCTTCCCGGGCATGCAGGGCGGCCCGCTCTGCCACGTGATCGCGGCGAAGGCGACCTGCTTCAAGATCGCCGCGACCGAAAGCTTCCGGGACTACCAGGCGCAGATCCGTTCGAACGCCGACGCGCTTTCGGACGAGCTGATGAGCGGCGGCCTCGACGTGCTGACCGGCGGGACCGACACGCATCTGCTGCAGCTCGACCTCCGCTCCACGGACTGGACGGGCAAGGACGCCGAGGAGCGGCTGCACGAGGTCAAGCTGACCGTCAATCGCAACACGGTTCCGTTCGACGAGCGCCCGCCGACCGTGGCGTCGGGCGTGCGCATCGGAACGCCGGCGCCGACGATGCGCGGGTTCGACGAGGAGGACTTCCGCGAGGTCGGCCAGGTCATCGTGGGCGCGCTCGGCCCGGATCCCGACCTGAGCGCGCTGCGCTCCCGGTCGGAGGCGCTCTGCGCGAAGCATCCGCTCTATCCGGGCTTCCGCGGCTTCACCTCGTACTCGGCTTGAGCCGCTTAACGGTCGTCGACCATCCGCTCGTGCAGCACAAGCTGTCCTACCTGCGCGATCGCGAGACGCCGACTGTCCATTTCCGCAAGCTCGCGAACGAGGTCACGCTGCTCCTGACCTACGAGGCGACGAAGGACCTTCCGACGGAGGAGGTCGAGATCGAGACGCCTTTGGAGCGGACGCCGGCGAAGCGGATCTCGGGGAAGAAGGTCGCCGTTTGCCCGGTCTTGCGCGCGGGCCTCGGGATGCTGGACGGGGTGCTCTCGCTGGTGTCGAGCGCGCGGGTCGGGTTCATCGGGATGTATCGCGACGAGGAGACGCTCCACCCGGTCGAGTACTACGTGAAGCTGCCCGGGGACCTGGAGCAGCGGGACGCGATCGTCCTGGATCCGATGCTGGCGACGGGGCGTTCGAGCGCCGCGGCGATCACTGCGGTGAAGCAGGCGGGCGCGCGGTCGGTGATGCTGGTCTGTCTCGTCGCGGCGCCGGAGGGGATCGAGCACGTCCAGGGCGAGCACCCGGACGTGCACATTGTGACGGCGGCGGTTGACCGCGGGCTGAACGAGCGCGGCTTCATCGTGCCCGGCCTCGGCGACGCCGGCGACCGGCTCTACGGGACCCGATAGGCCCTGTCCCGGGGTCTGACCCCGGGACATGTCTACGCGGCCGCGGAGGCCATGAGCGACGTGGCGGCGGCCTTTACGCCAACCTCCTGCAAAACGGGGACTCTCGGTCCAAAATGGCCAGGTCCAGGGGTCTGACCCCAAGACGTGGCCGAAGTGTTACGGCTTCGTGCCGGTAGGTGCGAGCAAACCGGGGCGCTGCATGGCCTCGAGCCAGATCGCGCGGGCGTCCTCGCGGGAGCCCCGCTCCGGGAGACGCTCGGCGACCCAGGCCGCTCCGGCGGTCGAGATCTCGCTCTCGATCGGCGCGATCCCCTGGTGACGCTCGTCGCCGGTTCCCTCACCGGGCCCGGTCAGGACCTCGGACAGCGTCTCGCCGCGGCGGATTCCCGTCAGCTCGATCTCGACGTCGCCGCCGGGACCGGCGAGCTCCCAGATGCGCTGGGCGAGCTCGCCCACCGTCAGCGTCACCGGGTCGTGCGGTCCGCAGAGGAGCGTTCCCTCGCGCGCGAGCAGCGCGGCCTGCGCCACGAGCGCCGCGGCATGGGCGGTCGTGATCCAGTAGCGCACCATGCCCGTGTCGGTCACGGTGAGCGGAACGCCGGCACGCGCCTGGTGCAGAAAGATCTCCGAAGCAGAGCCGGCGCTGCCGAGCACGTTCACCAGGCGGACCGCCGTTAGGTTGGCGCCTGTTCGGCGCGCCGAGTAGGCGGTCATTTGCTCCATGAAGCGCTTCGTCCGCCCGTAGAAGCTCGCGGCGAGCGCGGCCTTGTCGGTCGAGGCGACCACGACCGTCTCGACGCCGGCGGCTTCGGCGGCGCGCAGGATGTTCCAGCTTCCGTGCAGGTTCGTGTCGACGAACTCCTCGGGGAAGATCTCCGCCCAATCAACATGCTTGTACGCGGCGAGGTGGAAGACCACGTCGGGCTTCGCCTGCGCGAGCTCGCGCTCGAGCCGGCCGGGCTCGCGGACGTCGCAGAGCACGTGCGCAACCGGACCCGCAGCGTCGCGTTCTCGCTTGTCGGCGGCGAGCGCGACCTCGCTCGAGTCGAGCAGCGTCACCCGCTCGGGCCTGAACCCGCAAAGGAAGGTGCTGAGAGCGCGAGCGATCGAGCCGCCCCCGCCCGTGAGGAGCACGCGTCTTCCGCCGAAGAGCTCTTGCAGCTCGAGGAGCGACGGCACAGGGTCGCCGCGCGCGATCACGCCCTGCCAGTCGAAGTCGTCCGCGGGCACGCGGGCCGGGACTCGAACCGGCGGCTCGGGCGCGGTGGCGAGCGCGCGCTCGATCTCCCGGTAGCCGGCCTTGATGTTCTCGGAACGCGCGTGATCCGGCTCGTTGATCTCGGCGACGATGAATGGGACGAGCTCGCCGAGGCGGCGGACGATCGGGTCGAGATCGAGCTCGCCGCTCCCGTAGGGCAGCCCTTCGCCCAGCAACCCGTGCGCGTCGGAGACGTGCGCAACCTCGGCCGCCGGGCCGAGCTCCTCTACGTAGCGGCCGAGGTCGAGGCCCTCGTCAGAGGAAAGCCCGAACAGTCCGGGATACGCGGCCGCGAACGACCGGAAGAGCGCCGCGTGGGAGGTGTCGATCGTGAATCCGAGCTCCGGGATCCGCTCGCGCCACGCGAGCAGGTCGCGCCAGTGGCCGCCGATCCGCGAGAGGAAGACGCCGCCCGTTCGCATCCGTAACACCGGCGGCACGTTTTCGATCAGGTGTCTGACACCAAACCGCGCACATTGCGCGCCAAAGAACTGCAAGAACTCCTCCACACGGCCCTCGTCGACATGGCGGGTGTCACGAAACTCGCCGGGCGACATCGGGACGAAGAGATGGATCGTCAACACCGGCGAGCCGATCGCGGCGGCGAACTTCGCGCTGCGCTCGATGCCGGTGCGCGCCTCGTCGTCGAGCGTGTCGACGCGAACGAACGCGCCGCTCGGCCACGCGACCGGGGCCTCGGCAGTCACGGCCAGGCCGGCCGTCGCCTCCTTCGTCACCTCGATCGCGCGCTCGAGCGCCTCGTCGGAGGCGATGTGCCGCGGCATCAGGGCCAGCTCGATCCCGCGCCAGGACCCTCCGTCGAGGCGGTCACGAAGCTGATCAGCCTCGGGAGCCGCTTTAAGGAGCGGGATCGGGCGCGGCGGAACGATTGTCATTCCTTTTTCGTGTCTGGCGAGTCATTCTCGGACGCGTAGCGTTTGAGCCAGTCGACATAGCGGCGGACGCCCTCTTCGAGCGGGGTCAAGGCTAACGGCGCCGGCGGCGGGTCAGCCGCATAGCTTTCGTTCTCGCCGGGCGGAAGCTCCCCTCCCGGCGTCTCGATCGGCGACGACGAGCCCGCCGCCTTGCGCACGAGCTCCGCTGCGTGGCGAAGCGGCGTGGCGACGCCGCTCCCGACGGGAACCGTCTCGTTCCAGCGGCCCTTCTCCGCAACAACTTCGAAGACCGCAACCGCGTCGTCGACGTACAGGAAGTCGCGCGTCCGCTTGGGATCGCCGTGGATCACGATCGGTTCGCCTTCGATAGCCCGCGCGGCGAATGTTGCGATCGCGCCCGTGGCGCCCTCCCAGGCGGCCTGCCCCGGCCCGTAGACGGATGTGAGCCGAACGACGCTCGCGCGCGCCGGGTGCAACCGGCAAACCTCCTCGCCGAGCCGCTTCGAGACCGCGTAGTCGTCCGGCGGCGGGTCGAGGGCCGCGCGCAGCGTCGAGGGATAGATGAGCCCAGCGCCGTGCTCGTAACACGCGTCGAGCAGGTTCAGCGTCGAGCCGGCGTTCTCGCGGATCGCGCGGGCGGGGTCCTCCCTTGCGCGCGCGGGATCGGGGATCCCGGCGAAGTGAAAGACGGCATCGCAGTCGCGGACGAACTCACGCGCCTCCGGGCTGCCGGCATCGACCCGGGCGACCTCGAGCGACGCCGCGGAGGCCCGCTGGGCCCCGCCCGGACGCGCCAGCCCGACGACTTCGTGGCCACGTTCCGCGAGCAGCGTCGAGGAGCGCGAGCCGAGGAACCCGGTCGCCCCGGTAATGAGCAGTCTCACCCGAAGTAATCCGCGAGCCGGTGCCGGTACACGAAGGGCGTTGCGTACGTCCAAGCGGCCCCACCGGCAGGTGCTTCACCCCGCGCGAGCGCGGCTACGTCGGCGACGGTCACGGTCTCGGCGGCGACGTTCGCGATCCCGTGCGGCGCCTCGAGCATGATCCCGGCGACATCGTCGACGTGGACGACGCCGATCGTCGTGCCGCCGTTCTCGACCGGCAGCTCCTTGCCCTCTGCCGCAAGCCGCCGGAACTTGTCGACCACCGTCTGCGACTCCTCGCGTTCGTGCTCGACGGGGCTCGGCCCGTAGACGATGCCGAGGCGCAGGATCGAGAGCTCCCAGCCCGCCCGGGCGGAGTGCATCCGCAGGCACAGCTCGCCGTAGATCTTCGAGAGGTGCGCGAGGTCGATCTGCTCGCCGTAGGGCGTGTCAGCGCCGACCTCTCCGCTCAGTCCGCCGCCGTAGACGTGCAGGGAGCTGCCGAAGATGAGCGGCGACCGTGCCGCCTCGGCCACGCGCCGCACCCCGGTGACGTTCGTCTCCTCCGTGTAGTCCGGATCGTGCTCGGAGAGCCGGCGCGATGCCTGCGCGGCGAGCAGGAAGACGCGGTCGGCATCCCGCACGAGCTCCTCGGCGCCCTCGCGAATGTCGGCCGTCTCGACCCGAGCGCCTCGCTCCTCGAGCCCGGCGAGTTGCGAGCGGTCGGTGGCGAACCAGTTGTCGGCGAGCACGACCTCATCGCCGCGCTCGAGCGCGAGCTCAGCCAGCCGCGCGCCGATGTAGCCCGCGCCCAGAACTAACAGCCGCAACTAAATCTTGTAGACGGTCGGACCGTCCAGCACGACGTTCCGGGTGTCCACGACGAGGGTCGCGTGCTCCCAGAGCGGCTGGTCCTTGAAGCGCGTGTGCGGGGTGAGCACCACAACGCAGTCGGCGGCGGCGATGTTCTCCGCCGTCCAGTCGACGGTCTCGTGGCGGACGTCGTCCAGCTCCACGTGCGAGACCCACGGGTCGCAGAACGTGACCTCGCCGCCGCGCGAGATCAGCTGGCGCATGATCTCGAGGCTCGGGGACTCGCGGGTGTCGTGCACGTCGGCCTTGTACGCCATGCCGAGCAGCAGGAGCTTCGAACCCTTGATCGGCCGGCCGGCTTCGTTCAGCGCGTCCGCGATCTTCCCAATCACGAACGCCGGCATGTTCGCGTTCACCTCGTGCGCGGCGTCGATCAGCTGCGCCGAGTAGCCGTACTCGCGCAGGCGCCAGGCGAGGAAGTGTGGGACGACGGGGATGCAGTCCCCGCCGAGGCCGGGGCCCGGGAAGTGGGGCAGGAAGCCGAACGGTTTCGAAGACGCCGCGTCGATCACCTCCCAGGGCGAGATTCCGAGGCGGTCGCACATCACGGCGAGCTCGTTGGCGAGCGCGATGTTGACGGCGCGGAAGGTGTTCTCGTGCAGCTTCGCCGTCTCGGCGACCATCGGGCTCGACACCGGGATGACGGTGTCGACGATCTGCCGGTAGAGCAGCTGGGTGCGCCGCAGGCACTCCTCGGTCACACCGGCGACGAGCTTCGGCGTGTTCTTGATCGTGAACTGCTGGTTGCCGGGGTCGACGCGCTCCGGCGCGTAGCCGAGGAAGAAGTCCGTGCCCACCTTGCCGCCCGAGCGCTCCTCGAGCGTGGGCAGCACGATCTCCTCGGTCGTCCCGGGGTAGGTCGTCGACTGGAGCACGACCAGCTGGCCGGGCCGGAGGTTCTCCGCGACGGACTCCGTGGCGGAGACGATGTAGCCGAGATCCGGCGTCCGCGTTTTCGAGAGCGGGGTCGGCACGCAGATCGTGAGGGCGTCGAGCTCGGCGACAGCCCCATAGTCCGCGGTCGCGCTCAGCGTCCCGTCGAGCGCCTCGAGCCGCTCCTCGGGCACGTCGACGAGGTAGGCGCGCTTCTCCTGCACCGCGCGGACGCGCTCCTCGTTCACGTCGATCCCGGTCACGTCGAAGCCGGCCTCCGCGAAGGCCATCGCCAGCGGCAGGCCGGCATAGCCGAGCCCGACGATGCCGATGTTGGCGCGGCGCGTCTCGATCCGCTCGTCGAAGGTCGATTCGGGTGAAAGCAGCTTGCTCAAAAGAGGCTCAAGGCTAGCATCGGCAGTTCCTGGAAATCCCTTTGCTATAACCGAACGCAATGTCCTTCCCGGACTCCGTCCACGCGCTCATCTCGGACGGGAAGGCGATCTGGGGATTCCTGACGGCTGCGGGGATCGTCCTCGTCCTCACACCGCTGATGGGCCGGCTCGCCCCTCGGATCGGCGGCGTCGACGCGGGCGACGACCGTCCGCGCGTCCATGGCCACCGCGCGGTGCCGCGGATCGGCGGACTGGCGATCGTCGCCGGGATCGTGATTCCCGCGCTCGTCTTCATCCATCCGGAGGGTACGTATCGGGGGATCATCCTCGGGACGCTCTGCGTCGCCGTGCTCGGCCTGATCGACGACATCAGAGGCATCCGCCCGAGCATCAAGATGATCGGCGTCATCGCCGCCGCATTGATCCCGGTGGTCGGGTACGACCTCACCTGGGATCACGTCTCGCTGCCGCTTCTCGGGTCCCACGATCTGGGCGGCGCCGAGTATCCGCTGACGATCTTCTGGATCGTCGCGCTCGCGAACCTCGTCAACCTGATTGACGGGATGGACGGGCTTGCCGCGGGGATCGTCGCCATCGCCTCGTGCTCGTTCGCGATCCTCGCCGCCTCGTTCGACCGTCTCAGCGCGGCGGCCTTCGCGGCGATCATCTGCGGCGCGACTCTCGCCTTCCTCCGCCACAACTACCACCCGGCGAAGATCTTCATGGGCGATACGGGGGCGCTCGCGCTTGGCTTCGTGCTCGCGTGCGTGGCCGTCCAGGGCGTTCTGAAAACGGCGGCGACGATCGCGCTCGCCGGGCCGCTTCTCGTCATGGCCGTGCCGATCCTCGACACGTCCTTCGTCGTGCTGAAGCGGCTGAAGTACCGCCGCCCGCCGTGGGGAGCCGACCAGAACCACTTCTACCACCGCTTCATGCGCATCGGGTACTCGCAACGGCGGACCGTCGCTTACCTGCACCTCTGGGCCGGTCTGCTCGCGGCGTACGCCATTCTGCTTCGCTTCGTCCCGCCGCGCCCGCACGGGGAGTGGGACCTCGGGAACACATTGATCGCGACCGGCGTTGGCGTGTTCGTGCTCGCGGCGTCGGTGTGGATGATCTACACGCTCGAGATCCTGAAGGCGCGGCACCTCCAGGTGCTCGGCTTCAGGCGCGCTGCGCCGACGGAGGCCGAAGAGGAGGAGACGGAGCCCGCGCTTACGGCAGGGCGTCGCTGAGCAGGTCGGCGGGGTCGCGGCGCCCGCGACGCTCGCGCTCGGCCGGCGCCTTCTTCAGCTCGAGCTGATCGGGCTCCTCCAGGAACCGCAGCCTTCCCTCCCGGGCGAGCAGCTCGTCGACGGCTCCCCGCCTGCCCTCGAAGATCGACCAGACCGGCGTCCCGAGCACCGCCGCCTCGCGCACCATCGTCCCTCCCGCCGACACGACGACGTCGGCGAGCGCCGCAAGGCTGCGCGCGTCGACCGCGCGCTCCGGCACGACGAAGTCACCGATCCCTTCCACCGCGCGCCGCTGCTCGTCGGTGCGCGCGAGCACGACGGTCTGGGCGTCCTCGCGTGCGAGCCGCTGCAGGACGCGCGTCAGCAGGTCGTTCTCCGACCCGCCGAGGTAGAGCGCATACGAAGGCGCTGTGCGGACGACGACGATGATCCGTGCGGGATCGAGGCCGAGCTGGACGAGCACACTCTCGTCCGGGCGGAAGTCCCCGAGGTAGTACTCCTCCTTGAGACCCGGATAGCGGAAGAGCTTGGGCGGCCTGGCTCCATAGCGCTCGAGCCGCTCCGCCGGGATCGCATCCGGCACGAGCACGCGCGTCGCGAGGCGGCAGTTGATGTGGTGCTGGAGCGATGCCCACTCGTAGTCGAACATGGTCGTGTTCGGGATCCGCAGCAGTCGACAGGCGGGCGGGAGGTCGGTCGACCCGTGTGCCAGCGCGCGATCGAAGCGCCGGCGTCGCCCGAAGCGCAGGAGTTGGGGTGCGCGTGTGGCAGCGGCCTCTGCCTTGCCGAGGCGCGAAGCACCGCCGTAGTGGCCAAGCGCGGTGTAGGCGTGACCCCAGTCGTCCAGCAGATCCGTGGTGTGCGAGAGCGGGCGCGCCGTGATCTCGACCTCGTCTCCACGGGCCTCCAGCAGCTCGACGAGCGGGCGCAGGACGATCACGTGCGCCGCGTTTGTCATGTCGACCCAGACCCGCATCAGGACGCCGGTTCCAGGAACTCGAGCAGACGCTCGTTGTACCCGGGTGCCCGGGGGATCGAGTGACCCGCACCCGGCAACACGGCCCGCTCCGCTCGCAGGCGCTCCTCCAGCACGTCGCAGACGGCGTCGAATGCGGCGCTGTGCGCGCCGGAGAAGACGAGCTTCGGAAAGGCGGTCTCGGCGAGCGCGTCGAGCGGGATCTCCGCCTCGTGCGGTGGGCGCTCCGCGAGTGCGGCCCGGGCGCCCGCCTCCAGCTCCGGAGGAAGCGGGTCGGGCAGGCTCCGGTTGCTCCCGACCAGCGGCAGGAAGAACTCAACGTACGCCCTCGGCTCTCGAGGCGCGTGCTCGAACTGCGCGAGGAACTCCTCCACGGCGGGGTGGCCGCGCGCAACGCCGAACGCCGGCGGCTCGTTCACGGTCAGCGAACGCAGCGCCTCGGGCCGTCGCGCCGCCGCCAGCAGCGAGACCACGCCGCCGTACGAGTGCCCGACGAGATGATCGCCGTCCTCGAGCACGGCGGCCAGCTCACCCGCCTGCTCCTCGAAGTCGATTCGCTCCAGAGGCGGATTGGGCGGATAACCGGATCGCTCGACGATCACGAGTTCGTAGCGATCCGCGAGCGACCGCTGCTCCGCCCATGTGGCCGCCCCGTTCGCGACGCTTCCGTGGACGAGGACGAGCCGCACGGAATTAGCGTACAAGGTTGACCGTTTTTCGCGAAACCATGCGGCTTTGCGCTGTTACAAACTTTGGTAAGCTCCGGACCGGATGGAGCCCACTTCCCGCTCGTCTTTCGAACCGGCCGGCGCCGGCGCCGTGCTGGGGGGAGTCACCGTAGCGGGGATCGGGGCCGGCGCGCTCATCGGCTGGGCCGCCGGGTCGCCTGGAATTGGAGCCCTCGTGGGCGCCGTGGTCGGGATTCCGGCAGGGATCTTCGCCGTGTACCGCCGCTACCGGGGCTACTTCAGCTAATGGCTGGCGTGCTCAGCACCCCTCGTCCGCGCCCCGCCCGTCTCGCACCCGCCCTCGCCGCAGGCATCATCATCGTCGCGACGCTGCCGGTGTTCGCGGCCGCGGACTGGCCCCTGAAGGGATGGGCGCTCGGCGCGGTGCTCTGGGTTGCAAGCCAGGGCATCGGGCTGTTGCTGACGCGGCTTCGGCTCGGCGCCGATAATCTCGCCGCCTCCGGCGTGCTGGCCTTCGGAATGATGTTCCGCGCGATCGCGGTGGTGCTGGTGCTGATCCTCGTCGCGCTCTCGGATCCCGACGCCGCGCTCGCCGCGGCGCTCCTCTACGCGGCTGCGTACACCTTCGAGCTCGGTCTCTCGCTCGCCTCCTACTTCTCGGGCGACGCGGTATGAAGCGCGTACTTTCCATGGTGATCGTGGGAGCCGTATGGCTGCTCGCGCTGCCGCCCGTCGCTTTCGCCAAGGGCGACTACCACCCCGAGGAGGAGTTCGAGCTGCACCGCTGGGGCCCGAAGCTCGCGATCGGCCCCATCGACCTCTCGCTCAACAAGGCCGTCGCCTATCTGCTTCTGGGCACGGTCCTCACGATCATTCTCGGAATCGTCCTCATGCGCGTGCGCTTGGGCGTCCGGCCCGGGACCCGGCAGACGATCGGCGAGCAGATCTACGAGGTCGCCCAGACGCAGATCGCCGAGCAGGGCCTGCCGTCGAAGTCGATCGGCCTCTGGTTCCCGTACGTGGCGACGCTGCTCCTCTTCATCTGGGTCTTGAACGTGATCGGGTTCGTACCGCTGCCGCTCTCCGACGAGACGGTCCACGTGTTCGGGCTGGAGCTGCCGACGCTCGGGATCTACGCCGCGACGGCCTCACTCTCGGTGACGCTCGCCCTCTCGCTGATGACGTGGGTCTTCAGCCACTTCGAGGGCTTCCGCTTTCACGGGCCCGGCTATCTGAAGCTGCTGATCCCGGACGTGCCCAAGGCGATGCTCCCGATGATCATCCCGCTCGAGATCATCTCGGTCTTCATGCGGTTGATCTCGCTCTCCGTCCGATTGTTCGCCAACATGCTCGCGGGCCACATGCTCATCCTCGTAATGATCGGCCTGCTGTTCGTCCTCGGCTGGAAGGGGATCATCGGAGTCCCGATCGCGATTCTCTTCTACCTGTTCGAGGTGATCATCGTCGTCACGATCCAGGCCTTCATCTTCGCCGCCCTCTCAGCCATCTACATCGGCACGGCCATCGAGCCGGAGCACTAAGGACTAAGGAGGTTTCATGATCGATCTGCTCGCAGCCCCGGACGACGCCGTCGACGCCGGCAAAGCGGTCGCCTTCGGCCTCGGCGTCGGCCTCGGCGCGGTCGGCGCCGGCATCGGCATCGGGAACATCTTCGGCTCGATGATCCAGTCCGTCGCGAGGCAACCCGAGCTCCGCGGAGAGCTCCAGGGCCTGATGTGGCTCGGGTTCGCGCTCACCGAGGCGGTCGTCTTCTACGGCCTGCTCGGCGGCCTGCTCGCCTTCGTGTTGATCTGAGCCGCTGATGACGCTCCTCGCCGACAACGCGCTGATCAAGGTCGTACCCGGCCTGATGATCTGGACGATCGTCTGCTTCGCCGTCGTCCTGTTCGTGCTGAAGCGCTACGCGTTCGGCCCGATCCAGAAGGCGATCGACGAGCGACGCAAGCGGATTCGCGAGGCGCTGGACGAAGCGGACCGCGCGCGCGAGGAGGCGCGCAAGCTGCTCGAGCAGCACAAGGCCCTGATCGGCCAGGCGCGCCGGGAGTCCGAGGAGATCTTCTCCGAGGCTCGCAAGGTCGCGGACTCGCTGCGCGAGCGCGTCAAGGAGGAGACGGAGGCTGACCGGCAGCGGCGCCTCGAGGAGACCCGCCGCCAGATCGAGGCCGAGACACGCCGGGCGCTCGAGCAGATCCGAACCGAGGTCGCCGAGCTGAGCCTGATCGCCGCCGAGAAGGTGACGGCCAGGAGCCTGGACGACGAAGACCACCGTCGCCTGATCGAGGAGGCCGTCTCGGAGCTCGACTTCACGCTGCTCGAGCGCGGGAACGGCCGCAGCTAATGGCGGTCGCCCAGCGCACGTACGCACGAGCGTTGTTCGAGGCCGCCAAGGACAAGGGGCGGCTCGAGGCGGTCCAGCAGGAGCTGGCGGACTTCGTCGCGGCCGAACGCGAGGTGCCCGAGTTGCGCGAGCTGCTGCGCAATCCGCGGATCGAGCGCTCGGCCAAGGCCGATGCGATTGAGCAGCTCGTGGGTGCGGAGGACGAGGTGTTCAAGAACTTTCTGCTGCTCCTCGCCGAGAAAGGCCGCGGCGCGCAGATCGACGAGATCGCGCGCGAGTTCGACCGCCTCGTCGCGCAGGAGCAAGGGATCCTCGACGTCGAACTGACGACCGCGGTCGAGCTCTCCGACAAGGAGGCGAAGAAGCTCGTCGCGCAGATCGAGAAGGCGGCGGGGCACAAGGTGGAGGCGACGCGCAAGGTCGATCCCGATTTGATCGGGGGCCTCGTGCTGCAGGCCGGGTCGCTGCGTCTCGACGCAAGCATCCGGGGCCGGCTCGATCGCCTACGACGACAACTAAGGAGCGCCGCTTGAAACTCAGGCCGGAAGAGATCACGTCGATTCTCAAACAGCGGATCGAGGAGTACGAGGTCGACACCGACCTCGCGGAAGTCGGCAGCGTGCTCCAGGTCGGCGACGGCATCGCCCGCGTCTACGGCCTCGAGAACAGCGTCTCGCAGGAGATGCTCGAGCTCGAGCACGGGGTGACCGGGCTCGCGTTCAACCTGGAGGAGGACAACGTCGGCGCCGCGCTCTTCGGCAGCTGGGAGGAGGTGAAGGAGGGCGAGCCGGTCAAGCGCACCGGACGAGTGGCGAGCGTGCCTGTGGGCGACGCGCTGATCGGGCGCATCGTCGATCCGCTCGGCAACCCGCTCGACGGCCAGGGGGCGATCGAGACCGATGACCGCCGTCCGCTCGAGTTCAAGGCACCCGGCGTCGTCGACCGCCAGCCGGTGAAGGAGCCGCTCCAGACCGGCCTCAAGGCGATCGACTCGATGATCCCGATCGGACGTGGCCAGCGCGAGCTGATCATCGGTGACCGGACGACCGGCAAGACGGCGATCCTCGTCGACACGATCCTCAACCAACGCGGCCAGGACATCATCTGCATCTACGTGGCGATTGGTCAGAAGTCGTCGACGGTGGCGCAGGTGTACGAGCGCTTGAAGGACGCGGGCGCGATGGACTACACAGTCATCGTCACCGCTCCGGCCTCCGAGGCCGCGCCGATCAAGTGGATGGCCCCGTTCGCGGGCTGCGCGATGGGGGAGCACTTCCTTTTCAACGGGCAGCACGCGCTCTGCATGTACGACGACCTCTCCAAGCACGCCGACGCCTATCGCCAGATGTCGCTGCTCCTCCGCAGGCCCCCCGGCCGCGAGGCCTTCCCTGGCGACGTCTTCTACCTCCACTCGCGCCTGCTCGAGCGGGCGTGCAAGCTCTCGGACGACCTGGGCGGAGGCTCGCTCACGGCGCTGCCGGTGATCGAGACCCAGGCGGGCGACATCTCCGCCTACATCCCGACCAACGTGATCTCGATCACGGACGGGCAGATCTTCCTCGAGACGGACCTCTTCTTCTCGGGCGTTCGGCCGGCGATCAACGTCGGCATCTCGGTCTCGCGGGTGGGCGGCAACGCGCAGATCCGGGCGATGCGGCAGGTGGCCGGGCGGCTGAAGCTCGACCTCGCGCAGTACCGCGAGCTCGAGGCGTTCGCGCAGTTCGGTTCCGAGCTCGACCCGGCGACGCAGCGAATCCTGGCCCGTGGCGAGCGGATGGTGGCGACGCTGAACCAGCCGCAGTACCAGCCCTGGGCGGTCGAGGAGCAGGTCGTCGCGATCTTCGCGGGCAACGAGGCCTACCTCGACGAGATCCCGCCGAGCCAGGTGCAGCGCTTCCAGGACGAGCTCCGCGAGTCCATGCGCAGCGAGGGCACGATCCTCAAGTCGATCCAGGAGGAGAAGGAGCTGTCGGACGAGGTCGAGCAGAAGCTCCGCGCCGAGCTCGACAAGTTCGTCAAGGGCTTCAACGTCGAGGAGGAGTCGCTGGTCGCCTAGATCCTTTGCGATGAAAGGTTCAACTGTGTCGACCCGTCATTTCAGACGGAAGCGCGGGCAGAGCCCGCACTTCCTGAATACGGCACCTGAAAAGGTGCCGTAGTGGCCACCGTCCAGGACCTGAAGCGGCGGATCCGGTCGATCCGCAACACGCGCAAGATCACGAAGGCGATGGAGCTCGTCGCCTCGGCGCGCCTACGGAAGGCGCAGGCCAGGATCGAGGAGATGCGCCCCTACGCCGACCGCATGCTCGAGCTGATGACCCGCACGGCGCGCGCCAGCGCATCGGTTCGAGGGCTGCCGCTGCTGCAACGGCGGGAGGTGCGGACCGCCGCGATCGTCCCGATCACCGGCGACCGCGGCCTTGCGGGCGCGTTCAATGCGCAGATCCTGCGCGCCGCATTCGCGCTCGAGCGCAATCTGCGTTCGGAAGGAATCGAGGTCCGCTGGCTGGTCGCCGGGCGCAAGGGCCGCTCGACGCTCACCTTTCGGCGCTACTCGATCGAGCAGGCGTGGATCGGCTTCAGCGACCGGCCCTCGTACTCGGATGCGCAAGCGATCGCGCACAGGCTCGAGGACCTCTATTCGAACGGGGAGCTCGACCGGGTGATCGTTATCTACAACGAGTTCGTCTCGCCGCTCGTCCAGCGGGTGAAGGAGCAGGAGATCCTGCCGATCCCCGAGGAGCTGCTCGAGCGGGACGAGGAGGAGGCCCGCGAGACGGCGCTCCTCGGCGACTTCATCTACGAGCCCGAGCCGGAGCAGATCCTCGAGCGCCTGCTGCCGGTCTACGTCGAGACCGAGTTGTTCCGCGCGCTGCTGGAGTCGTCGGCCTCGGAGCAGGGCGCCCGCATGACCGCGATGCGAAATGCCTCCAGCAACGCGGGCGACCTGATCGCGGACCTGACGCTCGCGATGAACCGAGCCCGCCAGGCCGAGATCACGCAGGAGATCCTCGAGGTGGTCGCCGGCGCGGACGCGCTGACGCAGTAGCAGCCGGCCTCCGGCTCCTGCGCTGACCGCCCATTAAGAGGTTCACGCGCATGCGCGCGGGCGCGCGTGAACAGGGGCAGCCCCTGCTCGCCCTCTGGCGTCAGCCTACCGAGGGAAAACGCGCGCGTGTGTGACGCGAGTGGGCCGAAAGTGCCCCGCAGCCGCGGCCCCGGGGCGCTGTCTCGTCGAGCGCGCACGGCTAACTGATGAGCTCATCCGGGCGTCTTATGAGGTGATGCGTGGCGGTCTGACCGCCGCTATGCTTCGATCCCCGCCTGTGGCTATCCAGGATAAACCAGAGCTCGTAGGCGCCGGCGCAGGCCTCGCGGGAACCGTTGCGGCCGAGAGCGGGGTCCAGCTCGGCGAGCTTGAACCGGTTCGGGCTCGCGGCTACTGGGAGCAAGTCTGGCGGCGGTTCCGGCGCGACAAGGTCGCCATCGCCGGGGGAGTGTTCATCATCCTCCTCCTCCTCATGGCGTTCGGCGGCTCGCCGATCGCGAAGAGCATGCTGGGGCACGGGCCCAACGACCAGCTCATCGGCGATCCGGTCGCGGGGACGGGTGCGCTCGACGAGCTCGGGGTGCCGAAGGGACCGTGGTCACACGTGTCGGCCGGCGAAGCCGGCTACTGCGCGACGGGCGAGAAGTGCACGACCACGCTCTTCATCCTCGGGGCCGACTCGACGCTGGGACGCGACGAGTTCCTGCGACTGACCTACGGCGCGCAGGTCTCGCTCGAGGTGGCGATCGGGGCAACGATCCTGGCCATGGTCATCGGCGTGCTGCTGGGGGCGATGGCCGGCTTCTTCGGCGGCTGGATCGATACGTCGATCTCCCGCCTCACCGAGATCGTGATGGCGTTCCCGGTGCTGCTTTTCATCGTCGCCCTCGCGAGCACCGTCGGCGACCGGCTGAACAATGTGACGTTGTACGGGGCGTTCGAACGAGGGGTCTTAACCCTGATCATCGTGATCGGGATCTTCACGTGGTATTACCCGGCTCGAATCATCCGCGCGCAGGTGCTGTCGCTCCGCGAGAAAGAGTTCGTTGAGGCGGCGCGGATGGTGGGCGCGAGCGACTGGCGGATCATCCGCTCGCACCTGCTGCCGCACCTCGTCGCGCCGATGATCGTCTACTCGACGCTGATCGTCGCGAACAACATCCTGCTCGAGGCGGGACTGTCGTTCCTCGGGATCGGCATTCCGCTGCCGACGGCGAGCTGGGGGAACCTGCTCCAAACCGCCGCGCAGCTCTACCGCGAGCAGCCCTGGCTGATGGTCTGGCCGGGCATGGCGGTGCTGCTGACGACGCTCGCTTTCAACCTGCTCGGCGACGGGTTGCGGGACGCGTTCGACCCCCGCTCCGCGCACTAACTCTCGCGTGCAAAAACCGCTGGAAACACCCGGGTTTTCGAGGTGCCTACATTCCCCTAACTTCCTGACGCGAAAAGCGTCTTAGACCCTGGACGCAATTGATGCGTTCGCCAGTGCGACCAGCTGGCGTCTCTCGTTGTTACGAAAGGAGTCGTATGCACAGAAGGCTGTGGCTCTCTGTGGTCACGCTGCTGGTGGGGGCAGGCTTGCTTCTCGCCGCCGGCGTGGCGGCCCCGGCGAACAGCTCGCCGTCGGCCAAGAGCTCGGCCGATCGGAAGGGAGGCACGCTCCGCCTCAACCTGTCGGAGACTGACTTCGACTACGTTGATCCGGCGCTCGCCTACTTCCAGCCGAGCTGGCTCACGCTCTTCTCGGTCTGTGGCAACCTGCTGAACTATCCGGATAAGGCCGGAGCAGCGGGTGCTCGCCTTGCTCCTGAACTCGCCAAGGGCTTCCCCAAGGTCACCCGGCGCGGACGCGTTTACACGTTCACGCTGAAGAGTGGCCAGCGGTTCAGCAACGGCAAGGTCGTCAGACCGGCAGACGTCGTGGCTACCCTCGACCGGCTTGCAAAGCCGGCCATCAACTCGCCCGCGATCCCGTTCTTCACGGATATCGCCGGCGCGCCCGCTGTGACCGCGGGTAAGACGAAGCACATCAGCGGTGTTCGCGCCCTGCGCGGCAACCGCGTGCAGATCCGCCTCACCAAGCCTGGCCCGGACATCCTCTCGCGGCTTGCGATGCCGTTCTTCTGCATCCTGCCGAAGGGGACGCCGGCCACCGAGGCTGGACTCAACACGTTCCATACCGCGGGCCCGTACCACATCCAGAGCCGGACGCCGAACCGCACGGCCGTCCTGGTTCGGAACAAGTTCTACCGTGGTGCACGGCCCCGCAACGCGAGCCAGATCATCATCAACGTGCAGACGAACCAGGAGACGACCCTGTCGCAGGTTCGCGCCGGACAGCGCGACTACGACCTGGGTGGCTCGCCTCCTTCGGCTCACGCGGGGCTCGCGCGGCAGTACGGCGTGAACAAGGGTCGCTACTTCGTGAACCCTGAGATCACGACCCGCTACTGGGCGCTGAACACCTCACGCTCGGCGTTCGGCAACACCAACCGGCGGAAAGCCGTGAACAACGTCATCGACCGGCGGGCGACGATCCGCCAGCGCGGTGCGTTCGCGGGCAACCCGACCGACCAGCTGCTGCCTCCGCGTCTGCGTGGCTACAAGAACGCAGGCCTGTACCCGACGACTCGGCCGAACGTCTCGCTGGCCCGCCGTCAGATGGGCAGCTTCCGCGGCCCGGTGAAGCTGTACACGGGCACCAGCCCGGCAGCGCAGAACACCGCCGCCGTGTTCCAGGCGAACCTCAACCGCCTTGGTGTGAAGGTCGACATCGACTCGTTCTCGACCGGCGTCATGTACCGCCGCGCCGGCACGCGGGGCGAGCCGTTCGACGTCCTGAACGCCGGTTGGATCGCCGACTACGCGGATCCGTTCGACTTCATCGACATCCTGTTGAACGGGAACAACATCCACGAGTCCAACAACAACAACTACTCGTACTGGAGGAACAGGGCGTACATCCGCAAGATGACCTCGGCTGCACGCCTGTTCGGCGCGAAGCGCTACCAGACGTACGGGAACCTGGATATCGACATCGCGAAGAACGCGGCGCCGATGGCCAACTGGATGAACGACAACGCTCGTGACTTCATTGGCCCGCGCACCGGCTGCTTCGTGTACCAGCCGATCTACAGCGGTCCCAACCTCGGCCTCCTCTGCAAGAAGTAGAGCGACGTCCGAGAGAGTAGGAACCAGTGGGGCGCCGGCGCAAGCCGGCGCCTCGCGGCGTTACCGGGCGAAAATGCCCGCACCAGCGGTAAAGTCCCGTCCACGACAA
>JBKPHH010000067.1:0-23157 GCA_046729795.1 Actinomycetota bacterium | reverse complement strand
GGCTCGGAGATGTGTATAAGAGACAGCCGCGAACGCGATCGACACGACGACCGGGACCGCTCTTAACGTCTCGAGCACGAACATCGGCGCCAGCGGCCTCACCTTCCAGAGCATCTCGTCGAACGGCGGGACGAACGGCATCGTGCTCAACAGCACCGGCGCGAGCGGCGGTCTCACCGTCAGCGGCAACGGCGGCGTCTGCACATTTGCCACTCAGACGTGCACCGGTGGGCAGATCCAGAGCAAGACCGGCGACGCGATCTCCCTCACGAGCACGTCAAGCCCTTCCCTGTCGCTCATGAACGTGCACAACAACGCGGGCAACGGCGTCCTCGCTTCGGGCGTGAGCGGCATGACGCTGGCGAACAGCATCTTCGTCGCGAACTCCGACGATGTCGCGACGAACAACGAGGCGAACCTGCGCATGCACAACGTGTCGGGCACGAGCACGCTGACGAACGACGTCTTCAGGGACGCGGCCGTGCAAAACGTCTACTGGACGCCGAACTCCGGCTCGATGACGATGAACGTTTCGGGGTCGACGTTCGGCCCGAACAGCCCGACGAACGGCGGTAGCGGGCTCCTACTCGACGCCACCGGGACCGCGGCTGCGACGCTCAACATCAGCGGTGGGACGTTCACGGGCAATCGGGGTGATTCGTTGCGACCCGCCTTCTCGAGCTCGGCCTCCGGAAACGTCACAGTCAGCGGCGGCACGACGTTCACGGACTCGAACAGCGGCGTGAACTTCAGCGTCGACAGCAACGCCGATCTGACCTGGAACGTGACCGGGTCGACTTTCCTGCGACACAACAGCCACGCCCTGCAGATGATCGTGAATGACACGACAACCGCTGCGTCGTCGGTGCACGGCACGGCTGCGAACAACACGATCGGCGACTCGAATGTGGACTCTGGGTCACGCGACGCGAACGGCATCTCGTACGACCTCGAGGGCGCCGGCGCGATCGTCCTCTCAGTGACCAACAACGCGATCCAGCACACCGATACCCAAGGCATCTTCATCCAGTCGCGGCGGCCGATCTCGCCGGCCTCGGCTGGGCCTGCGGTGGATCTCACGGTGCGGGACAACAGCGTGGCGAGCATCGACGACAACTCGGCGTTCCCCTTCGTCGACGTGAACGGAACGTTCGTGCGGTCGCGGAACGTCTCGAACCTCTGCCTCGACATGGCCAACAATTCGTCGGCGCACAAGGGCGCCGGCACGGACTTCCTCCTCCAGCAGAGCAACACGTCGACGTTCCGCCTGGAGCGGTTCGCCGGCAACGGCGCAAGCACGGCCGACGTGAACAGCTACATCACCACTCAGAACCCGGGCGGCTTCACGGCGAGCTCGATCATTGCCACGTCCTTCACCGGCGTGGCCGACGGGACGTGTCAGAGCCCATGAGGAGCTGACCGATGGGCGTATTCCTCTCCGAGATCCGGATCTTCAGCTTCGCCTATGCCCCGCGGGGATGGGCGCTCTGCAACGGCCAGCTGCTGCCGATCAACCAGAACCAGGCGCTCTTCTCGCTGCTCGGCACGACGTATGGCGGCGATGGGCGGACGACGTTCGCGCTCCCCGACCTGCGGGGACGCACGCAGCTGCACTTCGGCGGCGGCCACACGCTGGGAGAGCGCGCGGGCGAGGAGAATCACGCGGTGACGGATTCGGAGATGCCGACCCACACGCACGCCCTCATGGCGTCCAACACGACAGGCGATGCACCCGTGCCGTTTTCGAACGGCCAGGGCAACGTCCTCGCGTCGAATCCGAGCGCGCTCTATAAGCCTCCGGCCAACCTCGTCGCGATGGAGCCTTCGTCCGTGACGAGCGTCGGCGGTAGCCAGCCGCACTCCAACCAGCAACCGTTCCTGACCCTGAGCTTCTGCATCGCGCTCCAGGGCATCTTCCCGTCACAGAGCTGAGGCGACACGATGGCAGACCCCTTCATCGGTGAGATTCGACTGTTTGCCGGGAACTTCGCTCCTGCGGGCTGGGCGTTTTGCGAGGGGCAGCTCCTGCCGATTTCCGAGAACGACGCGCTCTTCCAGCTGATCGGAACGACCTACGGCGGCGACGGTCAGGAGACGTTCGCGCTGCCCGACCTCCGCGGGCGGCTGCCGAACCACCAGGGGACCGGCCCGGGTCTCTCCGCCTACGCGCTCGGCGAAGCGAGCGGTGTCGAGCAGGTCACGCTGACGGTCAACCAGATCCCGACGCACACCCACCCGCTGGTGGGGACGAACGACACCGCCACCAACACCAACCCGGGCGGTCAAGTCCCCGCCCGCTTCTCGCAGGCGAACATCGATCCGTACCTGGAGGCGACGCCTGGCAACGTGAACCTCGCTACGTCGGCGATTGGGCCCGTCGGCGGGAGCCAGCCGCACGCGAACTTCCAGCCCTATCTCTGCATCAACTACATCATCTCCCTCTTCGGCCTCTTCCCACCGCCGAGCTAGGAGCACGCCGTGGCCGATCCATTCGTTGCCGAGATCAGGATCTTCCCCTTTAACTTCGCCCCGACCGGCTGGGCGTTCTGTAACGGGCAGCTGTTGCCGATCTCGCAGAACACGGCGCTGTTCTCGCTGCTCGGCACAACGTACGGCGGCGACGGGAAGTCGACCTTCGCGCTTCCCAACCTGCAGGGTGCGTCGGCGATGCACCCGGGTCAGGGACCAGGCCTCTCGCTGCACGACCTCGGCGAGACCGGCGGCAGCGACACGGTCACCCTGCTTCAGAGCGAGATTCCGTCCCACAGGCATACGCTGCGCGGCACGAACACCTCGGGGGACAACCCGACGCCGGGGGGCAACACGCTCGCGCGCCCGGGCTCAACGACGATCTACCAGCAGAACTCGAACGCGAACCTCGTCCAGATGGCGCCGCAGGCGCTGCCGCAGGCGGGCGGCGACCTGCCGCACAACAACCTCATGCCCTATCTGACGCTCAACTTCTGCATCGCCCTTCAGGGCATCTTCCCACCGAGGGGGTAGCAATGGAACGGCGGACTTTCCTGAAGGTTGCAGCCTCCGCGTCGGTGGTGACTGCAGGCCGACTCGCATTTCCATGGGCGGCCGCAGCCGCGAGTCGGTACGTCTCGTACGCCGGATCGCTCTATCGCGCGGGCGGGGCAGGCAAGATCGAGACGAGCGCCGACAGCGGCCGGAGCTGGGTGCTGCACAGCGATCTCGGCGACATGTACTCGATCACGAACCTCGCCGTCGACCGCCGCAACACGCGTCTGGGCCTGACCGTCGGCTACGCCGGCCGCACGTTCCCGCTCGTCCTGGCGCAGGACAAGCGGTCGTGGCTCACGGCCTGACCGACCCGCCGTCCGGGATAACGCTCAGACCCGTCAGCTCGAGCGACCGCGACTTCCTCCTGCATGTGTACGCATCTACGCGCGAGGGGGAGCTCGCCCCGCTGCCGTGGACGAACGACGAGAGGGCCGCGTTCATCGAGCAGCAGTTCGAGGCGCAGGACCGTCATTACCGCGAGAACTACGCCGGCGCTAGCCTCGACGTCGTCGAGTGCGACGGCGCTCCGGCCGGTCGCCTCTACGTCGCTCGGTGGAGCGACGAGATCCGCATCATCGACATCGCGCTGCTGCCCGAGTTCCGCGGGCGCGGGATCGGCACGCGGCTCCTGCGCGGCCTGCTGGACGAGGCTGCGCGCACGCGGCGGCGCCTGAGCATCCACGTCGAGAAGCACAACCCGGCGCTCCGGCTGTACTCGCGTCTCGGCTTCGCGCCAATCGCCGACCGGGGCGTGTACCTGCTTATGGAGGCCACGCCATGACGGCACCGGCGATCGCGGCGGCGCGTAGCTAGGTAAAGACGGCCTCGTAGCGGGCACCCGAGGCATCCGAAGCGATCGGAACCAGAAAGAGCTCGAAGCTGCCGAGCTCGTCGTGCTCTACCGGATAGATGCGCTGCTCGTAGATCGGCTCCTGCGGGCCGCGGAAGACGATGGAGAACGGCGCGCGGCCGGCCCCTTCGGCCGACCCCAGCGCCTGCGCCGCGGCGAGCTCGACCTCGACTGGGGTCTCCGCTTCGAACCGAACCCGAAAACGCTCGCCGATGCGGCCGCTGAAGGTGTCGATCGTGAAGGTCTCGAGCACGCGGAGAGTATGCCGCCGCTCGCCTGGGACGGGAGGGCGGGTTCGACCGCCCCTCCCGTCCTGCCGGTGAGTCGCCTAAACGGACGCTACGCAGTAGGCATACGTCGTGAGGGTCAGGCCCTGCTGAGAGCCGCCCTGCGTCTTCGCCTTCGACACCCAACCCGAACCGTCGGAGAGCCGCCGCGATTCGATCACGCTGGGGGACGTCGCGCCGGTCTCGGCGAACCCGCCAGAGATGGCGGTCTTGCCCGGACCGCAGTCGGCCGTAGCGGTCACGGTCTCATTCGCGTCAATGGTGCTGCTCGACCCGCTGACCTCGACGAGGCTGCTGCCGTCGATTCCCGCGAGGCCGGGTGGCCCTGTGGCACCGGTGTCGCCCTTCGGGCCTTCCGGGCCCTGCGGGCCCGTGTCACCCTTGGGGCCGGCCGGCCCTTGAGGGCCGTCCGGCCCCGTGGCGCCCAGAGCTCCGTCCTGACCGGCAGTCCCGGCGGCACCGGTGGCTCCGGTAGCGCCCGGAGCGCCGTCCTGGCCGGCAGGGCCGGTGAGGCCCGCGGGGCCGGCGGAGCCAGTGGCACCAGTTTCGCCCGGTGCACCGTCTGCACCAGCCGGTCCCTGAGCGCCGTCGGCACCTGCTTTGCCGTTGCAAACCGCAAAGTTGCCGAAGACGAGTGCCCTGAGAATCCAGCCGCCGTTCGCACATTCCTGTGCCTTCGCCGAGACGATCCCGGAGAGGCCGAGGCCGGTCGCCCCTGCTGCACCCCTGGGCCCCTGGGCTCCGGTATCGCCCTTCGCACCGGTAGCGCCCTGCGGGCCGGCGATGCCCGGCTTTCCCTGCAGTCCGCGCAGACGCTTCGGAACCATCAGCCGCACCTCGTGCTTCTTGCACGCCTGATGGGCCATCACCCAGCGCATCACGCCGGTGTGGCGGTTGGCGCAGATCGGCCCGCGGATGCGGTTCGGCTTCGTCGGATACGCGGCCGAAGCGGTGGCAACGAGTGCCAACGCCAACGCGGCCGCCGTGATGAGGTACTTCATGTTCGCGCTCCCTTGTGAACGGGTCGCGGGTCAAGCCTGAACGGCTCGCCCACCCCGCTTGGAGCTTGTCCGCTGCGAGCGCAGGCCGCTTAACACGAATGGGTCATTTGTCACACGGTTGATGGGCGCGGTTCCTGCGTGCCCTTCACGCTCGTTTCACTGAAGCGATCACGGCGTTGGCGATCCCACGCGATGTCGAGGACGATCAGCGCGAGGTTGGCGCCTGCGACGGAGCCGGCGATCGCCGTAATCAACGCCAGGACATCGATCCGGTCGATTGACGTATTCGAGCTTCAGCCACAGCTCCGCGCCGTTCGGCGGTGCGCAGCGATGCAACCGGACCAGCGGTGTGTCCCCGATCGCTTCGAGGATGGACTCCACGAAAGCGATGATCGCAGGCTAGGGCTTCGTGACCGAGACGAGCTTGAGCACGTCGCTGCCGCCCTTGACGGTCTCCTCGGCCACGAGGCCGATGTCGCGGACGTAGTACTTGTTGTCGAGCACGTCCGGCTCCAGCAGCGAGAACTCCTCCGTCTTCAGTGCCTCCTCCGACGATCTGTACGGCGTCTTCACCGACGCGTGCAGATCGACGATCTTCGTACAGTCTTCGGCGACGCCCTTCGCGTCCTCCTGCTTGAAGAACTGGCCCACTGCGGGCACGGCGGGCATGAACATCCCCGCCCTTGCGTTGTCCACTCCGGCCTCCCAGGACCCCTGAGTCGTGACGACGCGGCCGTTTTCGAGCTCCTTGGTGTCTTCGCCGAAGTACCAGACGTTGCCGTCACTGTCCTGGGCGTACCAGTCGAAGGTGTCCTCGACCAGGTCACCTTTGACGAAGACCTGATCGTGGACGACGGTCGTCGCCACGCCGAGGATCTCCTTCTTCCGGTCCGTGACCGCAAACACGTCGGTCGCGGACTCTCCGTCGAGCTTGCCCTTGTAGGTAAGGGTCGTGCCGGGCTTGAGCGGAAAATACGAGTTGTTGATTTGGGCGACGAAGCTTGCGGGCAGCTTCGGCGGCCTCGGGCACGACGAGTTCGAGCTACTTGACGCCGGCGCGGAATCGTCGTCGAGAACGAGTACCGCGACCACGGCCCCGACTGCGACCGCGACTGCTGCCGCGGCGATCAGGATGATCCGGCGCATCATGGGCCTCCTCTCCTTCGGTTCACTGAGCGTCGCGGACTCTGGCTCACGCGCATGAGAACGCGATGAGAAGCCGCTAGCCGGCCGCCTCGGCCTTGCGAAGACCCCGCAGTGCCCATAGGAAGAACCCCGCGGCGAGCGCGAGCACAGCGGCGAATGCGAGCCAGACCTCCGTCGGGTCACCGGCCAGAAAGCCGCGGCCGGCCTCGATGATCCGCGTCAGCGGATTGAGCTCGGCAACCGTGTGGATCCAGCCCGTGAGCAGCGCGAGCGGCACGTAGACCGGAGCGAAGAAAAGCGCAAGGAAGACCGGCATCTGCATGATCGGCCCCGCCTGCATCGTGCGCAACCTCATCGCGACGCCTGTGGCCCACAGGAGCGCCGCGAAGTTGAGGAACAAGCCGAGCGTGTACAGCCCGAACAGGTCGACCCCGTCCCCGCCGACCTTCATTCCGGCAAGGAGCGCGACCACGGTCAGGATCGTCACCGTGAAGATCCAGCGGACGAGCGCCGCGATCCCGTAGCCGAGCACGATGCCCGAACGGTGCGGCGAGGCAAGCATGAGCCGGCGGGCGAAGCCGCTCTCGAAGTCGCGCGCAATGCCGAACCCGGTGAAGACCCCGCCGAAGGCGGCCGACTGCAGCAGCACGAACACGAACTGGAAGGCCGTGTAGCCCTGCGGGTAGTCGAAGCCGGGCACGTCGCTTACGCGGGAGAGGCCGCCCGCGAAGGCGACGAAGAAGAAGAGCGGGAAAACGAGCGACGGGATCAAGAGCGACGGACTGGTGAAGACGTTGTGCAGCATCCGCCACGCAACGCCCCGAGCGACAGCAATCGTCTTCATCTGGCCATCCTCACCTTGAGCGCCCACGAGGCGAGCGCGACGGCAACCACCGTCAGTCCGGTTGCGATCCCGAAGCCGAGCGCGATCGCCTGCCCGTCCCAGCCGGTGATGATCAGGCTGCGGACGCACTCGATCAGGTAGGAGACGGGGTTCGCCGTCGCCACGTCCCGGAACCAGTCGATCTCCATCAGGTTGCGCGGGATGCTCATCGAGGAGATGAACAGGAAGACGAAGAACGCGGGGAACAGCCCCTGCACCGCCTCTCCGGACCCCGTTCGAAGCGCCGCGAAGGCGCCGAGCGACCCGAAGCCGATCGCGGTGAGCACGGCGAATCCGAGCAGGACGAGCACGCCCGGCACGCCCGACGCGATGTGCACGCCGAAGAGCAGCCCGACCGCGAGATAGAAGAGCGCCTGGACGAGGCCCATCGTCGCGACGCCGCCGAGCTGGCCCCCTAGGAGAGCGAGCCGGCGCATCGGCGTCAGCGAGAGCCGGCTGAGGAAGCCGGTCTGGATGTCGCGGGCGAGGTCGGTTCCCGCGTTCATCGTCGCGAAGAGGGCGCCCTGGATGAACGGCACGGCGAGGGCAAAGGCGACGAACGAGTCCGTAGGAAAACCGGGCAGCCGCGTCTCGGCCTTCAGCCCGCCGGAGTTGACGGCGAGGAGCAACATCGGGAAGACGAGCGGGAAGACGACGTTCGCGGGCTGACGGACCGTCCGCACGATCGAGCGCCGGGCCACCTGGAAGACCTGGTCGACGGTTGCGCTCACGCAGGTTCGACGGCGAGCTCGCCGCGCGCTGAAGCTTCGTCTTCGTCGTCGCCGGCACCCTCGAGCGACCGGCCGGTCTTGGCCAGGAAGACGTCGTCGAGCGAGGGCTGGTGCAGCTGGAGCTGCTCGACCTTGAGCTGCTCGGCGTCGAGCGCGCGCACGATCTCGGCGAGATCGGCCTCGCCGGAGCGGAGCCGGACCGCAACCCCGTCTGTCGAGCCACACGGCTCGCCGAAGCGGGCCATGATCGCAGCCGCCCGGTCGTGCTCGGCCGGGTCGACCGGAACCGCCTCGACGGTCGGGCGGCCGACGGTCGCTTTCAGCTCGGCCGGGGTGCCCTCCGCGACGATCTTGCCGTGGTCGATGATCCCGACGCGGTCGGCGAGGACGTCCGCCTCCTCGAGGTACTGCGTCGTGAGGAACACGGTGACGCCGTCGTCGCGCGCCAGTCGGGCGACCTCCTCCCACAGAGCCGTGCGGCTCTGGATGTCGAGGCCCGTCGTCGGCTCGTCGAGGAAGAGGATCCGCGGCGAGTGCACAAGGGCCATCGCGAGGTCGAGCCGCCGCTTCATCCCACCCGAGTAACCGCGCACCTTGCGATCCGCAGCCTGCGTCAGCCCGACGCGCCTCAGCAGCTCATCGGAGCGGGCCTTCCGTTGCGCGCGAGGCAGCGCCTGCAGGGAAGCCTGGAGGCGGAGATGCTCGCGGCCGGTCAGGAGCGGGTCCAGCGCCGCCTCCTGGAGCGCCGCGCCGATCGAAGCGCGCACCTGCGGTCCCTGCTCGACGACGTCGTAGCCGGCAACCCAGGCTCGCCCCGCCGTCGGCGGCAGCAGCGTGGTCAGCATGTGGACCGTCGTGGACTTCCCGGCCCCGTTGGGCCCGAGAAAGCCGTAGATCTCGCCTGGTGAGACGCCCAGGTCGATCCCGTCGACCGCGCGCGGCCCCTTCTTGAAGACCCTGACGAGGCCCTCGGCCTCGATCGCGTACTCGGACATGGCGTCCTACGCTATCGAAAACCTTGATCTTGTCAAGCTTCTATGTCATCAAGTATTATATGGGCGACGTGCGCGATTCCGAGAGCAACCCGGCCCGCGAGGCGCAGCGCCTTTTCTTCGAGATCGGGATGGCTCAACGAGGCCGCGCCGCCGCCGCCCTGAACGAGCTCGGGCTCACGTTCGCCCAGGCGCACACGCTGCGCATGCTCGATCCCGAGCGACCGCTGCCGATGAGCTCGCTAGCAGGACGCCTCTTCTGCGACGCGTCCAACGTGACCGGGATCGCGGACCGACTCGAGGCGCGAGGACTGATCGAGCGACAAAGCGCGGATGCCGACCGGCGGGTCAAGGAGCTCGTGCTGACACCGGCCGGGGTCAGGCTCCGCGAGCGAATGCTCGAGATCATGACCGAGCCGCCGCCCGCGATTGCCGCTCTACCCGAAGCCGATCAGCGGGCGCTCAGAGACATCCTCCGTCGCGCGGTCGCGATTCTGCGCGACTCGGACGAGCAAGCATTGAAGTCAGCTTGAGGGTCAGCCTGAGGCCCGGCCAGGCCGGGCCTCAGGCGTCCTAGCCGCTCAAAAGTCCGTCCCAGCTCCACCCCGCGCCGACTGCGGCGAGCGCAGCAAGCACGGCGAGCAGAGCCAGGAGGTGAAAGAGCTTGGTGTTCGGCCGGATCACCATGACCCCCTTCGTCTCAGGACGTTCCGGGGCCGCTCCGGTCGGTCGCTCTTTTGGAGAACCTGCTCGAACTGTAGCGGGAGATACCTAGTGCAGCACGATGTCCCACTTCCATCCGGCGCAGAGCGCGGACGAGAGCAGGATCGCTGCCAGCACGCAGACGCGGAAGAACAAGTCGCGAACGAACACGGCTTTCACTCCTCACGGGGGTTAGAGGACTACGCCAACCCACGCCTCATCGACCGTGGCGCGCGTCGAGACCTCCCCCTACAGGGTGAACTCAGGCGACGGGGAGCTCGAACGTGAAGGTCGAGCCCGCGCCTTCCTGGGAAACAACCCAGATTCGCCCGTGCATCTGCTTGACGAGCTCGTGGGAGATGTAGAGGCCGAGCCCGCTCCCGCCCACTCCGCGCGTCAGATTGGGGTCGAGCCGGTGGAACTTATCGAAGATCCTGGCCTGCTCGGAAGGGGGAATGCCGATGCCCTCGTCCCGGATCTCGAAGCGGACGTTGCCGTCTCTTCTCGCCAGCTTCACGGCGATCCGCCCGCCCTCGGGCGAGTACTTGACGGCGTTCTCGACCAGGTTTGCGAGCACCTGCTTCAGCTTCTCGCGGTCGGCGGCGACCGCCGGAATGTCAGCGGCGGAGCGAAGCTCGAGCGCGAGGTTCTCAGGCAGGTGCGTCTTCGCCGCCTCGACGACCTGCGCGGCGAGCTCGGCGGGGTCGCAGCGCTCCAAGGGGGTCTCGGTATGCCCGGCTTCGAGCCGACTGGCCCACAGCACCTGGTCGACGAGCCGTGCCAGGCGCGCCGACTCGGCGTAGATGACCGAGAGCAGCGAGTCACGCCGGCGCCGGTCGAGCTCCGCGCGCTGCAAGGTGATCGCGGCCCCGTAGACAGAGGCGATCGGCGTCCGCAGCTCGTGGGACACGATGGCGATGAACTCGTTCTTCAAGCGGTCGAGCTCGCGCAGCCGCTCGAGCGCCCCGTGCACCCAACGCTGATACAGCGCCATCGCCACGAGCGGGCCGATCAACGCGACGGCGACGAACGGCGACCGGTCCCAGAGGACGACCAGGATCACCGTCAGCGACGCCATGATCCCGAAGGGAAGCAGCGTCGAGAACATCGCCCTCGCGTACGAGCCCAGGAAGGGACGCCCCGAGGAGCGGGCGATGATCGCGGTCAGGAGCGCGATGTCGATGACATAGAAGGCAGTCGAGCCGAGGATGGCGCCGAGGAAGAGCGAGTTCAGCTCGTCCCCCTCGGCGATCGACGCGGCCGCTCCGCCTGCTCCGGCCGCGAGCGTGTAGAGGCCGGAGTTGAAGGCGATCCGCGAGAGCGGGCGGCGTCGAGCGACCTCGACCGCGCTCATCGTGATGAAGGCCAGCACGGCCGCTGCCTCCCAGCCGTAGACCACCCCGCCGCCGACGATGAAGATCGTGGCGAACGAGGTCCGCCCCGCCGCCACCCCTTCGATCGGGACCGGGAACGCCTCGGCGACGACGGCGGCCACGAGCAGCGTCAGGAGACCGGCGATCTCGGCCAGGGACGGGACGTCCATCCCAAGGCTCACGATGGCCGTGAGGAGGACGGCCCCGCCCGCGATGCTCACGGGCAGGACGACCGGAAGCAGCCGTCTCACGTCGTCAGGAAGACGAAGCGACCCGCGGGGCCGGCCGAGGCGCCGCAGCCTGTCGAATGCCGCAGTCGCTTCGGTGGTCATGTGCCCTCCGAGTCCATCGTCGACTGCCCTCTAAATGTAGCGCGAAGGGACGTTTTAGCTTCCCTGTTGGGGGATAGGGGTCGAACGTGGGCCTGAAGAGATTTCGCCTGTGGATCGGCGTTCTCGGCATCGGGGCCGCGCTTGTTCTGGGAGTCGGAGCCTCGGCCGACGTCGGCTCCGGCTCGGGTCCGCCGACGGCCGTCGGCACAGGTGGCGCGGCCGCGACGGTCGAGCGCCTTGCGACCCGGGCGGCAATCGACACGCTGCGTCGAGGCGGAAACGCCGTCGACGCAGCCGTCGCCGCTGCGGCCGTCCTCGGCGTGACCGAACCGTTCTCCTGCGGCGTCGGCGGCGGGGGCTTCATGGTTCTCCACCGCGCCGGCGACGGCAAGACCACGACGATCGACCATCGGGAGAGAGCGCCGTTCGCGATGCGCCCGGACTCGTTCTTCGAGAACGGCACGGTGCTTCCGTTCAACGACGCCCGCTACAGCGGTCTTTCGGTCGGCGTCCCAGGCACCGTGCTCGGCTGGTCGAACGCGCTCGATCGTTACGGGACGATGTCGATGGCTCAGGTGCTCGCGCCCGCAATCCACGTCGCGGAGCACGGCTTCGTCGTCGACCAGACGTTCTTCAACCAGACGCAGGAGAACGTCGACTACTTCGACGACATCCCCGCGACGGCCGCCCTCTTCCTCGATCCCGACGGCACGCCGCACGACGTCGGCACCGTCTTCCGCAACCCCGAGCTGGCTGCCACATATCGGCGGATCGCGCATCTCGGTCCGAAGGGCTTCTACCGCGGCGCGGTGGCGGACGCCCTGGTCGAGACCGTTAGGCACCCGATCGTCTCGCCGAACGCGAATCACACGTGGCGCCCGGGCGTGATGACGATGCGCGACCTCCACACTTACGTTGCTCCCGAACGTGCCCCGACCCACATCACGTATCGAGGGCTGGACGTCTACAGCATGGGCCCGCCTTCCAGCGGCGGCTCGACCGACGGAGAGGCGCTCAACATCCTCGAGGGTTATCCACTCTCCACGATGACCCGTGAGGCCGCGCTGCACTACTACCTCGAGGCTTCCCGCTACTCGTTCGCCGACCGCGGCGCGTATCTCGCCGACCCGGACTACTTCGACGTCCCGCTGCGCGGGCTCCTCTCCAAGGACTTCGCGACCACGCGCCGGAACCTGATCACGGACCGAGCGGCCTCGCCCCCGGTCGTCCCGCCCGGCGATCCTTACCCGTACAACGGCGGGGGAGCATCAGCTGGGCAGGCCTCGCTCACGTCCACGCGCGCGGGAACAACGACACACCTGACCGTCTCCGACCGCGCCGGCGACGTCGTCTCGTACACGTTCACGATCGAGTCGACGGGCGGCTCGGGCCTCGTCGTGCCCGGCTACGGCTTCCTGCTGAACAACGAGCTCACGGACTTCAACTTCAACTCGACCACGCATCCCAACCGCGTCGAAGGCGGCAAGCGGCCGCGAAGCTCGATGAGCCCGACGATCGTGCTCCGAGACGGCAGGCCGTTCCTCGCCGTCGGCTCTCCAGGCGGCTCGATGATCATCACGACCGTCCTCCAGATCCTGCTCGACCGCCTCGATCTCGGGCTCACGCTGCCGCAGGCGATCGCCGACCCGCGCGCGAGTCAGCGAAACACTCCACCAACCGCAACAACGAGTGCCGAGCAGGCGTTCATCGACAGCCCCGAGGCAGCCGCGCTGAGAGCGCGCGGGCACGTGTTCACGTTAGCTCCCGAGATCGGCGCTGCGACCGGGATCGAGCTCCTCGGTGACGGTCGAGTCCTGGCTGCGGCCGAGCCGACCCGCCGCGGCGGCGGGAGCGCGATGGTCGAGAGCCCCTAGCCGACCCGGAGCGTGCCCTTCATCCCGGCCGCCTCGTGCGCGTCGACCGAGCAGTAGAAGGTGTACTCGCCCGGCTGGAGCGTCACGGTGAGTATCGACTGGCCGTCCTTGCCGACGACCGGGCCCTTCTCATCGACCCCGTTTCCCTTCACCGCGACGTTGTGGTCGACAGAGGAGGGATTCGCCATCACCAGCCGGACCGTGCCGGCAGTCGTGTCGATCGAGTCCTTGTCGAACTTGAGGGCGCCGCCTTCGTCGGCGCTCAGCTGAATCGTCTGCGACGGGATGACCTTCGTCTCGGCGGAGGTCGTGGTATTCGCCTTGCCGTTGCCCCCGCCGCCGCCCCCTCCGCAACCCGCGGCAGCGAGTGAGATCAGCAGGACCGGGATCAGCTTTCGCATCGTCCGAGTTCTACCGTAGGTTCGTCCCATGGAAACCACCCGGCTCGAGACGTTCAGCGACGGGGTCTTCGCGATCGCGATTACGCTGCTCATCTTGACGGTCAGCGTCGGGGAGGTCCACGGCGAGCTCGGCGACGCGCTGGCGAAGATCTGGCCGTCGTATCTCGCCTACGCGACGAGCTTCGTGACGATCGGGATCATGTGGGTCAACCACCACACGATCCTCCAGCACATCGTCCGGGCGGACCGCGTTTTCCTGCTCCTGAACCTCGGCCTGCTGATGTGCATCGCGTTCGTCCCGTTTCCGACCGAGCTCGTTGCGACCTACATCCGCTCCCCGGACGACCGCCTCTACGCGGCGCTTGCCTACGGACTGACGATGACGATCACCGCCGTCTTCTTCAGCGTCGTCTGGAACTACGCCAGGATCGGCGGTCGCTTGCTGGCGGAGAACTACGACCGTCGCGAGGTCACCGGTATCACGCGGAGTTACCTACCTGGGATCCCCATGTACGGCGGCGCGACGCTGGTTGCGTTCGCGAGCCCGGTCGCGAGCGCGATCCTGTTCGCCGCGATCGCCGCGTTTTACGCGATCTCGAGCGCCGTCTTCGGGTCGGACTAGGAGGCTAGGCCGCAGATCTCGAGGCCGAGGCGCTTGGCGCTCGCCTGCTCGACCGCGCCGGCGTCATCGAGGTCGCGCATCGCGCGGCGCGCGGCGACCTTGCCGTTCGCGGCGAGTGCCGTCCTGAGTTGGACGGCGGCCGACTCCACCTCGCGGGCGGCGGACAGCAGCGCGTGGAAGTCGGCCTGCTTGTCCTTCGGAGGAGACAGCTTCTCCAGCTGCTTCACCTTCGTTCGCTCGAGCATGATCAGCGTCATCACGCGGTCGGTCAGCGAATCGCGATCCTGCTGGAGCTCATTGAGCATTCGCCGGCGGTCGGCGCAGATGGCGTACGCGCGCTCGGTGAACGGGCCCTCGGCTTCGTGGCCGGGCAGTGCGGGCAGCGGCTCGTTCGCGGCGACCGCCGCGCTGGCGAAGCGCGGCATCGACCCGTTCATCTTCAGGCCGAACTTGCGCCCATCGGCCTGCTCGCACTCGTAGTCCCAGCCGTTCGAGCCCTTCTTGCAGTCGGCACCGTGGAACTCGGTCGAAACGGCCTTCTCGGCCTTCTCGATCTTCGATTTGCCACCGCATCCCGCGACGAGCAGGAGGCAGGCGAGCAGCAGCACGAGACGGCGCGGGAGCATGCACATTCCTTCGGCAGGCAGTGGTTCCCGCTTGAAGGCCCGCCTCCACAGGCGTACCGTCTTGCGCAGTGCGCCGTGCGTCGCTTATCGCGCTCGCGCTGGCAACGGTCGCCCTCGCGGCGAAAGCAGACGCCGCGCGCGTGATCGGCACACCGAGAGCCGATCGCATCGCCACTCAGTACAACGGCTCCCCCGACGTCATCCGCTGCGGTCGCGGCCCAGACATCGTGACCGCCGACCGCGGCGACGTGGTCGGCACCGACTGCGAGGTCGTCAGCGTGCAGCTCTCGCGCGACCCGTACTCGTCCGACTTCGCGCAGCACGAGACCCAGGTGGAGCCTTCGAGCTTCGCCGTCGGCAGGACGATCGTGTCCGCCTTCCAGATGGGCCGGTTGGCGAACGGCGGCGCGCTCGGGATCGGGTTTGCGACCTCCGGGAACGGCGGTAGGACCTGGCACACCGGCCAGCTGCCGTCGCTCACGCTCTTCTCCACCCCTGCGGGAAGCTTCGATCGGGCCAGCGACCCCGTCGTCGCCTACGACGCGGCGCACCGGGTCTGGCTGATCGCGACGCTGGGCGCAAACTTGAACGAGGAGACCGAGGTTGCCGTCAGCCGCTCGCGCGGCGGCATCTCGTGGAGCAGGCCGATCAGCGTCACGGGCCGCATCGTCGGCGACTTCGACAAGGAGTGGATCGCGTGCGACAACAGCCGCCGTAGCCGCTTCCGCGGCCGCTGCTATGTCGCGTTCATGGACTTCTCCACCAATCAGATCCTCACCAGCCGCTCGACCGACGGCGGCCTGCATTGGTCGGCCCCGGTCCGCGTCTCGGTCGCGTCCCCGCTGATGGCGCTCGTGAACGGTGTCCAACCGGTCGTCCGTCCCGACGGTGCGCTCGTGATGCCGTTCGCGGTCTTCTCCGGCCTGGAGGCGGTCGGGAGCAACGAGATCTCTTCGCTCCGCTCAGCCGACGGCGGGCTGACGTTTCGGGGCCCCACGAAGGTCGCCGATCTCGCCGAGCTCGACGTTCCCGGGATGCGCTCGGCGCCGCTCCCGTCCGCTGCAGTCGGCGGCGACGGGACCGTCTACGTGGCGTGGGCGGACTGCAGCTTCTACTCCGCCTGCGACGTGAGCGGAATCGCGCTCGTCCGATCGCGCGACGGGATCTCCTGGTCGGAGAAGGAAGTGATCCCAACGGGCGGCAGCCGGACGATCGACCGCTTCCTGCCGGCGCTGGCCGCTCAGGGCCCGCGCCTCGCCCTGACCTACTACACGATTCCGCATCCAGTCGGGTGCGACTACAGCTGCCGGGGGCTCGTCGACGCATGGTTCGTCGGCTCCGCCGACAACAAAGCCTGGTCGAGACCGCAGCGCTTGACGACCCGCTCGATGCGCTACTCCT
The DNA here is from genome assembly GCA_046729795.1 of Actinomycetota bacterium. Lineage (GTDB taxonomy): Bacteria > Actinomycetota > Thermoleophilia > Gaiellales > Gaiellaceae > JBKPFU01. The sequence goes on along the minus strand of JBKPHH010000067.1, from coordinate 6,909 downwards.
GGATTCCCTCCGGCGGCACGGGACGGATGATCGGCGACTACGTCGGCACGTCGTTCGTCGCGGGCCGGCCGATGCCGATCGTCCCGATCGCCTCCCCGCCGGTCGGTGGCCGCTACCGCCAGGCGATCTTCGCGACGACGCGCCTCCCTCGTTAGAGGGTTGGGCCCTCCGGCCCGTCGCGCCGATTCGTTAACCTGGTTAACGAATTCCCGATGCCCGACACTTTTGCCACGCATCCAGTTGCGACCGCCGGCCGCCTGCGGCCGGTGCTTCTGAAGCTGAACCGCGAGCTCCGCCGCGAGATTCAGTCCCTCGGCGTGACGGGTGGCCAGGCGTCGCTGCTGTTCGCGATCCAGCGTGAGCCCGGAATCGGAGTCGGGAAACTCGCAACCCAGGAGCGGATGTCCGCACCGGCCATGTCGAAGTACGTGGACCGGCTCGAAGCCGCCGGGCTGGTCACGAAAACGCCCGGCGCCGACCGCCGGCGCGTCGGCCTGCGCGTTACCCCCGCTGGAGCGCGCATCCTGCGCCTGGTCAAGTCGCGGCGAAACGCCTGGCTCGCCGCACGGCTCAAGCGCCTCTCCGGAAAAGAGCTCGCGGCCGTCGAGCGCGCGATCGACCCGCTGGCGAAGCTGTTGGAGGACCCTGCATGACCGCGCTCATGGCGCTCAACCGCCGCACGTTCCTGAGCCTGCACCGGCATCGCAACTACCGCTACTTCTTCTTCGGCCAGGTCGTCTCGGTGACCGGGACGTGGATGCAGCGCATCGCGCAGGCCTGGCTCGTGCTCTCGTTGACCCACTCGCCCGTCGCGGTGGGATTCCTCGCGCTGGCGCAGTTCCTGCCCTTTACGGTCTTCGGCCTGCTGGCCGGTGTGATCGTCGATCGCTTCGACCCTCGGAAGATCGTCATCTCGACCCAGGCGACGATGATGGTGTTCTCCTCCGTGCTGGCCGCGATCGCCCTCGCCGGTGTCGCGGAGCCCTGGCACGTCTACGTGATCGCCGCCCTGCTCGGAACCGCGCTCGTCCTCGACGCCCCCGGCCGCCAGGCGCTCACGTACCGGATGGTCGGGCCCGGAGAGCTTCCGAACGCGGTTGCGCTCAACTCCAGCCTCTTCAACGGCGCACGAATCTTCGGGCCCGGTCTCGGCGGCCTGATCATCGCGACCGCTGGCGTCGGTTTCTGCTTCGCGGTCAACGCCGTCAGCTACCTCGCGGTGCTCGCGGGACTGCTCGCGATGAAAACGTCCGACTTCTATCCGGTGGCGGAGTTCGAACGACCGACGATCCTGCGCGGGATCCGGGAGGGCTTCTCCTACGTGCTCGAGCGCAAGCGGGCACTGGTCGTGCTGATGCTCGTGACGGTGACGAGCACGTTCTGCTTCAACTTCAACGTCCTGCTTCCGGTGCTCGCGAACGAGACGCTGCACGCGGGACCGGAGACGTTCGGGCTGCTGACTGCGCTCTTCGGCGCCGGCGCCCTGCTCGGCGCGCTTGCATCCGCCGCGTTCGGGCGGGCGAGCATGAGGGTGCTCGTGCTCGGCACGGGCGGCTTCGCCGGCCTGCAGCTCTTCCTCGCCCCGCAGCACTCCGTGGCCGCGGCGGCCGCGATCCTGTTCACGATCGGGTTCTGCTTTACCGTCTGGACGTCGAGCTCGAACTCGGCGCTCCAGCTCGAGGCGCCGGACCACATGCGCGGCCGGGTCGTCGGGCTCTACTACTACGCCTTCAACGGTGCGGCGCCGCTCGGCGGCCTGCTCGCCGGCTGGCTGGCTTCGAAAGGCGGCACGACGCTGTCCTTCACGGTCGCCGGGACGATCGGCCTGGTTATGAGCCTCTTCGCCGCATCGATGTTCGCGCCGCGCCCGTTTTACACGGGTCTTACGCAGACCGTCCCCCGCGCGAACGAATCGCAGACACACTAGAACCATGCGTAAGCACAGGCGCTTCTACCTCGCTTTGACCGCGATTCTTGCGCTCAACGCCTTCTTCTGGCTCGCGACGACGGGGTTCTCCCTGCCGCCGAAGCTGGCTGCGTACTTCCTCGGTCCGAGGATGATTCGCGCCGAAGTCGTGCTCAAGGACGCGAACGGCGTTTACCACGACTTCCGCTTCGATCAGGGCGTCATCCGTGGGGTCAACCGGCGCGACCTGCAGCTGAAGGTCCTCGAGAAGGACGGAACGCTCGTGACGCTTCAGATCGCTCCAAACGCCCAGGTCAAACTCAACGGCCGGGCGTCGACGCTCGGCGCGCTGCGGCGGGGCTACAAGGTGACGGTCACGCGGGACAAGGACGCGGCCGCTCACTCCGTCCTCGCCTACTCGAGGTAGTGCAGGCTACAACCGTGGAGGCCGGCGACTCCTCGGTTGGGGCCAAGGGCGGGACGATCCTGCTCGTCGAAGACGAGCACTCGATCGGCAACCTTGTCCGCGGGTATCTCCAGTCGAACGGCTACAAAGTCGTCTGGGTCCGCACGGGCGAGGAGGCGTTGACCGAGCTCGACCGCCACTCCGTCCGGCTGGTCGTGCTCGACATCCGGCTGCCCGGAATGGACGGCTTCGACGTCTGCAAGCGGATCCGCTCGCGCTCGGAGATCCCAATCGTGATGCTCACCGCCCGCGACGAGGAGCCCGACCGCGTGGCCGGTCTCGAGCTGGGCGCCGACGACTACGTGACGAAGCCGTTCTCGCCGCGGGAGCTCGCCGCGCGGATCAAAGCGGTCTTGCGCCGTTCCGACAACCGTCCCGAGGAGGAGACCCTCACCCTCGCCGACATCGTCGTGCAGCGCGGGGCCCGTGAGGTCACGGTCGGCGGCGAGCCGGTCGAGCTGACGGGTAAGGAGTTCGATCTCCTCGCGTGGCTGATCGAAAGCCCCGGCATCGTCTTCTCGCGCGAGCAGCTGCTCGACCGCGTCTGGGGAATGACCTATCCCGGCGGGACCCGGACGGTGGACGTCCACGTCGCACAGCTACGACGCAAGCTCGGCCGCCCCGACCTGATCAGGACGGTGCGAGGCGCGGGCTACAAGGCCGTCAAGCCCTGACATGAGAAGACGGTTTTCGCTGCGGACGTATCTGTTCGTGGCGACCACGGCCGTCGTCGTGCTCTCCGTCGGCCTGATGCTCGCAATCGGGTCGCTGCTCACACGGCGCGAGGTCGAGCGGGTGACGCTGCGAAACCTCTCGCACCAGGCCGACATCCTCGCCGGGCGCGAGCGCGTCGCCGTCTTTCCGCTCGGGCGCCTGAAGGAGCTTCGCCCGTCGCTCCGCCGCCAGCATCAGGAGGCGCAAGCGGTTCCCCTGGACGGCCCGACCGCCTATCTCCCCGGAGACCGGTGGCGGCGGGTGCGAAAGGGAGAGTCGCTCGATGGGACCGTCGAGGTCGTGGGAACGAAGTACTTCTACTCGGCGCGGAAGGTGGGCGACCAGGCGCTCGTCCTGCTGCGGCCGAAGAGCGTCGGCCGGTCTGCGTTCACGCCGTTTCTCGTCGGGCTCGTGATCGCCGCGCTCGCCGGCGTCGGGCTCGCCGCGATTGCGGCCTTCCTGCTTGCGCGGCGCATCGTCCGTCCGATTCGCCGCGTCGGCGACGCCGCTCGACACCTGGCGGAAGAGCGGCCGCCAGAGCCGGTGCCCGTCGAGGGCGCGCTCGAGGTCGCGCGCCTCGCCGAAGCCTTCAACCACATGGCCGAGCAGCTCGCTCGCGCACGGGCGGCAGAGCGCCAGTTCCTCCTCTCCGTCAGCCACGAGCTCAAGACGCCGCTGACCGCGATTCGCGGCTACGCCGAGGGGATCCTCGACGAGGCGTTCGCGGCCGACGAGGCGGCGACGATCGTGGCGAAGGAGGCCGAGCGCCTCCAGCGGCTGGTGCAGGACCTGCTCGATCTCGCGCGGATGAACCAGGCCACCTTCAGCGTCCGGCGCGAACTGATCGACCTCGCAGCAGTCGCACAGGAGACGGTGAACCGGCTGGAAGGCCAGGCGCGTTCGCTCGGCGTGACGCTCGAGGCCTTCGCTCCGGGCCGCTCGCCCGCGATCGGCGACACGGACCGGATGGTCCAGGTGGCGACGAACCTCGTCGAGAACGCGCTGCGGCTGACCACTCCCGGCGGGGTCGTCCGGGTCGTCGCCGAGCCGGGCCTGCTCGCGGTCGAGGACACGGGGCCGGGAATTGCCGACGAGGACATCCCGCGCGCCTTCGAACGGTTCTACCTCTATTCGCGCTATGGAGGCGAGCGGCCGGTCGGGACGGGCCTCGGCCTCGCGATCGTGAAGGAGCTGACCGAGGGCATGGGCGGGCGCGTGGAGGTTGCGAGTGACGGCCGGGGCACCCGCTTCACCGTGCACCTGAGGACTCCGGGCACGAATGACGGTTTTACGACTGCCTTACCTGCGGCGAACCGCGCGCTGACGCGCACCGGGAACGATCCGACTCAATGAAACCGATCTCGGGAGGTTTTCCAGTGAAAGGCAGGCTCGTTTTCTTGCTGCTCGTCGCGGGCCTCGTCTTCACAGCCGTTGCCTTCGCAAGCGGCCGCGTCGTCATTCGCGGCACGAACGGCGACGACGTGCTGACGGGGACGGAAGGCCGCGACCTCATCTTCGCCCGCGCAGGGAACGACCAGGTTTCCGCGCTTGGCGACAACGACCGGATTTGGGCAGGACGGGGTAACGACGCTGTCGACGCCGGCGCGGGCAACGACCGCGCCCACGGAGGGCCCGGCGCCGACACGATGCAGGGTGGCCTCGGCGACGACAAGCTGATCGGCGGCGGCGGCCCTGACAATCTTCAGGGCGGCGAGGGCAACGACGTCCTCCGCGGCCGCTGGGGAGCCGACACCGTCGACGGCGGGCCCGGCAACGACCGACTCTGGGTCGGCCGCGGCGCCGATACCGAGCTCGGCGGTGAGGGCAACGACGTGCTCCATCTGCTCGCGAACGACAACAAGGTCGACCACGCCGACTGTGGCCCGGGCTATGACGTTGTTTGGCGGAACTCGAAGGAGCCCGAGGACATTGCGGTGAACTGCGAGGTCATCAAGACCGTCACGGTCACCAAGGCGGACGACGACAACTAGCTTCGCCTACGAGGAGCCCGCCGCCGCGGGCTCCTCCCTCTCCCCCGGGGGTGATGGGTTTGAGTAACGGCAGGCTGCTTCTTCTGTTGATCTCGATCGCCGTCCTCGCAACCGGAGCATCGGGAGCCACGGGCGCATCGCGAGGCCAGGCACGGCCGCAAGCCGTCGCCAAGCCGAACATCCTGATCATCGAGACCGACGACCAGACGCTCGCCGAGATGGAAGTGCTGCCGAACGTGCAGCGCCTGATCGGCGGCCAGGGCGTCACCTTCGACAACTACTTCGACTCGTTCTCGCTCTGCTGCCCGTCCCGCGCGACGCTGCTGACCGGGCAATACCCGCACAACAACGGCGTGCGCGGCAACGCCCTTCCGCAGGGTGGCTACTACAAGCTCGACTCGTCGAACACGCTGCCGGTCTGGCTCCAGCGCGGCGGCTACTACACGATCCACCTCGGCAAGTACCTCAACGGGTACGGGACGCGCAATCCGCGCGAGATCCCGCCGGGCTGGAGCGAGTGGCACGGCGCGGTCGATCCCTCGACCTACCGCTACTACAACTACCAGCTGAACGAAAGCGGGACGGTGAACACCTACTGCCCGACGCCGAACGCCGCCTGCTACCAGACCGACGTCTTCCGGAGCAAGGCGGAGGAGATCATCCGGCGGCGGACGCCGGGCGGCCCGTGGTTCATGTGGCTGGCCTTCCTGGCCGACCACTCGGGCGCGCCGCGCGATCCTGACGACCCGACCAATCTGGCGACGCCCTCGCCGGCGCCGCGGCACCGGAACCACTTCGCCGGCTTCCCGCTGCCGCAGCCGCCGAGCTTCAACGAGGCGGACGTCTCCGACAAGCCGGCATCAATCCGGAGGCGAGCACGCTTCACGGCGGCCCGCATCCGCGCGATCCAGGAGAGCTGGCAGCAGCGCCGCGAGTCGCTCCTGGCAGTCGACGAGGCGGTCGCGTCGATCATGGCGACGCTGGCGGCCTCGGGCGAGCTGCAGAGGACGCTGATCATGTTCACCTCGGACAACGGCTTCTTCCACGGCGAGCACCGGATTCCGAACGGCAAGGTCATCTGGTACGAGCCTTCGATTCACCTCCCCTTCCTGATGCGCGGGCCGGGCATACCGCGCGGTGTGCACCGCTCGCAGCTGATCTCGAACATCGACATTGCGCCGACGGTCCTCGCCGCTGCGGGCGTGCGGCCGGGGCGCATCCTGGACGGCGTTCGCCTGCAGCTCCTCGCCCGCGATCGCAATCGTGAGCTCGGCCGGGATCTTCTCGTCGACAACACCCCTGGAACCGGCCACTTCGATGCGATCCGGACGCGGAACTACAAGTACGCCGAGTACGCGACCGGCGAGAAGGAGATGTACGACCTACGCCGTGATCCGTACGAGCTCCAGAGTGTCCATGCCGATCCGCGGTATGCGGCGCTACGCGACGCCCTCGCGGCGCGCCTGCACCGGTTGATCCCGTGCGCCGGCGCGTCGTGCCGGGCGCGTCCGTCGGCGCTTCTCACCGCTCGATGCCGACGACGGGTCGTGCGCGCGGGCCTTCGCGCCTCGTCGGTCCGCGTCGTCACGTTCTACGTCAACGGCCGCCGAATTCGCAGCGATCGACGGCGGCCCTACGCGCTCGCGACGCGGGTGCGGACGCGGCGTGCGCTCGTGCGCGCCCGCATCCTCTTCGGAGCCGACCGGCTCCTGACGGTTGACCGAAGGGTGCGTTGCCGCTAATTGGTGAGTAGGAGGAGCCCGCCGTGACGGGCTCCTCCTCTTACCTGGCTAGTCGATTCGAACCACCTGGCCGACGCCGACCTGGTTCGC
>JBKPHH010000066.1:0-19481 GCA_046729795.1 Actinomycetota bacterium | reverse complement strand
GGTGGCGACGGAGATCTTGACGTTCTTGATCCCGGCGTCGTAGGACTGCTGGAGCTTGGTGAGCGTCACGCCCGTGTAGCCGGTGGCGTGGTCGGCGTTGAACGCCTCCATGCCCGGCACCGCGGCGCGGACGTTGGCCTGCGCGGCGGACTTGTTCGCCCGGGTGCGGAAGCTCAGGTACGACGGGATCGCGATCGCAAGCAGGATCCCGAGGATGATGATCACGACCAGGAGCTCGATCAGGGTGAAACCCTTCTCGTCGCGCCTGATTCGATCACTAAGCCTTGCAAGCATGCGTGGTCCTCCTTAAGGGGATGCGAAGTGGCTCCGGGTAGGTATCGGCCCTCACGGCGGGCGAGTCCGACCCCTCATCTGAGGGATCCCGACTAGCTCACGGTGGGCGTCCGGGCGCAGGGTTAAGGAACGTTCGGGCGCTGCCGATAGCTCGCTCGAGGGAGCCATGCCGGAGACCCTGTATTCGATCGACAGCCTGCTCGAGCAGATGGTCGCGCGCGACGCGTCCGACCTTCACATCACCGTGGGCACGAAGCCTGTTATTCGCGTGCGCGGGCATCTGGAGCGGCTCGAAGGCACCCCGGAGCTGACCTCCGAAGACACGCATCAGCTGCTCTATCGAATCCTGTCCACCGAGCAGCAGAAGAACCTCGAGATCAACCGCTCGATCGACATGGCTCACTCGATCCCGGGGCTCGCGCGCTTCCGCGTCAACGTCTACTTCCAGCGCGAGACGCTCGCAGCGGCGTTCCGCCTGATCCCGGCCGACATCAAGACGCTGGAGGAGCTCGGCATCCCGGCGAGCCTCCATTCCTTTGCCGACAAGCCGCGCGGGCTCGTGCTCGTCACCGGCCCGACGGGGTCGGGCAAGTCGACGACGCTCGCGGCGCTGATCGACGAGATCAACCGCAAGCGCCCCGACCACATCCTCACGATCGAGGACCCGGTCGAGTTCGTGCACAAGCACAAGCGCTGCATCGTCAACCAGCGCGAGATCGGCCCCGACGCGACGAACTTCGCCGACGCTCTCCGCGCCGCGCTCCGTGAGGACCCCGACGTGATCCTCCTCGGCGAGATGCGCGACCTCGAGACGATCGGCACCGCAATCACGGCGGCCGAGACAGGCCACCTCGTCTTCGCGACGCTGCACACGCAGAGCGCGCCGAGCACGGTCGACCGAATCATCGACGCCTTCCCGGCGACCCAGCAGGAGCAGATCCGCGTCCAGCTCGCGGGAACGCTCGAGGGGGTCGTTACGCAGGCGTTGCTTCCGACCGCGGACGGCTCCGGCCGCGTCGCTGCACTCGAGATCCTCTTTCCCGACGACGCGGTGCGGAACCTGATCCGCCAGGGCAAGGTCGAGCAGATCTACTCGGTCATGCAGACCGGCTCCGGCAAGGGCATGCAGACGATGGAGCAGTCCCTCGCCGACCTGACGACGAAGCGGATCATTACCCTCGATATCGCGCTGTCACGCTCGAGCCGTCCCGATCAGCTGTTCGGGCTCCTCGAGCGCGCCGGTTTCGACACCGGAGACCACGAGGTCGAGGCGCCGCCCGCGCCCGTCGCCGGCGGCCTTCGAGTCGCGGGGCAGTAGGCCGGGGGCGCTGCGGTGGTCGACTGGAACAAGGAAATCAAGTTCTCGTTTGGTCGCGGTCGCGGCGACGAGGAAACGCCCGACGAGACGCGGACCGACGAGCTTCAGGCAGACGAGACTTCTCCGCTGGTCGCATCGGAAGAGCAGGTGGAGCCGGTAGCCGCACCGGCTCCGCCTTCCTCACCGCCGGTGGAGCTACCGCCGCTGGGGTCGCTTCCGGCGCCGGCGCCAGGCGTCAACCCGCCCGTGCCGGCAGCCGAGCTTCCCGAGCTCTCCGAGGCACCCGGTCCCGATCCCGAGCCCGAGGCCGAGTTCGAGCCTGAGCTCGAGGAGGACACCGAGGAGAAGGTTCCGTTCTGGAAGAAGGACATCTCCTTCGGCCGCAAGAAGGCGCCGAAGGCGAAGAAGACGAAGGCCGTGAAGAAGCGGCCGGCCGAGGAGGCTGTGGACCCGGAGCCGAAGGGCAAGGCAGCGAAGTCGAAGCCCGCGAAGGACAAGCGCCACAAGAGGCTCGTCGGCCTGAAGGTCGGCGCTTCCCAGATGGCCGCCGCCAGAGTCGCGAACAACGGCGTTCCGGAGCTCGTCCAGATCGCGCGCGACGAGCTCGACCAGGGCATCATCGTCGCCGGAGAGCTTCGCGAGCCCGACGCGCTCGCCGAGGCGCTCAAGGAGTTCTTCCGCAAGCACAAGCTGCCGAAGCAGAACGTCCGCCTCGGGATCGCGAACAACCGCATCGGTGTTCGCATCTTCGAGATCACCGGCATCGAGGACGGCCGCCAGCTCGAGAACGCGATTCGCTTCCGGGCCCAGGAGGCGCTGCCGATCCCGCTCGAGGAGGCAGTGCTCGACTTCCGGATTCTCGGCGAGTCGGTGAATGACGAGGGGGCGCACTCGAGGCGTGTGCTGCTCGTCGTCGCCTACCGGGAATTGATCGACCGTTACGTCGAGGCCTGTCGTAAGGCGGGCATCAGGCTCGCCGGAATCGATCTCGAGGCGTTCGCGCTTCTGCGCGCGCTCAGTGAGCCGCACGCGGCGGAAGAGGCGCCCTCGAACGCCGCCTTGGTGGTCGTCTCGATCGGCCACGATCGCTCCACCTTCGCCGTCTCCGACGGGCGCGTCTGCGAGTTCACGCGCGTGCTCGACTGGGGCGGCTCGACGCTGAACGTCGCCATCGCCCGTGCGCTCGACATCTCGCCTTCAGAGGCGGAGCCGGTCAAGCGGGGCCTCTCGCTGCTCGGCCACGCGGGGGGCGCGGAGGGACTGACCGATGAGCAGGCGGCCAAGGCGCGGGAAGCCGCGAAGCGCCAGCTGCAGACCTTCGCGCGCGAGCTCGTCTCCTCGCTCCAGTTCTACCAGAACCAACCCGGATCTCTCGGCATCGGCGAGATCGTGATCACGGGCGGCACGGCCCACCTCGACGGGCTCGCCGAAGAGCTCCAGGGCCTGCTCGGTGTCCGCGTCCGCGTGGGCGATCCACTGGGGCGGGTCAAGGTCGGCAAGCGCATCCGGGAAGCCGAGCAGGTCGGATCGCTCACCGTGGCGATCGGCCTGGGGATCGAGGACTGAGCGATGCGTGCGATCAACCTTCTCCCTCGAGACGACCGCCGCCGCCGACCGGGCGCCGACTCGCACAACACGATCGTCCTCGCCGGCGTCCTGATGGCCGTCTTGCTCACGGCCGTCATGAGCGCGCTGTTCCTCATGTCGAGCGGGAGCGTCCGCGACAAGAAGGCCCAGCTCAAGCAGAAGCAGGCTGAGCTGTCCTCGATTCCGACGCCGCCGCCGACCGAGCTCAAGACGCAAGAGGATTTCGCTGCGGACAAGCAGCAGCGCGTTGCGGCGCTGAACGGCGCGCTCGCGCGCCGCGTGTCCTGGGACCGCGTGATGCGCGAGTTCGCACTCGTGCTCCCGGACGACGTCTGGCTGAAGAATCTGTCCGCGAAGTCGCCGCTGTCGCCTTCGGGCACCGGCGCGGCCGCGACGACGCCGACGACCGGCGGCTCCGCACTCCCGCCGGCGACCGGGTTCACGATCGAGGGCTACACGTACTCACACGCCGCGGTCGCCCGTCTGCTCACGCGTCTCCAGGTGGTTCCCAACCTCAAGAACGTGCAGCTGCAGACCAGCGAGCTCGCGAAGATCGGCGGCCGCGTGCTCGTGCACTGGCGGATCATCGCCGACGTCCGCGCGCCGGGAGCCACGTCGTGAAGAAGAAGCAGACGCCCCCGGCTGTCTGGATCGCCGCGATGGCGGCAGGCTGTGTGCTGCTCGCCGTCGTCGGCTGGTTCATGCTCATCTCGCCGCAACGCTCGAAGGCAGCCGACCTGCAGAAGCAGATCGACGACACACAGAGCCAGATCGACACCGCACGGGCGCTGGTCGCGAAGGTCAAGAACACGCCGAAGATCCGCGTCGCCGATCTTTTCCGTCTGACGAAGGCGATGCCGGATCAGGCCGACATGGCGGACATCGTGCTGGAGCTGAACCACATCGCCCACGGCACCGGCATCACGTTCCAATCGATCACGCCGGGCGGCTCGGTCGCCCTGTCGGGCTATCAAGCCGTGCCGATCAACGTGATCTTCGAGGGGAACTTCTACGACCTGGTCGACTTCCTGTTCCGCATGCGGACACTGGTCGACGTCCGGCGTGGTGCGCTGACCGCAAACGGGCGGATGTTCGCCGTCGACAACCTCGCATTCGCCGAGGGAGAGCAGCGCTTCCCGCAGATCAAGGCGACGCTGACGATCGACGCCTTCGTGTTCGGTACGTCGGCGCCCGCGACTTCGATCCCGGCAGCGCCGGGCGCGACGACCGGCGCTCCGACGACGACCGGCGCTCCGACGACCGGTACAGGCACCGGCACGACAACGGCCCCGGCCTCCACAACGCCGACGCCGGCGGCCTCGCCGCCGCCCCCGCCACCGTCCTCGCCCCCGACGAGCGGCGCGACCGCCGCACCCGCTCCCTGATGGCCAAGAAATTCGATCCCAAGGCCAAGGCGAAGCGCCAGAAGATCATCATCGCGGTCGGCGGCGTCCTGCTCCTCGGGCTGCTTGCGTTCCAGATCCCGCGGACGATGAAGATGTTGCATCAGGAGGATCCCCCGGACGAGCCGGCGGCGGTCTCGACGACCCCCGGGTCGAACCCGCTTGCGCCGCCGACCCTTTCCGGTGACGGGGCTTCGCTCGCGGCGACGAGCTCCGGCTCCGGCGACGGGCTCGTGGATCCGGATACGCCGCCCGCGCCTGCATCCGGCCAGCTCGTCTCGTTCAGTCTCTTCAAGAGCAAGGATCCGTTCCACCAGCAGGTCAAGGACTGCGGCACCGGCGCGTGTGACGTCGCCGTGCCCGCGACGACGGCGAAGCCGAAATCGACGCCGGCTCCGGCGACGAGCGGAACTGCGGCTTCGAGTTCGGGCAGCGTGGTGCCTTCCTTGGGCGGAACGACGTCGTCGCCGAAGCCTGCGCCGGCCTCTGCACAGCCCGTGAGGCGCGCGACGATCTCGGTCAACGGGGTATCCGAGGTCGTAGAAGTCGGCAAGTCGTTCCCGACGGACGACCCGGTGTTCAAGCTCGTCTCGCTGACGCGGAAGAAGGCGACCATCTCGATCGCCGGAGGGTCGTTCGAAAGCGGCGCTCAGTCGATCACGCTCGAGCTCGGCAAGACCCTCGTGCTCCTGAACACCGCCGACGGCACCCGCTACGAGCTGAACCTGCTCTCGACGCGGCCCTGAAAGCCAGGTCCTGGGGTCCAGGTCCTGGGGTCTGACCCGGGGACCTGTCACGAAGAGCTGACGAGTTCGCGGCAAAAGCTCAGCACCATGGTGTCCGTCGCTGACGAGCTCGTATGCTCGAGCGATGCCCCGCCCACCGCGTCTGCAGGTCGCCGGCGGCATCTATCACGTCACTTCTCGAGGTAACCGAAAACAGCCGATCTTCGCTGACGATCGAGACCGTGAGCAGTTTCTGAAGATCCTCGGCATCGTCGTTGCGAAGCGGCGTTGGGTCTGCCACGCCTACTGCCTGATGCCGAACCATTTCCATCTAGTCCTAGAGACACCCGAACCGAACCTCTCGGATGGAATGCGCCAGCTCAACGGCACCTATGCGCAATGGTTCAACCGGAAATTTGGCCTGAAAGGACACCTCTTCGAAGGTCGCTTCTTCGCGGTGTTGGTGGAGAGTGACTGGCACCTGCTTGAGCTTTCGCGGTACGTCGTGCTGAACCCCGTCCGTGCCAAGCTCGCCCATGACGCCGAAGGCTGGCGCTGGAGCAGCTATCGCGCGGCGGTCTCGGCCGTTCCGCCGCCGGCGTTCCTGACGACGAGCTGGGTGTTGGAGCGTTTCGGCGAGCGACCTGAGAAGGCGCGGGCGGCATTCCGCAGATTCGTGCAGGAAGCGCCAAAGCAGGCGCGGGGACCCTGACCTCACCTTTCAGGCCATGTCCGGGGGTCAGACCCCAGGACCTGGATCCCCGGGACCCTGGCTATGTCGTCGGGCAGCTGCCGTACGGCTGGCCGGTGGAGCAGTCGAAGGTCGACGCCTGCCGAACCCAGACCTTGCTCACGTTCACGCCGTCGCGGACGACGACCGTCACACGCTTGACCGTCCGCGCGGAGGCCGTCGGGTTCTCGTTGACGATGAACGTGTCGACGCGGTACGGGTGATGATCGGGCGACTGGCTCCCCGCGACCGTCCGAGAAGCAGAGCACTCGTTCGGCACCGGCGACCCCGAGCACGTCCCGGTCACCTGACTCGCGCTGTAGGCAGGGTCGGTCGTGTAGGGCGCACCCGACGGGATCGTGCTCGCCGCGAGCCGAATCTGATCCCAGGTCAGCGCCCGGTAGAGCTCCATCTGCTGGTCGGCCAGAACCGTCGCCGTCCCCGTCATCGTCGCCCGGCGGATCGTCAAGATCCCAGAGTTGAACGCAGCCACGAGAGCGAGGATGCCGATGTTCAGCACCGTCATCGCCATCAGAAGCTCCATGAGGCCAAAGCCGCGTTCTTCACGCGCGCGCGCGTGCACGTGAAACATATCGGCAGGTCCTCCGCATAGCTCAAGCGGGGGAATCCCCCTGCCGATGAGACCACGGTATGGCGGCTTATGCCTACAGCGCGATCAACGCTGAAGGCTTCGAGCTCAACGGCGAGATCCACGCTCCCGACCTCGAGGCGGCGCGCGAACAGCTGCGCATCCGTGGGCTGCTCGCAGAGAGCCTCGAGGAGCTCCCCGCGAGCGGCGAGGAGAGCGTCCGCACCGTCTTCAAGAAGGTCAAGCCGAAGACGCTGCAGATCTTCTCGCGCCAGTTCGCGACGATGATCGAGGCCGGCCTGAACGTCGTCAGCGCGCTCGTCATCCTCGAGGAGCAGACCGACGACGCCTACTTCGCCTCGGTCGTCTGCGAGCTGCGCTCCGACGTCGAGGGTGGGCTCTTGCTCTCACAGGCGATGGGGCGCCATCCCAAGATTTTCAGCCGCCTCTACGTCGCCATGGTCGAGGCCGGCGAGGCCGCCGGTATCCTCGATCAGGTCCTCGATCGGGTCGCGTACCAGATCGAGAAGGAGACGCAGATCAAGCGCCGCGTCAAGGGCGCGATGATGTACCCGACGATGGTGCTGATCTTCGCGACCCTCGTCCTGATCGGCCTGCTGATGTTCCTTGTGCCGGTCTTCGCGAAGATCTTCCAGCAGCTCGGGAACGCGAAGCTGCCGACGTTGACGCAGTACGTGGTCAACATGTCCGACCTCCTGCGGCACAAGTGGTACGTCATCTTCCCGGCGTTCTTCGGGACGATCTTCGGCATCCGCAGGCTGAAGCGGACCAACCAGGGGCGTTACCTCTGGGACCGCATCAAGCTCAAGATCCCCATGAAGATCGGCGACGTCGTCCTCAAGGTGACGATGGCGCGCTTCTCGCGGACGCTTTCGACGCTCGTCGCAGCCGGCGTCGACATCATCAAGTCGCTCGAGATCACCGGCCAGACGGCGGGGAACCGCATCATCGAAGATGCGCTCGCCAACGTCCGCCAGCGCGTGCACATGGGTGTCCCGATCGCCCAGCCGCTGATCGAGAACCCCATCTTCCCGCCGATGGTCAGCCAGATGGTGAAGATCGGCGAGGAGACGGGAGAGCTCGAGAAGATGCTCTCGAAGATCGCCGACTTCTACGAGGACGAGGTCGACTCGGCGATCCAGACGCTGACCTCGATCATCGAGCCCGTGATGATGATCCTCGTCGGCGCCATGGTCGGCGTGATCGTGATCTCGATGTACCTGCCGATGTTCCGCATGCTCTCGCTCGTCAAGTAGCGCACTACGGCCCGAGCAATTCCACCTTCCAGTCCCCGTCTTCGCGCGTGAACCGCTCGCGCTCGTGCAGCCGGTTGTCGTGGTGGACCCAGAACTCATAGGCGTCTGGCGTGAGCCGGTAGCCGCCCCAGTGGGGCGGTAGCGGAACGTCGCGGCCGTCATGCTCGCGCTCGAGCTCGGCGTAGCGGCGCTCGAGCTCCTCACGGTTCGCCAGCGACCGGCTCTGCGCCGACGCCCAGGCCGCCAGCTGGCTTCCCCGCGGGCGGGTGGCAAAGTAGGCGGCCGACTCGTCCTCGGGAACCCGCTCGACCGTGCCCTCGACCCGAACCTGCTTCCCGAGCGAGCGCCAGTAGAAGACGAGCGCGGCGCAGGGGTTCTCGGCCAGCTCGTCGGCCTTTCGGCTCCCGTAGCCCGTGTAGAACGCGAAGCCGCGTTCGTCGGCGTCCTTGAGCAGGACAAAGCGGGCTGACGGCCGCCCTTCGCTCGTCGCCGTGGCGAGCACCATCGCCTCGGGCACGTCTACGCCCGCCTCGTGGGCCTCGCGGAACCAGCTCTCGAAGCGCCGCAGCGGGTCTTCGCTCATCGCCAGCCGCTGTCGAGCAGCGCGCGCACTTCCTCGACGCCGGCCTGCCAGATACGAAGCATGTCCTCGTCGGAGCGCTCGTAGAGCCCGCCGAACGACCCGTCACCGATGAGCTCGCGCATCCCGGCCGGGTCGGTGACGCGGTAGGCGGCTTCGTCGAGCATCGGCTTTGCCTCGCTCGGGAACTCGACTCCCTCGAGCCGCGTCCAGGGGAAGTTCTCACCCCAGTTCGCGTGGCTGTAGTCCGGGTCGATGGCCTCGGCGACCGCCCGCACCTTTGGCGCGTCCCACCAGCTGTGAAAGATCGTCTGCGCGTCGGGGTGGGAGGCGGCCCACTCGCGGGACGCGGGGCCGGCCGGTGTGTTGCCGCCGTGGCCGTTGACGAGCAGGAAGCGGCGGAAGCCCTGGCCGTACAGCGAGTCGAGCAGGTCGCGCACGACCGCGATGAAGGTCTCGAGCCGGAGCGTCGGGCTGCCGGGATAGGCCGCGGAAAAGTAGGGCGTCAGCCCGTAGGCAAGCACGGGAAGGACGGGGACGCCGGCCGGCTCGGCCGCCTCCTCCGAGACCCGCTGCGCCAGGATGTTGTCGGTCTCGAGCGAGAGATATGCGTGCTGCTCGGTCGAGCCGAGCGGCAGCACGATCCGGTCGTCGTCCTTCAGGTACTCCTCGACCTGCATCCAGTTCAGGTCGCGAAACTTCACGCGGACTCCAGCGAGGCCCGCCGGCGGCCCTCGAACTCGAAGATCCGCAGCAAAAGATAGGCGGCGACCGCGTAGCAGGCGCCGATCAGCGCTTCTTTCCAGAGCAGGTCGCCGACCGAGCTCAGCGACGCGCCGGCGGCGACCTCACGCGCCGCTTCGATCCCGTGCGTCAGCGGCAGGCAACGCCCGACGGTCTCCATCCAATCCGGCAGCGCGGACAGCGGGATGTTGACGCCGCAGAAGAGCAGCATCAGGAAGTACGCCGGGTTCGCGGCGACGAAGGCGTCGCGGAGGCGCAGCCCGATTGCTCCCACCTCGAGGCCGAACGCCGTGCAGGAGGTCGTCGAGAGGAAGACGATCAGCGCGAGCCCCGGGAGGCTCGAGAGCGGCGGGTCGAAGTCGAGGAACGCCCAGCCGACGAAGAACCCGAACGCCGAGACGATGATGCCGTTCACGATCTGCGGCAGTGCCCGGCCGAGGAAGAGCGCAAAACGGTTCGCGGGCGTCGCGAGCAGCGCCGAGAGCGTTCGCGTCCACCGCTCGCCGCCGATCGTGATCGCCACGCCGTAGACCGCGGCCATCGCGCAGACCTGAATCGAGTTTCCGACGACGAAGAAGGCGTCGTCCTGCACTCCGCTGAAACGTCCGAGATAGGCGAAGAAGAGCACTTGGAACATGGGGTGGCCGAGCATGGTCGGGATGTAGAAGCTCGGGCTCTGCCAGTTGAAGAGCGCCCGGTAGGCGTAATAGCCCCCGATCGTGAAGACCCGAAAGGTCTTCATGTCAACGACAAGACGGCGCGCTCCCGCGCCTGGCGCTCGAAGATGTTCAGGAAGAACTGGGCGACGAACAGGTAGATCACGCCGAGCAGCGCGCACATGGCGATGCTGGGCAGTGGATTTCCGCCGAGGGCCGAGGCGCGCACGGCCCGGAAGCCCCAGGTCGGCGCGAGCACCCATGAGATGTAGTGGACCCAGCCCGGGAGCAGTGAGAGCGGGACGATCGCGCCGGTCACGATCCAGACCGGGAACTCGAGCATGTTCGAGAGCGCGTTCGCGTTGCGGTAGAGGACGAAGCTGGAGGCGATCACGGTGCCGAGCGCCCCGAGCGCGATCACGGCGACCACGACCGCGACGACGAACCAGAGTGGGTGCGCGAAGTTCAGCGGGATGCCAAAGACGAGGCGCCCCCAGAGCAGCGTCCCGGTGAGCGAGTAGATCCCGATCGTCGCCGTCGCGATTGTCATGGGGAAGAACTTGGCGAGCAAGGTCGGCGGCGCGGCCACGATCGGCTCCAGCGTCCCTTCCCAGCGCTGCCAGGCGATCGCGCCGCCGGAGCCGAAGAGCGTCGAGGTCCAGACGCCCATCAGTCCCGCGGAGAGGGAGGCGTACAGCAGCGTCCCGGGCTGCTTGCCGGCCTTGAACAGGTAGTACGCGAGGGTGGCAAAGATGAGCGGCTCGATGATCGCCGTGAAGATGAAGAGTCCGGAGCGCGTGAGGCTCTTCAGGTAGAACCACCAACCGGCCCACGCGAGACGGGCGCCCGCGATCACGCGTCCTCCTTGACGAGGCTGACGTACGCATCCTCGAGCGTCGGCTCGCGCGCCGCTATCCGGCCGACCTGGACGCCGTCGAGGTAGGCGAGGAGCTCCCGCGTCAGCTCGAGCCCCTTCGGCGACTGGACGAGGACGAGCTGCGCCTGCTCGCGCTCCTCGACGGCGACCGACGTGACGCCGGGCGCCTGCCGCATGCGCTCGATCGCCTCGTGCGGCACCCCGAAGGTCTCGATCTCGACGATGGTGCGGTCGGCCACGACCGACTTTAGGTCGGCCGGCGTTCCCGAAGCGACGATCTCGCCCTGCGAGATCACGGAGATCCGGTCGCAGAGAGCGTCGGCCTCGTACATGTAGTGCGTCGTGAGCAGAACGGTCTTGCCTGAACGCGCCAACTCGGCGATCGTCGAGCGCAGCTCCCTCGCGCCGATCGGGTCGAGCCCGATCGTCGGCTCGTCGAGCACCATCACCGGCGGGTCGTGCAGCAGCCCGCGGGCGATGTGCAGGCGCTGCTTCATCCCGCGCGAGTAGCCCTCCACACGTTCCTTCTCACGGCCCTTCAGCCCGACGAGCTCGAGCAGCTCGGGAATTCGCCTCTTCTGGACGCCCGGCGGCACGCCATAGAGCTCCGCGAAGTAGCGCAGGTTGTCGAGCCCGGACAACCGGTCGTAGGCCCCCCGCTCGCCGCCAAAGACGTAGCCGATCCGCTTGCGGACCTCGCGCGCGTCCTTGACGACATCGAACCCGAGCACACGCGCGTTGCCCGAGGTCGGGATCAGCAGCGTGACGAGCATCTTGATCGTCGTCGTCTTGCCGGCGCCGTTCGGGCCGAGAAGGCCGAACAGCTCGCCCTCGCTGACCTCGAAATCGATTCCCCGGACCGCCTCGATCGTCTTCGTGCTCCGGCGGACGAACCCCGAGGTCGACTTGTAGGTCCGGCGCAATTTTTCCGCTTCGATCGCGGGCATGGCCTGAGCCTATCTTCGGACCGAGGCGTCGCTTGCGATGCCGCTCAAGAGGCCATGCCGGCTTTGCCGGCGTGGCCGCTAAACCCGGCTGAAGGGCTGCCAAACGCCGCGAAGCGCCGCCAACGCCCCGGTTCGAGTTCGCTACACTCAGCCGGCGCGGGGCGGCGTAGCTCAGTGGTTAGAGCGGCGGACTCATAACCCGCAGGTCGGTGGTTCGAATCCACCCGCCGCTATTTCGTCACGCGCCCGAAAATCATGGCTACCGGAGTACGAGACAAGATCACGCTTGCCTGCGGAGAGTGCAGGCGACGTAACTACATGACTACGAAGTCCAAGCGGAACACGCCGGACCGCGTCGAGCTGCGCAAGTACTGCCGCTGGTGCGGCAGGCACACTGCACATAGAGAGACCCGCTGATGGCTCGTCAGACCCGCGCACAACGCCGCGCTCGCCGCGAGGCGCAAGAGAAGTCAGGAATGGCACAGCGCGCGCGCCAGCGCCAGGCGCAGGTTCGCCCGGCGGCGCAGCAGCCGAAGAGCCAGACCGGCGCTCGTCGCGCCCCCGGCGGCGGCACCCGCCAGTTCATCTCCGAGTCCTGGGGCGAGCTGAAGAAGGTCGAGTGGCCCGGCCAAGCGCAGCTGATCCAGGGCACGACGGTCGTCCTGATCGCCTGCTTCATCGTCGGGCTGTATCTCTGGATCGCCGACCTGATCTTCAAGCCGCTTGTCGAGAAGGTCTTTCTTGGCGGATAGAGGCGGACGGATGACCATTTGTGGATACAAGGACGCGTAGCGTGTTTCGCTGGTACGCCATCAACACGTATTCCGGCCATGAGAACAAGGTCAAGGCCAACCTCGAGCACCGCATCGACTCGATGGGCCAGCATCCGCGCTTCCGCCGCGTGGTCGTGCCCACCGAGCAGGTGATCGAGACCAAGGACGGCCAGAAGGTGCAGACGGAGAAACGGATCCTGCCCGGCTACGTGCTCGTGAACATGGACCTGAACGACGACGCCTGGACGGTGGTGAAGAACACGCCCGGCGTGACCGGCTTCGTCGGCGCGGGGAACAAACCCGTGCCCCTGTCGCAGCCCGAGGTCGACCGGATCCTTCGCACCGGCACGGCGGTCGGCGAGCGCCCGCGCGCCCAGGTCGAGTTCACGCTCGGCGAGTCGGTCAAGATCACATCCGGCCCGCTCTCGGACTTCGACGGCGAGATCGTCGACGTCAACCCCGACCAGCAGAAGTTGACCGTGCTCGTGGACATCTTCGAGCGCCAGACCCCCGTCGAGGTCGGCTTCGAAGCCGTGAAGAAGCTCGACTAGGGAGCCATGGCGAAGAAAGTACTGACAATGATCAAGCTGCAGATCCCGGGCGGGCAGGCGAACCCCGCGCCGCCGGTCGGTCCCGCGCTGGGCCAGCACGGCGTCAACATCATGGAGTTCTGCAAGGCCTTCAACGCGGAGACGCAGCAGGAGAACGGCCGGATCATCCCCGTCGAGATCACCGTCTTCGAGGACCGCTCCTTCACCTTCATCACAAAGACGCCCCCGGCCGCGGTCCTGATCAAAGAGGCGCTCAATCTCGACAAGGGCTCGGGTGAGCCGAACCGAGAGAAGGTCGGCCGGCTCTCGCGCGACCAGGTGCGTCAGATCGCCGAGGTCAAGCTCAAGGACCTGAACGCCCGCGACGTCGAGCAGGCGATGAAGGTCGTCGCCGGCACGGCACGATCGATGGGAGTCGAAACGGACCTATGAGCCAGCACGGCAAGAACTACCGCAACGCCCGCGCGCAGATCGACCGCGAGAACCTCTACTCGCCAGCGGAGGCGATCCGGCTCCTGAAGGGCTTCCCCGAGGCGAAGTTCGACGAGACGGTCGAGGTGCACTTCAACCTCGGCCTCAACGTCCGCCACGCCGAGCAGCAGCTGCGCGGCACGCTGATGCTCCCGCACGGCACCGGCCGCGACACGCGCGTGGCCGTCTTCGCCGAAGGCGAGAAGGCGAAGGAGGCGCAGGATGCCGGAGCGGACGTTGTCGGGACCGCCGAGCTCGCCAAACAGATCGAAGAGGGCTTCGACGACTTCGACGTGGCGATCGCGACGCCCGACCAGATGGGCAACGTCGGCAAGCTCGGCCGGATCCTCGGGCCCCGCGGAAAGATGCCGAACCCGAAGACCGGCACCGTGACCCTGGACATCGGCAAGGCCGTCCGCGAGTCGAAGGCGGGGAAGCTCGAGTACCGCACCGACCGCGGCGCGAACGTCCACGTCACGATCGGCAAGAAGAGCTTCGAGGAGCAGCAGCTGCTGGAGAACTACGCCGCGCTGATCGACGAGATCATGCGCGCGAAGCCGGCCGCTGCCAAGGGCCGCTACATTCGTGGCATTACACTGACGAGCACGATGGGCCCCGGGATCCACGTCGACCCGGCGCGGACGAGGGGCATCGTCGAAGAGTTGGAGGAGAAAGAGCCGGAACCGGCAACCGCATAAGGAGGTTTTCCGCCAAAGACCGGTGGCGGCCCGCGAGGGCAGAAGTCCACCCGAGGCGGCTCGGACCGAGCGATTCTGGTCATGCGAGCCTGCCTCTTGGCGGGCTCGAATCATGTTGAGACAAGAGAAAGAACGAATCGTCGAGGAGCTGGTCGAGCGTCTGAAGTCGATCGACACGCTGCTCGTCGCGGACTACCGGGGGCTGAGCGTCGGCGAGATCGACGAGCTGCGCACCCGGATGCTCGAGGCCGGCGCACGCTTCTCGGTCGTCAAGAACACGCTGACGAAGCGCGCGGCCGAGGAGGCCGGCGTCAAGGAGCTGCTCGACCTGATCGACGGGCCGACTGCGATCGCGTTCATCGATCCCGACGGCGATCCCGTTGCAGCCGCGAAGGTGCTGAGCGACGTTGCGCGCACGCACGACGTCCTGGTCATCCGCGGCGGCCTGCTCCAGGGCGCTCCGGTCTCGGACGATCAGATCATGGAGCTCGCGAAGCTCCCACCCCCCGAGCTGCTGCGCGCGCAGCTGGCCGGTGCGATCACCGGGCCGCTGATGACGGTGGTCGGGCTCCTGTCGGCGCCTGTGCGCGACATCGTCGGCGTGATCGACGCGCGCATCCGGCAGCTGGAAGAGGAGGGGCCTGCCGATACGGCAGCGCCCGAAGAGACCGAACAACCGGAGGTAACCGAAGAAGCAGCGTCGCCGGAAACCGAACAGGTTTCCGGCGAAGAAACCCAGGAAGTCGAGGAGGAAGCAAGTGGCAGCGAAGACGGAAACTGACAAGCTTGTCGATCAGCTCGGCAAGATGACCGTGCTCGAGCTCGTCGAGCTCAAAAACAAGCTCGAGGAGGAGTGGGGCGTGACCGCCGCCGCTCCGGTCGCGGTTGCGGCCGCAGGCGCTCCGGCGCCGGGCGGCGACGGCGCCGCGGCGGCCGAGGAGCAGTCGACCTTCGACGTCGTGCTCACGGGCGCGGGCGAAAAGAAGATCAACGTGATCAAGGTCGTCCGCTCGGTCACCGGGCTCGGGCTCAAGGAGGCGAAGGATCTCGTCGACGGCGCGCCGAACCCGGTGAAGGAAGGCGCCGACAAGGAAGAGGCCGAGAACATCAAGGGCCAGCTCGAAGAAGCGGGAGCGAGCGTCGAGCTGAAGTAGCCAGAGGGGCCGCCGGGGCGGCCCCTCTGTTTTTCCGACTAACGCTGTCGCCGGCCGAGCAGCCGCTCGAGCCGCGTGACCCGCCGTTGCAGCTGCCGGTTCTGTTTGTACAGCGCCTGGATCGCGGCGAGCGCGACGCCGTCCGCGTCAACGGTGCTGATGCGCTTGTCGTCGCCGCCGAGGCCGCCGAACGCGCGGTAGAAGTCCTGCGCTGTCGGGCCCAGGTGGCGGACCTTTCGTTCGCCCTTGAAGTTCCAGGTCCGAAGTGGGAGGCCGGCTACCGCCTCCAACGCCTTCACGACGTCGATCCCGCGGAAGCGCTCCTTCGCGTTCCGGTCGCTCAGCGTGTTGTAGGCCTTCGCGAAGGCGTTGCCGGAGATGACGGCATTCGCCTCGAACCCTGGCGTGTTGGCGGTCGGGGAGGAGTTGCTCGTGATCCGAAACACGGGCTGGCCGGCGGGAAAGTGGTCCTCGTCGTAGACCCTGAGGATGTCGAGATTCGCGTCGCCTGGGCTCCAGATCGCGGCCACGTCCCCGTTGGCGAAGAACCCGCCGCTCTCGCTCGGCTCGCCGGACTCGAGGAAGACGCCGCCAAAGGAGGTGTCGGCGGGCTTCCATCCCGCCGCCTGTCCGAACGTGCCGCCCGTTCCGTGGAAGACCGCGGAGGTGTTGAAGCCGAACTCGTTCTTGTCGAGCCGGACGGGCCCGTACGTCTGGACGCTCGGGTCGGCCGGGTCGGGGTTCAGCTCGAGGACGGGATTGTCGTTGACGCGAAAGTGGAGCGGCCGGTCGTCGGTCGTGCCGAGGAAGTCGACTGCCGGGTCCGTTCCGGCGTTACCGCTCGTCTTCCACGCGTCGGCGCCGGAGTCGTTGTCGTCTGCGCAGGCGAGGCTCGTCGTGTCGGCTCCATACTTCGCGACCTGGCCGGAGGCGCAGCGGGCCGGAAGCCGGTCCGGGCCGGCCGGCCCGGTCGGTCCGGTCGGCCCCTGCGGCCCGTCCGCGCCGGTCGGTCCCTGGGGTCCCTGCGGCCCGGTCGCACCCTGGGGACCCGTCTCCCCGGTCGGGCCCTGAGGCCCGGTGGGCCCGGTCGGCCCCTGAGGCCCAGTCGGCCCTGTCGGACCGGTCGCACCCTTGTCGCCCTTCGGCCCCCTCGCACCCCTGGCTCCTCTCGGCCCCCGCGGCCCCCGCGGCCCCCTCGGGCCCGGCTTCACCTTTGCGATCACGACCGTTGTGGCGTCTCGAGCAGCCTGAAAGCTGTTGTCGAACCGGTTGACGGCCGCATTTCCGAGCGGCGTGGTCCCGAACAATGCGACGACAAGCGCCGCGCCTGCGAGTGCGCGTGCGACCCGGTCACCCATGGAAATCCCTCCTCTGGAGCCCGACGTGGAAGCGGCCCGAACGTAACAGGAGGATCAGACGGTTCTCGGAAGGGCTACCCCATTCCAGGGAATTCGCTGAGCAGGGCGCAGGAGGGGGCCGAAACCATCGTCTTCAGAGGGAACCCCTCGAACCCCCATGGAGGTATGTATATGCGGTTCAAGTCACTAATCATCGCGTTGGTCGCCGCGCTTGCGGCCAGCTCGGTGGCTCTGGCGCACGAAAAGCCGGCGAAGCCGGCCAAGCCGGCCAAGACGTGCAAGGGCAAGGCGCGCGTCGCGGTCATGCTTGCAGGGACGCTGACGTCGGATCCGGCGGCAGATTCGACGTCCTTCACGATGAAGGTCCTGCACTCGAACAGGCACGGCAGGCCGTACAAGAAGGCGGGCGAGGCGACGATCAACGTCGACGCGAAGACCCGCTACCGGAAGGCAGGCCAGGACATCAAGCTCGAGGACCTGGCGCTGAACGACCGGGTCCACGTGCAGGCCAAGGTCGCCAAGTGCGATCTCCGGAACGCCAAGCCTGATGAGCCTCCCGCCCTCACCGCGCGCAAGGTGCACGTGAAGTCGGCGCCGGCGCCCGAGGCTCCAGCAGCACCCGAATCCGGCTCTTAGCTCTCCTTTCATTCGGCCGGAACCAGGAGCGCCTACGGGCGCTCCTGGCATTTCCGGGGTCCGGGAGCTATATTCGCGTGGGGCGAGCGGAAAAACCGTGTGCGCTAGCTTGCGCAGACACCCCTACGTTCGCTATCTTTGTGGGTCGCGCCGTAGTTCCGCCTGTCCGCATACCTAGAGCCGTTAAGGGAGGCACCCACATTTGACCACCCGGGTCGCCGCGCCTCGCGCGCGGAAGAGTTATTCACGCCTGAAGCACGTCCTCGATCTCCCGAATCTGATTGACATCCAGAAGGCCTCCTTCCGGTGGTTCATGGAGGAGGGCCTTCGCGAGACGATCGACGACATCTCGCCGATCGAGGACTACACCGGCACCCTCGCCGTCGAATTCGGCGAATACACGTTCGGCGACGCTCCGATCTCGATTCAGGAGTGTCGCGAGAAGGACCTGACCTACCAGGCCCCGCTGTCGATGACGGTCCGCTTCGTCAACAAGGAGACGGGCGAGATCCGCGAGCAGACGGTCTTCATGGGGGACTTCCCGATGATGACCGAGTGGGGCACGTTCATCATCAACGGGACCGAGCGCGTCATCGTCACGCAGCTCGTCCGCTCCCCGGGCGCCTATCTGATGGAGCCCAAGGACGCGACCAAGCAGGTCTTCACCGCCAATCTGATGCCGTCTCGCGGCTCCTGGCTCGAGCTCGAGATCGACAAGAAGGGCATCCTCTACGCGCGCATCGACCGAAAGCGGAAGCTCCCGATCACGACGCTGCTGCGGGCGCTTCCCGAGGAGGACCCGTCGACCGGCTGGAAGCTCGACACCAGCTCGAACGAGGCGATCCTCAAGCTGTTCTCGAACTCGATCTTCATCGTCAACACGCTCGAGAAGGACCCCTCGACGAGCGAGGAAGAGGCGCTGATCGAGGTCTTCAAGAAACAGCGGCCCGGTGAGCCGCCGACGCTCGACAACGCCAAGAACCTGCTGCGCTCGCTCTTCTTCGACCCGAAGCGCTACGACCTGACGAAGGTCGGCCGCTACAAGCTGAACCAGCGCCTCGAGGTCGACGTTCCCGACGACGTGCGCGTGCTGACCACCCAGGACATCGTCGCGCTCGTCCGCCGGCTCGTCGACTTGCCGGAGAAGATCGGCGTCGACCACGAATCCAAGGACTTCGCGGCCGACGCGATCGTGCTCTCGCGCGACCCGATCCGCGGCGAGCTCGACGAGTACGAGGACTTCGGCAACCGGCGCCTGCGCACCGTGGGCGAGCTGATCCAGGAGGCGTTCCGGGTCGGCCTGTACCGCATGGAGCGCGTCGTCCGCGAGCGGATGACCACGGAGGACGTGGACACGATCACGCCGCAGACGATCATCAACATCAGGCCCGTGGTCGCGGCGCTGAAGGAGTTCTTCGGCTCCTCGCAGCTCTCGCAGTTCATGGACCAGACGAACTCGCTCGCCGGGCTCACGCACCGGCGGCG
The DNA here is from genome assembly GCA_046729795.1 of Actinomycetota bacterium. Taxonomy (GTDB): domain Bacteria; phylum Actinomycetota; class Thermoleophilia; order Gaiellales; family Gaiellaceae; genus JBKPFU01. The sequence continues at coordinate 628 of JBKPHH010000066.1, read as the reverse complement.
TCTGTCGGCGCTCGGCGCCGGCGGGCTGACGCGCGAGCGCGCGCCGATCGAGGTGCGCGACGTGCACCCGACCCACTACGGCCGGATGTGCCCGATCGAGACGCCGGAGGGCCCGAACATCGGCCTGATCGGTTCGCTCGCCTCCTACGCGACGGTCTCGGAGTTCGGGTTCGTGCAGACCCCCTACCGCGTGGTCAAGGACGGCAAGGTGACCGACGAGATCATCTATCTCGACGCGGCCGAGGAGATGCAATTCACGATCGCGCAGGCGAACGCGCCCGTCGACGAGAAGACCGGCAAGCTGCTCGGCAACCAGGTGCTCTGCCGCTCCGCGGCGGGCGAGGCCGTGACGGCGGCGCCGAAGCAGGTCGACTACATGGACGTGGCGCCGGCGCAGATCGTGTCGGTTGCGACCGCGCTGATCCCGTTCCTCGAGCACAACGACGCGAACCGCGCGCTGATGGGCGCGAACATGCAGCGCCAGGCGGTGCCGCTGATGATCACGCAGGCGCCGCTGATCGGCACGGGTCTCGAGTACCGGGCCGCCGTCGACACCGGGGACGTCGTCCTGGCCGAGACGCCGGGGGCGGTCACCGATGTCGACGCGGAGAGGATCGTCGTCGAGACG
>JBKPHH010000065.1:0-20000 GCA_046729795.1 Actinomycetota bacterium | reverse complement strand
GCGCATCAATCCGCCGACCCTGCCCTCGCCGTCGACGTCGATCCTCGTGCCTCCCTCAGTCTTGGTGAAGCGGTGGTCGACGTCGAGCTCGACGGAGCCGGCGTCGCTGTGCAGGAAAAGGCGCGCGCCGGGCTCGAGCTCGACGACCTCGACCTCGGTCTCGATCAGGCGACCCGCGATGCGCCGCTTTTCCTTCCAGCGTGTGTCGGAGAGCTTGTCGACCTCGATTGCGCTCTCCTGCCATTCCGGCAAATGGGCGGGATCGGCGACGTAGTCGAAGACCTCGCCGGCCGGACGGGCGATCTCCACCGAGAGCTGGACGCGGATCATCCGAGGCTCACTACCCGATTTTCCCGGGCCGATCTGCGCGCGGCCTCGATTACCTCGAGGCCCGCGACAGCATCGTTCGGGTCGACGGGAGGCGGGTCTCCCGTGCGAAGGGCGGCGACGACGCCGTCGTAGAAGCGCTGATAGGCCCCAGGTCTGGTCGGGATCGTCCGCCTGTCGCCACCGATTGCAAGCACACCCCAGCTCTCGGAGGGCTCCTCCCCCCACCCCTCCTGGTCGGGGCGGCGGCCCGCCCGGAGCGCGTCCTCCTGCGCGTCGAACCCATGCTTGACGTATGCCGCCCGATCGCCGAGCACCCGAAGCCGCGGTCCGGCGTCCGCGGCAACGGCGCTCATCCAGAGGTGGGAACGGACACCCGAGCCGTGCGTGAGGGCGAGGAATACGTCGTCGTCTGCCTCCGCGCCGGCGCGCTGAGCGGCGAGCTCGGCGTAGAGGTGCGTCACCGGTCCGAACAGGACACGCGCCTGGTCGATCAGATGACTGCCGAGGTCGAAGAGGACGCCCCCGGCCTCCTCGGGATCGCCGCGCTCGCGCCAGCCTCCGGTCAGCGTCGGCCTCCAGCGCTCGAACCGGGACTCGAAGCGGAGGACGCGGCCGAGCTCGCCCCGCTCGATGAGTTCTCGGGCCGTCTGGAAATCGCCGTCCCAGCGACGGTTCTGGAAGACCGTCAGCAACAGGCCGCGGCCCTCCGCGAGCTCGACGAGCTCGCGCCCCGCCGCCGCGGTAGGAGCGAACGGCTTGTCGACGACGACGGCAAGGTCCACCTCGAGGGCGGCGCGGGCGAGCGGCACGTGCGTTCGGTTCGGAGTCGCGACGACGGCGAGGTCGAACTCCTCCGCGCGCTCCCACACCTCCTCGGGCCGCTGGAGGATCTGCGCGTCCGGGTGCTCCCGGCGGACTTGAGCCCGGCGTTCGTCGCTCGATGTGACGACGGCCGCCACTCTCACGCCGTCGACAGTGGCGATGAACGGGGCGTGGAAGAACCTTCCGGCCAGTCCGTATCCGAGGAGGGCGACGCGGGAGTCTGCGGAAGCCACGGCGCGATTCTCGCGGCTATCCTCCTTCCAGGCCCCCGTCGACTAGCGGCCTAGGTCACGGCCCTTTCAAGGCCGTAGCGCGGGTTCGAATCCCGCCGGGGGCACCAAGGGCGGTTAGCTCAGTTGGGAGAGCGCCTGCCTTACAAGCAGGAGGTCGCTGGTTCGAGCCCGGCACCGCCCACTAAAAAGCTCCTGCTAAGCCGCCTCTTTTGTAATCTCTGCTGACAACGGACCTGGCTCGAAGTCGGCATTTGTGCCCGCTTGTGCCCAATCGGCCGCTCGGATCAGCGCGTCCATCCGCGCGCCCGTGTCGCGCTGGCGCTCCATCTTCTTCGCGTAGACCTCGAGCGCGAGCGCCGAGCTCGTGTGACCCATCTGCGCCATCACGTAGGCGGGCGAGGCGCCGGCCTCGTACAGCAGCGAGGCGAACGTCCGCCGGCAGGTGTGGTTCGTGGCGACAAGCTGGTGACGCTGCTCGCCCCGTGCTTCCGGTCGGCGAGTGGCGTGCTTGGTGAGTGGCATCGCGAGAACGCCGTCCTCTACATTTGTGGCCTTGGCGCGAGCTTGCCCGGCTTGGCAGAACTTGAATCCGCTGCGGACAATGGAGGTCCTCGAGACGAAGGGAGAGCGGGCGATGCTGAACGACGAGTCGGTTCAAGACATCCAGGAGCGCATGCGGGGCGCCGGGGAGCTATTGCTCAGGCTCAGCGAGAACCCGGAGGTCCTAGGCGACCTGCGAGGGTCGCTCGACCGGGAGGATCTAAGCCACTTCCGCGCGATGTTCCACGAGGGACTCGGAGGCTTCGAGATGCCGCCGGACAAGTGCAACCCTTACGTCCAGGTCGTGATCACGATCCTCAAGCCGCCGAAGTACGTGCGCCGCTGCGAGTGGGTCCCACGCCTCGTTGACCCTGCGGAGGGCGAGGAGATCGCACTGGCCGTCCGGGGCGGGATCGATCCCGAAGCGTTTCGCGATCTCCTGGACCGGCTCGGGCTGATTCGCTGCTGGTGGGAGCGAGAGAGCCAGGACGAGATCATCGTCGCCGATAAGTTCGTCCAGGGCATGTGCCCGCCCGGGTCGTTCTAGCGGCCCCGTCGTTGACGTAGTAGTCAGTCACGACGCTGTCCGCGACCCTGAACGGCAAACCTCGAGCGTCGGCCGCAGCGACCGACATGGCCGGCGCGGCTAAGAGACGCTCGGCTACTCGACGGCGATGGCCTCGCCCTGAATCCTCGCGTGGTTTGCGCAATGTCGGGTTCCGCCCATGCCCGCAAGCGAAGGCTTTTGGTTCAGCGCATCGGAACCGACCTGTCGGGACAACAGCGTCCGCCGGCCCGGTGCCGTTCGTCGAGCCGATCCGCGTCAGCGTCTCGACTCACAAGCGGTGAGCCTCCTCGCTGGCTTGGGCGCCGTTTCTTCGGCCCGCGACAATCGAACTCGGCGGCTTCGGCAGCCGCGCCCCGGCGTCGTCGGGTTCCGCTGGCGCGCGCGCGTTTTTTAGGTGTCCGGCATCGTCATTTGGGACCGGAGGCGGCCGGGCGGCGTTGCGGCCGTGTCGCGACGAAACCAAACGTCCCGAGCACAAGAGCGACGCGATCACCTTCGGGAAGGGTGTCGATAGGAGTGGAGGTCTCGGCGGGCGGACGCAAGGGCAATCGGCTGACGCCGAGCTCGATCCCGTTTGCCGACAACGGTACGCTCGCCCGGAGAAGTGCCGTACTCGTGCACGGCGGGACGCGCAGCTAGACAGCGCCCGAGATCTCAATGATTGGAGCCGATTGCGACCGCGTAGACGAGAGACTGCTCGACACCGTCGATGTCGAGGAGCGTCTCGAGCTCCGAATCGAAGAAGCCGCCGAGGTTGGCCGCCGGCAGGTGCAGTGCGGTTGCGATCAGGTCGATGTTCTGCGCCACATGGCCTGCTTCGATCAGGACGAATCGGTAGCCGCGCTCGCCGTACTTGAACGTCGTCCGTTGGAAGACGGCGGTGATCAGGATCACGGCGGCCGCCGATCCGATCATGTCCGGTTGCACGAAGGTGCGTGCGAGCTCCTCGTCCGGGAGCGATCGCAGACGCTGCAAGAGACCGGCCGCTGCCTGGAAGTGGTAGAGGCCGGGTTCGACGCCGGTGACCGCCCGGACGAACGAGTAGAGCTCGAGGGGGTAGAGCGCACCCGCCGACGGGACCGTCCTGAAGCGACGGTTGCCGATCACGCTCGGGCGCTCAATTGCGCCGTACCCTGCGGTCAAGAGCGACGAGAGGTCACGTAGGGAGATCGGAGCCGTTCCAAACGTGGTGTCCGTGCGACGTTCCAGAATTGCCTCGCTGATCGGTGTCGGCGGAAGAGCTAGGCCCGGCAGGCGGACTGCGGCGGTGCCTGCGTACGGAAGGTCCTCCCAAAGATCGCGCATCACCGCGGCGACGTGCGCGTCGTCGGGCGCGTCGGACAGGCGGTGGGTCTTGGAGTTCTCGTGGAAGAGCTCCCAAACCCGCTCCTCCTCCGGCCCGCCGCTGACGATCTCGTCCCAACGCTGCGTCATCGTGGGCTAGGGATACGGGTGCGGAAGCGGATTGTCGCCATCCTGCGGAGAGATCCCCGAATGTCCGAGCCGCTGAGGCACCTCCCAAAGCCTCCGCCCCCCGAGCGCGCGGTAGCGGTGGCCGATGACGAGCGGGTGGTAGCCGGGGACGACGGCGCGCACGACCGCGAGTCCGAGGTCGGCGACATCTGGCGTCGTGAGATCGCATAGGAGCGGGCGATGACCCGTCGCGGCGATCCGTACGCAGAGCTCGCGGAGGTCGCCTGCGGCGCTTCCGGTGGTGGCTTTGTCGAGCTCGTTGTAGGCGATCTCCGTGCTCGCGGCGAACAGAACCTCGATGCCATCGGCGTTCTCATGGTCACACCAGTAGTTGAGATGGCTCTCGGGATCTACCACCGCTCGGCTGGGGTCCGCTGCGAGCCGTGGGAGCTCGCGCACGATCTCCTGGCAATACCGGCCGGTGTGGGCAAGCTCTTCGAGCGCGCCTCGCATGGCGCGTGCCGGATCGAGGCTCGCACTCGCCGCGACCACGGCTGCCGGGCACTCGGGCGAGGGGTGGCGCGAGACGGCGAGGATCGTCGCGATGCCGTTGTCGAGGGTGATGTCGAACAGGGTGACGTCGAACCCGGCCGAGCCGAAACGACCGTGCAGTTGCCGGAGTCGCGGCGGAAGCGTCGCCACGGCGATCCGCGGCGGCGCGATCCTCGCTTGCCAGACGATCGTGAACGAGTCGCGCTCGACGACCTCGGCGAGCGCGACCACGGCCGCTTCGTCGAAGGAGGTATGGCAGGAGAGACCGGTCGAGATCGGCTGCGCTATCGGCGGCTCGCCCCTCTCCCGCTCGTAGTAGTACGGCACGTACACCATCGCCGCGGGCACGTAGCGCGTCTCGCCGGACAGCCCGTCGACGCCCGGCGTCCAGCGCACCGGCGTCTCGCGGTCGAAGGGAACGAGCCAGAAACCGGTCTCCGCGTACTGGGCTGCCGAGTTGAGGGCGAAGGTCGCGGGATCGACGACCGCGAACTCGGCCTCGGCGGCGGCTCGTAGTGGCAGCTCTTCCTTCGCGTAGATCGCGGCGCAGTACCGCTCGACCGCTTCCCCGAGCGCCTTCGCCAGCGCGCGCTCGCGATCGTCGGCCGCACCGCCCGTTCGCCCGAAGTTGTGCTGTCCGGCGAAGGCGCCCGTGTCCGCTGCGAGCGCCCAGCAGTGGAAGAACGCGGGCGAACCGGACTGCCGCGGAGCGGCGCCCGCCAGACGCACGATGCCGACCTGGTCGTCGATCAGATCGATCGCGATCTCGGCGATATGGGGCCGGCTGGGAGTGTCAGACGGCATCGTTGGTCAGGTCGGTCCTGAACGCCGATGCCGGCGGCCGCGCCTTCGGGCTGCTGCACGCGGGACAGCGCGGCACCTTGAGGACACGGTGCCGGCCGGCGCGGCTCGCGAGCAGGTTGAATGTGAGTAGGTAACCGGTCTGCCGCACGCTGCGCCAGGGAAGGAAGAACTTGCTCAGCTCGAGTGCGGCCGCACCGGCGGCGACCGCGGAGATCCCAGGATGCAGGCCCACGGTTCGAGCTCCGCCTCCCCAGAGCTCGACGGCCTCCCGAGCTTCCGCGTCGTCGAGGTTGGAGTACCTTCGGCGCAGGAAGCACTCGAAGCACGCCGTCTGGTACGGCGCGACGAGTGGCCCGACGTACGCGACGAGATCGTCGATCACGACCGGCAGGAAGGGCAGCTCGCGCTCGAGGAGGAGCTCATTCCAGGTGCGCACCGGCCCGAAGCCTCTCTCCGACACGAGGGCGACCGCCGAAGGGAGGCCGTTCGCGTCGAGCGCGTCTACGGCCGGGTCACGCTCCGCGTCGGCAGCGTCGTCGAGGTCGTTGTCCGCGACGACGGCGACCTTCCCGAACCCGGCCTCTTGGAGGAGCACGCCGAGCCGCGCCGCGGTCCGATTTCGGCCGACGATGACGACGAGCTCGTCCCCTGGCGGAGAAGGCGAGGGCTCGTCCGGCAGCCCGAAATGCCAGTAGAAGAGGTCGAGGTGCGACTCGGCCGTCGCGTCCTCGACGGTGTCTGCAGGAACCAGCAGCCGGCGGGCGCGCAGCTCGCCGACCAGGAAGCGGATCGATTCCTGCGCCTCGCGGGGGAAGCATGCGACGAGTTCGTCTGCTGTCCGGTCCGCAGTGCCGACGAGGTCGAGGAGGGACCCGACGAGCTCCGGCGCGTGCTCGCCGTCGATCCGCACCGTGGTGCAGCCGCGCTTCAGCGTGAGCGCATCGGCGCTGGCGATCTGCTCAACCGGAAGTGCGCGCAGCGGCACGTCGGCACGTCCCTCCGGGCGGCCACCACCGTAATCGCCGGTATCCGGCTCCCGGCGCACCCCTACGCGTCAACCTGGCTCGACGGCGAGCGTCTCGACGCAGCAGCAGCAACAGGCGTCGCCACAGCAACAGCAACAGCCGGGGTCGGGTGCAAGCCTGCCCCTGAGGGTCGCTGCGAACACCTGCCTGATCGAACCGAGGTCGCGCAGCGTGAGCGCCTGCGCGGCCGGCGGAACCTTGCCCTCTAGCATCGCTACCAGGTCGCCCCTCGACAGCTTCCGGGCCCCCGGGGTGAGCCTTCGGGCCTCCGCCGGCGTGAGGCCAAGCTCGGAGACCGGTGTCCGCATCGGTAGTGGCCTGCGACGTGCAGCGCGGGCGCGCGGTCGGCGAGCTGAAGGCATGACACCGTCCTTTCCGGTCGTCGCCGCGGATCGACCAATCGTCGGTAGGGATCGCCTCGCGACGCCTACCACGCGAGCCCGCTCGTGTCAAGGAGCCTAGGCTGTGCAGAACTACTAGGAGGTCGCCCTTCCGGGGCACCGACCGCGCACGCCCACGAGCTAGCTGCTCTTCAAGCAGTCTAGGGAGAGTCTTGCGAGTCGTGGAAGCTCAGCCTGCAACCCCGCGTAAAGGCGCGTCGGGTGGCGTCGGGACGAAGGTCGCGAGCTTTTCCGGACTGAACTGAGCTATTGATGTGCCTCGCCGATAGCGGTCTCAGGGTCGCGTCCAGCTGAACCGGAACGTGCCTGTTCGCACCGTCTTGCCGACACCATTCGTCGCGCTCGCAGAGAACGAGCCCGAGACTGCCTGAAGCTTCATGTCGGGCGGGCAGTGGGCGATGAAGTCCGGGCCGGGCCTGTCCGTCGGGTGCTGCCGTCCGAGCGTGACCACCAGGGAGACCGTGCGTGAAAACTTCGGCTGCGTCGTCTGGGGTGCCTTCTGCAGCCATGTGGCCGACTTGATCTGACCGAGATCAGCCCCCTCGCACCTCACAGAGGTATCGCCCTTGATCGTCAGGTCGGCGATCGCGCTCTCGGCATCCTCGGCTGCGGCCAGGAGCGTGATTTGAGGGAGGTTTGTCAGCGTCGTCGACAGGTCGCCGCTGGATGTGTCGACGGTGACGGTCATGAGCTGGCCGTCCCGCTGCGGCACGTGCGCGTCCATCGACAACTTGCTGGGCGGTGTCGTGTCGTCGGTCTGAACCGTTCGAGTTTCTTGTCCAGGACCGTCGCAGGCTGCGAGGAGGACGGCGAGCGCGGCGAGCGGTAGAACTATCCAAGGAGTTCGGCGCGGACTTGCGTGTTGGTCCATCCCTGGCCTCCGTTTCGCGAGCCGCAGCACGTACTGGCGACCGGGCGATTCGTGTGCGTGAGCAGTTTGACGAGGCTGTGAGCTCACATTACGACTCGCTCAGCGCGGTCATCCCAGCCCAAGAGTCTCGGCTCGGGCATGTACTGGGACATGCATTAGCTGTCTTCGCAGGCAAAAGCGGCTCAAGGCCCGCCGTCCAGCGATAGACGAATTCTCAATCGCCACAGGCGACGCCTTAGCTCTGCGCCGCCCCCGCGCCGGCGCGCGGCTGTTCTGCGTCGCCTTTGCGGACCGCGTCTGTCGCTGGCGGCGGCGCGCCCGTTGAGCGCACGCGCATGATCTTGCTCAGCAAGTCGAACCAAAACGGGGCGCCGAGCATGATCGCCCCGATCGTCAGCGCCAGCCCGAGCAGCTTGGCGAGGATGGAGACGGCGTCGTTTGGGATCTCGGTCGCCCCGTCGCCGGTCGAGAAATCCCAACCGAGCGGCAGGTCGAGCTCTTTGACCGCCTTTTCGACCTCCACGTCCTTCAAATCGCCCTCCGCCGCCGCCTCCGCCTTCTTCACGACCGCCGCCCGGACGGCGTCGTCGCGCCAGAGGACCCGTCCTGCCGCCAGCGAGTCGGCATTCAAGGCAAGCACCGTCACGGCTCCGATCACGAAGAGAAACACCTGAACGCGGCGCTTGTACCAGCCCGAGACGCGCTCCATCGCGTCGTCGAACCACTGCTCGGCCGCGTGGTGGAACTTCGATGCGTCCCCCTCGACCGAGCGGTAGACGGCGAGCAGCGCCTGGGAGAGCTTCGTGTTCGGGATCGAGGCGATCGACTTCTCGAGCTCCTCGGCCGCCGCCTCCATTCTTTTGAGCGCGTCCTGGGCTTGCTTGTGGGCTTGCTCGTTCTTTGCCTCTGCCCGCCACTCTGTCGTGTCTCGGGCGAGATCCATGACGGCCGCGACGAAGACGCGCGAAGGCAGGTAGGAAGGGTACGGCGGCTTGCGCCACCACGTCGTCGGCTCAGTCGGGTCCGTGGCCGGATCGCGCCCGCGCTCCGGACGGACGAACGTCTGGACGAGCGGGTGGTCGTAGAACTTCCGCAGCGCGTCCTTCCCCTCGTCGGTCGGGTCCGGGTTCGCGCTCAGGAGGTTGAGCAAGCCGAGCTGGAGGAAGCGGGCGCGCATTCCGAGCGCCGTCATGATCGACTCGTTGACAGTCGAGCAGACGAGGGCAAGGACTAAGTAGAGGAAAAACAGGCCGATCGCGACGTCGAGCGCGGGGAAATCGAACATCGCGACGACGCTACGCCGTCGCCCGACGATGGTCAACCAGTCGGCGGGGAGTGGATCGATGGGAGTCGGCGCCGCAGCTCAATGCTGCGGTCGAGAGGCTTGTGGTTCGGGGTGGGGGACGGGGGCCATCGCGGTGGACGTTTGAGACGGAACCCCGCGCCAACCTTTCACGCGTTCTGACGAATCTGGACGAAACTCACAGGCGCGCCCTCGGGGCAGGGGCATCGAGATTAGTTCCCGTTCCTGTTAACCCCCTCGCCAGGATTGAGCTCGGAACGTCCGCCAGTGCCAACGACAGGCCGGCAAGACGAGGCCGGGCATCGGTCGCTTAGTCACCAAGCCGACTGTCTAGACCGTGGCCGAGATGAACAGCCGTCTCGGCGCGGTCGACGTCAAGCGCACTGACCGCTCGTTCACCGACCGGGACTCTAGGTCCGGCCCCAGAGCAGTCACGGCCTCGGCGTGGTTAGGTTGGGTGCGTGCTGGTCTGGCCCTTGCCTATCGCCGGACTCATGGGCGCACAGTCGAGCCCGACGTGGGCCGCGATCCTCTTCGCAGTTCTTGGCAGCAGCGCACTGGGAGCCATTTTTGGCGGATACGTGACGACTCGCATGCGCGGTCGCCTCGAACGCGAAGAGGCATGGCGGACACGGCTCATTGAGGCAGCCGACAATCTCAACGGAGCCCTTTCGCGCGTGCTGAGGACTCTCGGAAACCTGCTGTCGAGCGCCTCGATTGGAAAACCCTTACGGAGCGAGGATGGCACGCTTACCGAGTCCACTGCGGCAGCCCTTGAGTCCGCCTGGGCTCTCCTTAATGAGGTGGGGGTCTTGTTGAGCCACCTTGAGCTGCTGTTTTCGGCAGATTCCAATGTTTACTCGGAGGGCCTTGAAACGATGCGCCTGATTCAGAGGACCGCGGGTTTGCTGGACGGACGGCCCCCCGCTCAACATCTGATTGAGGCCGTGGTCGCCGAGCGCGCGACTCCAGGCGCGGGCAGGCGTCTGCTGCGGCGCGTGATGCCCAGCTACCTCGACCACCTCGAGGTCCTGATCGCGGAGGGGTCTGGACCTGACAGCTTTGACCCGTCCGATGACGCAAACGTGGCGCGGTGGGCGCAAGAGCTACACCTTCTGGCAGGTAGAAGAGCGCACGCATACTCGCAAGCTGCTCACGCATATATCGAGGCATACCGGTCGACGTGAAGCCGGGTGCTCGAGTCGGGGGTAATCGCAACTCTGTGGTCAGGTCAAGGACCCTCGCCTAGGCCAGTGTTCGGGAATGTCACCCGAGTTTGCGGCTGTTAGCGTTTAACGGCCGTGCGGGAGGGCTCGGGACAGCTTGTCCTTCGCGAGATCGAAGATCGTGATCCCGGCGTGCTGTTCGAGCACTCGAGGGATCGCGACGCTATACGGATGGCCGCGTTCACCTCGCCGGAGGCCGATAATCGAACGAACTTCGAGCGATGGTGGGCGCGGCTGAGGAGCGACAGCTCTACGACGAACAGGGTCGTCGAGATCGACGGTCGAGTTGTGGGTCACATTGCGAGCTTCGACTTGGAGGGTCACCGCGAGGTCACCTATTCTGCGCCAGCGTCCGGGAATGTCACTCGACGCCGCCGCGGGGGTCATTCGTCGTCGTGGTCGGCCGTGGCGGTTGGATACTCACCGAACCGCGCTGGGCGAACACGACCGTCCTCTCCGGTGACCTCGCGGCGGCCATTGCGGGAATCGCCGCGCGTGTCGATCTCACGAAGCGGCGCGTGGTCGATATCTGGACGAACGCGGCACGAGGCACCATTTCGCCCGTTCCGGGTCGGCCATACCCGCAGTGTTGAGAGAAGTGATGCCTACGTGGCGAGCTCGGCGTGCATGGTGGCGCTCTCGCCCTGCGACGGCGTTACTCTTCACGACGAAATGCCGACGGCACCGGCTGCCCCCGGACAGACAGCTGTTGAGAAGCTTGAGGCCCTTGGAGTTCGCGGAATCCTCCTGCAGCTCGCCCGGGACGGCCAGATCGTCGACGTGCGTTGCGAGATGCCGCAGTGCTACTGCTTCCGGGGGCCGCAGGTACTTCGATCCGAGGTCGCCTCGTTCCGATTGGTCCCCGACGCCTGACCATTACCCAAGACTCAGGGCCCATGGAGGGCACCTCACCCCGGACAATGTCCGGCTGGCGCATCTGCTCTGCAACCCACGTGACTACGGTTGGCGTGTGAAGATCAACGTCATGCTCGGGAGGCGGATGTCACTGGACGAGATCGCGACGAGACTGAACGCCCAAAAGGTTCCCCCGATCCATGGCACGAACAGATGGACGCCTGCTTCTGTTCGGAAGGCGTTCGTTTCCTAGCCGAACACGGGGCGTAGCCTGAGCTGGGGCTGGGCACGGGGTAGCGGTCTGGAGCGTTCACTTCGCTCTCCCAGCCCTGGCCTCCTTCGGGTCAGTCCGGTATTCAGGACGTCGTTCATGTTGCGAATCGAGAGGCTTCGTCAACACCTTCGCGAGAAGGGGTAGCCGCACGGCCGAGAGCCGCCGAGAGGGAGCCCTCCCACCCCGGGGCGCACCACCCCGGCGGGGGACTGTCATCGGGACGGCGAAGGTCGCGAAGCGGGGAGAGCCATCGCCTTTCCCGAGGAGCTCCAGTCTGAGCCGCGGCCCGCCGCTCGTGACTTAGGGCATTCCTCCCAGGCTCCGCAGAGACGACAGCCGAACAGGCACAAAAGCCGGTCTAGTGCCTAAAAGCGCCGATATCGACCGCAAATGCCGGTAATTCGCGACCGCGCTCGAGGAGCGGCGCGGGGCGCCGAATTCCACTGTTCATGCGCATCTGGCGCCTTCTACCCTCGACCAAGACCCGCCTTACAAGCAGGAGGTCGCTGGTTCGAGCCCGGCACCGCCCATCTCTCTAGCCATCAGCCTTGCGCCCTCTCCAGTCAAGCGAGAGGGCGCGTCGCGTGGCCCACAACTGGCCCAAACGTCTCTGCGGCGATCAAACGGGGAGGCGGGCCTGCTCGTGCTCGGGCTGGCCCGCCACGTCGGAGGCGGGGCGACGGTTGGGTAGCGGAAGGCTCCGGCAGCTTCGTGCGGGACCCTGCGGAAACAGAGGGCGCAGGACAACCCCAGTCGTAGTCGACGGTCGAGCGACGGCCGCGAAGACGTACCGGCCAGGCCTCGCGCATGGTGGGCGCGCGAGACCTGGCCTAACCTCGCCGTCTAACAGAAGACAGCGAGGTGGAAATTCCGATCGACCAAGGCACCCGCAACGTCCTTCGTCTCGACGAAAACGGCATTCGTCGTCCCTACGCGCAACGCCGTGACAATCGTGCCATGCGGCGGATTACCTGCCCCAGGGTTGCCGATAGTTGCGAGGTACGAGCATGCCGTGACGTCTCGGTTGAACGTCACTTGATAGGTGCCAGCGAAGCCCGAAACCCGGCTGGAAGCCGTCGCTCCGCTAGATCGAACGAGGCTGCCATCCCCGGTTACCACGGCCCAGAGGCTGGTCGCTGGCGCCCCCGGGTCGCCCTTCGGCCCTTGCGGCCCCGTCGGCCCAGTCGGGCCCGTGTCACCCTTCGGCCCCTGAGGCCCCGTCGGCCCTTGCGGACCTGCGGGTCCCGTCGGCCCTTGCGGACCTGCGGGTCCCGTTGGCCCTTGCGGACCTGCGGGTCCCGTCGGCCCCGGCGGCCCTTGTGGCCCGGTCTGGCTCCACGAGATCGCCGTCTCGCTCGGGCGACAACTGTCGGTCGCCGGATCGATCAGCCGCAGCTGACCGTTCTGTGACTTGTAACAGCCGTGAATCACGCCGCCGCCGCCGATGTCGGCAACGGCGTAGGTGACAGCGCCCGCGATCACCACGATGGCGACGGCGGTGATTGCCAGAGCTACGCGGCTTAAGCACCTGCGCATGGCTCGCCCCCTCTGCTTCGTTCCTGGCGCCCACGACGCCGCAGAGTTCGAGGGCCTCTCGAGATCAGCCTACGACACGGCCAGAATCGTGTCTAGCCCACAGTCAGGCGGGTTCGACCATTAGCAACCGGGCAACGTCCGGAGACACGAAGAACTTTGCCGGGCGGCCCATGCCGCGCGGCGTACGAGGGGTTGCCCCTTCGTCCGCTCCATATGAGGAACTCAACCCTGCTCGGCGTGGCCCCAGTAGTGGCCCAAACGTCTCTGAGACAGCCCACGCGGCGCTGCCCTTACAAGCAGGAGGTCGCTGGTTCGAGCCCGGCACCGCCCATCAGCCCTCACCCTCGGGAATCTTGGCCGCGACTTCCCAGATGTGGCCGTCGGGGTCGGTGAAGCTGGCCGTGCGCATTCGCCATTCGCGGTCAACCGGGCCGTTGAGCAGCTCCACGCCGCGCTTCGCGAGCTCCGCACAGACCGCGTCCGTGTCTTCGACCCAGATCGTGAGCTGGAACCGCGATCCCGCCTCCCGGTCGGCGACCTTCGCAGGCGCGATGAGGTCGTTTGCCGCCGGCATCCTGAGCAAGTTGAGAAACATGTTCTCGAGCTTGAAGGCGACCGCGTTCTCGTCTTCGTAAACCGAGGACAGCTCGAGCACGTTCTCGTAGAACGTCTTCGAGCGCTGCGGATCCTCGACGAAGAGCGTGATCGCACCAACGCTTTGCAGCGACTCGCTCACTCCTCACCACCCTAGCCTTCGGTAGGCGCTAGTTCGAACCAGCGAAGGGGGCAGAGCGACCAAGCCGCTCTGCCCCATCCATTTAGAGCTACGCCACGCAGTAGACGAACACGTGCAGAGAGTCGGTGTTACCCGAGCTCTGAGTAACCGTCCAGCCGTGCCCGTTGCTGCTGCGGAAGCTCTCGGTCACAGAGCCCTGCGCCGAGAAGCCGCCGCTGAGAGCGAACAAGCGAGCAGCCGGATCGTCGTCCGGGTCTGCCGTCAAAGGACAAAGTGCTTCCTTCGTCTTTTGACCCGAGGTGTCCGCGAAGTCGATGGAGACGATGGTGCTTCCGTTGAGTCCCGGCTCGCCCTGCGGACCAGCCGGGCCGGTGGGACCTGAGGGGCCTTGCGGCCCAGGCTCACCCTGTGCTCCCTGCTCACCCTGCGGGCCGGTGGGACCCATGGCGCCATCCTGACCTGCAGGACCCGCAGGACCCTGTTCACCGGCAGCACCCTGTTCACCGGCAGCACCCTGCTCGCCGGCAGCACCCTGCTCGCCGGCAGGACCCTGCTCGCCGGCAGGACCCTGCTCGCCTTGCGGCCCCGCTTCACCCTGCGCGCCTTGCTCGCCCTTGGGGCCCTGCGGTCCCTGGAGGCCGCAGATCGTCGCGAGCACAAACTGCGAAGCATCAGAGAAGATGTCGACGCAGTTTTCGTCCTGCACGCCGGTCAGTGATGCGCCGTCGGCGCCGTCCGTGCCGTCCGCCCCGTCTTTCCCGTTGGCACCCGCAGGCCCAGCGAGACCAGCCGGACCCTGAGCACCGGCAGCGCCGTCTTTTCCGTTCAGGCCGTTCGTGCCGGCCGGCCCCCGCGCGCCACGCGGGCCCCGCGGGCCCCGCGGACCACGCGGCGACTGGTAGACAGCGACGGGGAGAATCCGCCGGACTTCGTTCTTCCAGCAGCGCTGCCCCCTCGCGACCGCGCGAACGACGCCGGTGGACTTGTTCACGCAGAACGGTGCGATGTACTGGATCGTGGTTCCGCGCGGGACGCGACGAGCAGACCCCGCAAGCGCGGAAGTTGCTACGAACAGTGCGATGGCACAGGCCACCAGCAGTTTGACCTTCATCCGAACCCCTCTCCCTCGATAAGCGTTCCGTGTTGAGGCTTGCTGACCCTCCCGGCTGCAAGACCCCAGGACCTCGCACGGCCGATTCGGCCATGGAGCCAGGACGGTAGTGGGCGCGGCGACGGCGCTAAATCCCCGTTCGGGCAGGCCAATCGGCCCTTTCGGTTAGTTCCGTATTTAGGCGCGCCGCAGGCGGATCGTCGAGACGGTCCCGTCCGGCGAGATTCGGTACAGCGAGCCGGAAACGGTTCGTAGGCCGCCCACGTTGCTGACGTAGAGCGTCCCGTCGGGTGCGCGCGCGATCCCATATGGGATCTGCGGAACGCGCGCGACCTCCGTACGCGTTCCGTCCGGCGCGACCCTCGTCACGCCGATCCGGTCCTCGATCACGTAGGCCGCTCCAGACGGGTCGGTAACCATCCCGAGCGGCACCCGGAGCCCCGTGACAAACACGTCGACACGTCCGGAGGCCGGGTCGAGGACGAGCAGACGGTTGTGGCCCGTGTCGGTCACGAGCACCTTGCTGTCGGGCCGGCGGGCGAGGGCGTGCGGCGCGTCCACGTTGTTGGTGAAGGGCTGCGTGACGCCGTTCGCGAGGTCGAGCCGCCCGAGCTCGGATCGGCTGCCATAGAGGACGAGACGATCTGTCTCCGGGAGAATCGGCCCGAGCTCGGCGTTGCGGAGCCGCTGGGCTGTTCCTCCCCTGGCGCTTACGCGATAGACGGCGAGGCGATCGGTCACGAGCAGCGAGCCGTCCGAAGCCCAGGCAAGCCCGAACGGATCGATAAGCCCCCGGGCGAAAACGCGCACGGCGCCGGTGGTCGGGTCGACGCGGGTGATCTGGCTGCGTGCGCCGCGTTCGGTGACGAGCACCGACCCGTCCGGCGCGACGGCGACCTGGCCCGGTTCCGAGAGGCGGTATGGAGCGGTGACGACGCGAAGGGTCCCGAGCCGGTAGCGAGCCCGGCCGAGGCGTGCTGAGAGCGACCAGCTACCGGCGCTGCCGATCCGGATGCGCGCGCGGAATCGATCCGAGCGAATGCGGACGGCGCGGAAGCTCAGCCGGAGCGCGCCGCGCGAGGCGATGACGACGGGCCGGCCAGAGCCGCGGACGCGCAGCTGCGCGCTCCAGATCCGACCCGCGACGAGCGTCGGCGGCTTTCCGATCAGCCGAACACGAGGCGCGGCTGCGCTCGCGCCGACGGTCGCGACCACTGCAATGACCGCGACGCCCTCGAGGACCCTCTTCCTCACGCCTGGGATACACCGCCCGGGCCGCCAAGGTCACGGCTCGAGCGAGCGAGCAAGCTCCATCGCCCGCCCGCGGGAGACCCGAGCTTCCAAGCGGTAGCCGATTTCCCCCTCCTGCCAGACGAGCACGTGGCCCGCCAACCTCGCCTCGCGTGAGTACTCGTTGGCGTTCGCGCCGAGGTAGAAGACCGCATGGTCGCCGGGGCCTTCCATCCAGACGGCCGGATGGCCGTCGAACTCGATCCGCTCGACGTTCGCTGCGCGGCCGGCGAGCTTGTAGAAGAGGACGGCCGTCGAGCGCCACTCGGTCAGCACGAGCTTGCTGTCGTAGCGGACGGTGACGACGGGACTGCCGTCGGGGTCTCGGTCGAAGTAGACCTCGTCTGGGCGTCCGAGCTTGCTCGGTAGGCGAACCGGAAAGCCCGCGCGCCGCTGCGCGGCCTCGAGCGTTGCAGGGCGGCCGAAGTCGAAGGCGGGAAGCAGCCGGCTCGGCGGTAGCTCCTCGACTCGCTCGATCCGGACACCGGGAATCGCGTCGAGCAGGTCGAGCACCGCGCTGCGCGCTCCCGACGAGAACCCGAACAACGCCCCGAGCGCGACGACGAGCGCCAAGAGCGCGATCGCGAGCTGGCGGCGCACCGAGCGACGCCGCGCCGGCAGCTGCTGCACCACGGCGACCGCCACATCCGGTGTCGGCGGGAACGGATACTCGGCCGCCGCGTCGTAGAGCCGTCGCTCGAGGGCGCTCATGGCTTCTCCTCCAGTTCGTCGCGCAGCCGTTCGAGCGCGCGGAAGACGCGCATCTTCACCGCGCCGCGGCGCACGCCGAGCGCCGCGGCGGTTTCCTCGTCGGTGAGCCCCAGGAAGAAACGGCAGACCACCGCGAGCCGCTCGTCAGGGGTCAATCGGTCGATCGCCTCGAAGAGCTCCTCGCGTTGCTCCGCCGACTCGACGTTTGCCTCGGGCGGCGGGACCGCGCCGCCCGAGGCGACCTCGGCAGCCGCCCGATCCAAGAGCCGTTCGCGGCGGCCCCGCGCACGCACGCGATTGCGCGCCTCGTTCCCCACGATCCGCAGCAGCCAGGGGCGAAAGTGGGAGCCGTGTCGAAAGCGGCCGAGCGCGCGATAGGCCTTGAGGAAGGCGTCCTGCGCCGCCTCCTCGGCGTCGGCGGCGTTACCGACCACGGCGTATGCCGCGCGGAATGCGACCTGCTCGTGCATCTGGACCAGGGCTCCGTACGCTTGGGCGTCACCTCTCCGTGCTCGCTCGACGAGCTGTGGCTCATCCAGTGGTCGGTCCACCACTCGATCCTCATACACCGCTCGAGCGTTCTCGGTCACGCAGGCGGGGCTACGATCGGTTGGTGGCCGGCCATGACCACGCGCACGATGCCCGAGGTGATCGCCGCGCGCTCGCGCTCGCGCTGGCGCTGATCCTCGGCCTGATGGTCGGCGAGACCATCGCCGGCGTTCTCGCCGACTCGCTGGCGCTGCTCGCGGACGCCGGGCACATGCTCACCGACGCCGCGGCGCTGGGGCTCGCGCTCTTCGCGGCGACGGTTGCCTCGCGTCCACCCCGGGGCCGCTGGACCTTCGGCTTTCGGCGGGTCGAGATCCTCGCCGCCCAGGCAAACGGGATCACCCTGCTCCTGGTCGGGATCCTGATCGTCTACGGCGCCGTGCGGCGGCTGATCTCGCCGCCCGAGGTTCGCGGCGGGTTCGTCGTGGTCGTCGCCCTCGTCGGGATCGCGGTCAGCCTCGCCGCCGGCGCGTTGCTGATGCGCCCCAGCAAGCGGAGCCTGAACATCCGCGGCGCCTTCCTGCACGTCGCCACCGACCTCGCCGCGTTCGCGGGCACGGCGCTCGCAGGCGCGCTGATCCTGCTGACCGGCTGGGACCGATTCGACCCGCTCGCGAGCCTTGCGGTCTCCGTTCTGATCTTCTGGTCGGGCGCGCTGCTCCTGCGCGATTCGACGCGGATCCTGCTGGAGGTCGCGCCGGACGAGCCGGCAGAGGTGGCCGAGGCGATGCTCGCAGTACCCGAGGTCGTCGAGGTCCACGACCTGCACGTCTGGACGCTCGGCAGC
This sequence comes from Actinomycetota bacterium, assembly GCA_046729795.1. Classification (GTDB taxonomy): domain Bacteria; phylum Actinomycetota; class Thermoleophilia; order Gaiellales; family Gaiellaceae; genus JBKPFU01. The sequence goes on along the minus strand of JBKPHH010000065.1, from coordinate 2,063 downwards.
GGCTTTTCGGCGCTGTCGGCGCACGTGCTTGTCAACCCGGAAGCCGACTGCCACGAGACGCGCCGCAACCTCGCCGCGATGCTGGCCGAGCGCTTCCAGCTCGAGCATTCGACGCTTCAGGTCGACCATGCGGGCGCCCGCCGCAGGCTCCGCATCGAGCTTCCGCTCACACGGCGGTAGTCTCTGGCCCTTCGTGGCCCCCCTCGGAGGAAAGACCGCAATCGTCACCGGCGCGTCCAGCGGGATGGGCGCCGCGACCGCGGCAGCGCTCGCCCGCGAGGGGGCACGGGTCGCCGGAGGAGCGCGTCGAACCGAGCTGCTCGAGACGGAGATTGCGTTAGAGCTGGACGTCACCGACAGTGAGAGCTGTGAGCGCTTCGTCGACCAGGCGGTCAAGGAGCTCGGCGGGAAGCTGGACATCCTCGTCAACAACGCCGGGCTCGGCCTCGGCCGCGACCCCTTCACCGACAGCACCGAGGAGGACGAGGAGACCGTGCTCGAGACGAACGTCCACGGTCTCGTCCGGATGACGCGGCTCTGCCTCCCGCACCTGAACGAGTACGGGCACATCGTCAACATGGGCTCGATCGCGGGCCGGCAGGCGTACGAGAACGCGGCGATCTACGTGACCTCGAAGTTCGCCGTTCGCGGCTTCACTTACGCCCTGCGGGAGGACTTGCTCGGTCAGCCGATCAAGATCTCGACCGTCGACCCGGGGCTCGTCGAGACGAATTTCTCGAAGGTGCGCTACCGGGGCGACGAGGACAAAGCCGCAGCCGTCTACGAGGGTCTCGAGGCGATGCGGCCGGAGGAGATCGCCGAGTGCGTTCTCTTCGTCCTCACGCGGCCGCATCACGTCAACATCGACGAGATCGTGATCAAGGCACTCGCCCAATCGGGCCCCGGCCGGATCCTCCGGGAGGCCTAGGAGCCGCAGTCGTGGCACTGACGATTCTCGAAGGCTCGACGTTCTGCATCTGCGACGAGCTCGGCGACGTCTCCGGGGAGACGCACGGGTTCTACAGCGAGGACACGCGCTTCCTCTCGCTGGTGCGATTGACGTTGAACGGCGCGACGCCGCTGCTGCTCTCGTCGGGCAAGGTCGAGTACTTCTCGGCCGCGTTCTACCTCCGCAACCAACCGGTCGGCGGACTGCCGGTGGACACGATCTCGATCATGCGCGAGCGCTTCGTCGGCGAGGGGATGCAGGACCAGCTGGTCGTCCAGAACCAGAGCATGGAGCGGCAGGAATTCGAGTTGGCGCTCGAGTTCGGATCCGATTTCGCGGACATACTCTCGGTCAAGAACCACGACTTCGCGCTCGGCGACCCGCTTCGGGCCGAGCCGCTGCCGCCGATGGTGGAGGGACGATACGAGGAAGAGGACAACCAGTTCCTCCTCGAGGACGGGAACGGGCAGACCTCCCAGACGCAGATCATCCTCTCCGAGCGCGGGGAGGTCGACGGGGGCAAGGTGAGCTACAAGATCGCTCTCGATCCCCGCGAGCGCTGGCAACTCCGCATCGACATCGTCCCCGCGCTCGACGGCGACAAGATCGTGCCGCGGGCGGCGGAGCGGCGGTTCGGCGACGAGATGACCCGGGTGCGCGAGTCCCTCGCAGCCTGGCGGCTGCGCGTGCCCCAGATTCGCGCGGGCTGGGACGACCTCGGCCAGTCGTTCTTCCGCTCGGTCTCCGATCTCGCCTCTCTGCGCATGCGCCAGGGCGGCAGGATCGGCCGGCTGCCCGCCGCGGGGATGCCGTGGTTCATGACGGTCTTCGGCCGCGACACCTTGATCACGTGCCTGCAGACGCTGCTCTTCGGGCCCGAGCTCGCGCACAGCGCCCTCGAGGTGCTGGCCGAGCTCCAGGCGGACGTGGACGACCCGGAGATCGACGCCGAGCCGGGCAAGATCGTCCACGAGGTTCGCAACGGGAAAGCTGCGGAGAAGTGGTTCCGCTGCTACTACGGCACCGTCGACGCCACGCCGCTCTACCTGATCCTGCTCTCCGAGGTGTGGCGCTGGACGGACGACGCGGCGATGGTGCGCGATCTCAAGGAGCC
>JBKPHH010000064.1:0-10970 GCA_046729795.1 Actinomycetota bacterium | reverse complement strand
AGCGCCCGTCGAAGGTGATCTCGGGATAGTTCTCGACGTCGAAGAAGTCGGCGCTGCGCAGGTGGTCGTCGCGAGTGGGTTCACCCGTGTAAAGGGACGACATCGGGATCGTGCCGCTGAAGGTGGTCTCGAGGGGGCTGTTCCAGTCGAACTCCACCTCGCCATGGATCTCCTTCAAGAACCCCCGCACCAAGGTGACCATCATGTGGCGAGAGACGAACTCCGCTGCGGTGTGCCCCGGTTCGAGCATCCAGCGAATCATCAGAATGAGTCTAGGAGGCCAACTCCTTCGGCCGGGCGCCCCGCCCGGCGGGTGCTCGGAATGGGCCTTCGCCCTCATCTGCGATCAAGGGCTCGGCCGAGGGTCTCTTCCATGCGGAGTCCTGGAATCGCATCAGGGCAGCCAATGCAAAAAAGCGAGGCCAGCGAACCGGCGATCAGCGCGACGGCCAGCGAGCGGTCGGGCCGCGAGTCCTGCTCAAGTTGGGCTGGACGGTCTGGCGGGTTCGCCTTGGGGCTAGCGAAACGAACCGGCCCCCGCATCTGCACCTGCGCCTGGTACCGCTTTGGTACCGGATGCATCGTCCGATCTGCCCAGATCGTCCACGGCCCTGGACACATAGGACGTGGCGGACGCTCCGGGACACATAGACACCGATTCCCGCTCGGCTGGGGGCAGAAAGGTCAGCAGGTAGTCCCGGACCAGGCGTGTTCCCTCCCGCGGCACCTCTGCGTCGGGTATCACCGGCCCGCCGACTTCCAGGAAGCGCCCCCGGGGGAGAACCGAGGGGTCCCGATCCGCCATCTGCTCCAGCTGCAAGCCCAGTCCCCCGCTGAGTGGGGTCGGAACGAGAGGGAACCAGTAGGGGGGACGGTGGTACCGAGCAGGTAGCGCGGCGACGCGTCCTGTTCTGGAACCGGACGCTCCGGAAGGGTCCGCGTCATCTGCTCGATCCGCTCGATCGCCGCTCCGCTCTCCCCCTCATACCGTCTCTCCACGCCCCAGGCGAGGTTCGCCATCTCTTCTCGGAGCAGCAGAACGTCCTCGACGGGCTCGCTGATGATCGCCTGGTTCGCGACCGGTGGGAGGAAGAGCAGATCGGACGTAGCGCTTGCCCCTGATGCGGCCGGATCGCTCTCGCTTAGGGCGAACATCGACCAGCGCTCGGCCCCAGGGACGCTCTGCGAGGCGGACCGGATTCGCAGGCGCATCCCGAATGTGTCCCCCACAACCAGAGAGGAGATCCGGGCCACGGACCCGATCGGCAGTCGGAGGGGGACCGCGAAGAAGTCATTCGCATAGACCAGCGTGAATTCGAGCAGCGCCAACCGAGCGACATCGCTCGGTCCGGCATCGACATTGCCGAGGTCGACGGAGGCGTCTTCCATCTCCCACCATCGCGCGTTGGGCATTCCGCGGAAGCGGACGCCGGTGGGGAGTGATCTGACCTGTGGAAGGGCCTTAAAGCCGGAGCGCTGCGCAGTGGGCCGGACGTCGAACGAGTGCCAGTCGAGGGACTCGCCGCGGAAGTCCTTGGCATCGAGGACCGTGGCGCCCGCCCCCGTCCCGGTGGCAACGCCGAATTCGTGGGTTAGCCGCCCCTGATCCCACGTGGTGGCCCCGGTCTCGACCAGCGTCCGATCGCACCACCGCAGCCAGTCCTCCGCGGCATCGAAGACGGGCTGCACGTCCGGGGCGGGTATGACCGGCGGATCAGGGAGGCCCGCACCGGATCGCACGGGTCCGGCCAGGCTCGCATACAACGCCTGCCCGTCCGGAATGCGACCAGCCACGACCTCGAGAAGGCGTGCTCCGGCGGGGTCGGCCTGGAGGGTGTCGCCCCCGGGCGCGTCGATCCGAAACTCCTCCGCATAAGCGCTTCCGTACTGGCCCACCCCGGCGTCCGCGAGGGCGCTCAGAAACGCTCTGCCGGTGTCGACGCGCAGTCGGCCGGTCCACGGGCTTTCGCTGCGAATGGGGTCGGCGGTCAGGGCGTCGAGCGGTAGGTCCGCCGGGTTGTAGGGAACCCCGGCCGTCTGGCCCGGCCGGATGAAGCGTGAGACCGAGGCGGTCTCCGCCGCCAGGTCGATTGAGACGGGGCTGCCGGCGTCCTCGCCGAGTAGCTCGCCGAGCTGCCATTGGCGGCCCAGAAGCCAGAGCGGATCACTCACCCGGGCCGCGATGCCGGCGGCGAGGTCGGCGGACGTGGTGCGAGGCTCCGTTCGGATCAGGTAGTTCTTCGACACCTACGGCCCCACCTTCGTAAGGGTGTCGACGTCGAGGCTGATTGTCTCGCCGCCGGAGTTCTCCTTGGTGACGAGCGCGGGCAGGATCTGCCCGAGGTCCGGCAGGTCGTCGAGCTCCACCAGCCGGATCCGTGCCAGGGCAAGTGCCTCCTCGACGATGCGAAGGGCGTCCTGCTGGGTCCAGGATTCGTGTCTTGGGGAGGAACACCCAGCAGCATCACCTGCGGCGGGGTCGAGCCGGGTGCGTCGTAGTGGAAGGTGACGCTTGTGGTCAGCTCGGAATCTGGCACCACCTCGACCCACTCGTCGACGATCAGGCCAGCGCGGACCGGATCCGGAAGCTTCGCCCCGGGCGTGGCCGCCACCAGGGACACCCGCCCGCCCGGAATGGACGCGCCGGGGGCGGGCGGCAATGCGACCCAGCGCTCGCCCGGGGATCCACCCAGCTGACCGACGTGCAGCGCGGGCTTATCCGCTCCCTCCACCTGGGCGACCGCCTCGGCGTAACCGAGGACACCGTCGAGAGCGCGGGCATTCGCTCGGGCGGAGGCGACGCGGGAGAGCAGGGTCCGCGCCGCGGCCGCGCTCCCTCCATCCGGGGCCGCCGCCGCTTCGAACGGACCGGACAACTCCGCCGGCGTGTCGAGCACCGGCAGCACCGTGAAGCCCTCACCGAAGACGGCGGCGAGCGTCTGGGCGGGTTCGCTCGCGGGGATCTCGGCGGCCGCTTTCTGCCGGCGGGTGAGCTCGGCGAGCGCCGCCTTCACCTGGCCCTGAAGCTCCTTAAGCTCGATCGCTCGTTGCTTCTCTGCGGCGGCGCGCGCGACTGCCCGTTCGGCTAGCGAGCCCTCGAATGACTCGCCCGTTTCCGCGTGTCACGCAAGGTCAAAGGTGCCGCTCCGGCAACGCCGAGGGCGTCCGCCCGGAAGAGCGCCTTGCGGATCGTGGTGGTGTCGGCCGAGGACTTGAGCGGCGTGAGACCGGCGATCGCCCCGACCAGGGCCGCGATGGCGTCCTGCGCCCGCCCCTCCAACTCGGCCTGTTCCACGGTGAGGGGAGACTCCGCGTTGAGTGGAGCGAGGTCCTCCGGCGCCAGCGCCCGTCCGCGGCTGATCGCATCCCGGAGCTGGCGCGCGATCTCGAGTGCCTCGACCAGGCCGAAGGTGGCGGCGTCCCAGTCCTCGTGCCGCTCGAAGAGCAGCTCGAGGGAGGCATCATCCATGACCGCGGGGCGGACCAGCTCGGCGAGGGCCATCAACCTGAGCTCGAGCGCCGACCGCTGCGGCTGGTCGCGGGGCTCCGCAAGCAGCACGAAGTCGAGCGCCCCGATCTGCAGGTGCTCGTAGTTAGGGCCGGCGGCGGCCGCATTCAATGTCGCGATCGTGAGCCCCTCGAGGACGTCCAGCTCCGCTCCCTCCTCATCGACTAGCCGGACTCGAACACGGATCTGGTCGGGGGAAGGCAGGGTCAAGCGCGCCCAGGCGTCGAGGCGCGGTTCTGCCAGCGCCCGCGGCGTCTCCGCCCAGTCCGCGGCCGGCCCGTCGCCGAGCAGGACCAGCAAGCGGTGGGTCACGCCGACCCCCGTACTGGGAGTGCGAACGACGCCGACCTCGGGCGGGGGCACCGGCGCCCCGGAGAGCCCGTCGACGGTCGCGCCCGCGCGCATCGGGTTGCCCTGCACGGCCTGATAGACGCTTTCCGCCACCGAGAGGTCGGCGGCGGCGTCCAAGGTGTCCGCCGCGGCATCGAGCACCCGATCGAGCTTGGCGCCATCGGCTTGCGACGGGCCTGGACCCAGCGACGGCTGGTTCGTCCACAGGGTCGTTCGGCTCGGCCCGCGCTTTCCGTCATAGCCGGCCGCCGCCAGCAGCGTCAGGCCGTCGACCACGTTGGTGGCGGCGACGGCCTCGACCGGGTCGCTCGAGGGAGTGAGCTTGTTCGCGACCAGCGGCGCCACCCTGCGCAGCGCCGCGATGAACTTCTGAAGGCCCTCGGCGGCGAGCTGGCGCTCGATCCGGTAGCCGAGCAGCGCCGATAGAGGCTGTCCCCCGCGAATACGCCCCCGACATGGAGTGGGGATGGTCCGCCGAGTTTCCAGACCAGGCGGGAGTCGCTCGCGATCCCGAGCTGAGGAGCGAGCGGTTGCGTCGCTGGCTTGATCCCGGGCGGGCTGGCGCGTCAAGGGCGAGGAGTACGTCTCGGCGGGAGAGTTCGTAGTGGTGCTTTGCCGCTATACGGGTCGCGGCAAGGGGAGCGGAGTCGACGTGGACGTCCAGGGAGCGCACGTCTGGAAGATGCGCGACGGCAAGGTCGTACGGCTGGAGATCTTCTCCAACCGCGAGAAAGCCCTCGAAGCCGCCGGGCTGCGGGAGTAGGCGATGTCGCAGGAGAACTTGAAGACTTTCCAGCGAGCCCAAGAGGCATGGAATGCCGACGATCTCGACGCTGGGTTGGCCGAGACCCATCCCGAGGTCGAGTGGCAGACCGCGATTCAGCAGGGCTTGGAGGGCAGAGGAAGCACCTATCGCGGCCACGAACGGTCTTCGAAAGGCGTGGGACCGGTTCCGCAGCGAGCCACGGGAGGTTTGAGGAATCAAATTAAGGAGATCGCTCCAGCGTCGGAGAGATGAAGAAGAAGAGGCAAAGGGTGCCCGTGGCCGCGGTGTTGGCGATCGCGGGTGCGTTTGCGTTGGCGGCGCCGATGGCGCAGGCCGGGCCGGGGTCGTCGACGACAGCAATCGTCTCGCTCGGGGATTCGTTCATCTCGGGGGAAGCAGGGCGCTGGAACGGCAACTCGCTCAACCCGTTCGGCACCCGCTTCGGGACCGACCGGGCGGCCAGGTGCACCTGGTACGGGAGCTGTAGCTATGACCCGCATCGGGTCTACGGCAGCTCCTACGACAACGGCTGTGATCGCTCCGACGTGGCTCCGATCAAGACGGCGGCGATCTCGGTGAACGAGCGGATCAACCTCGCCTGCTCGGGCGCCCGCACCCAACACGTCTGGCGCGGCTCGGAGGGCGGCCAAGTGTTTAAGGGCGAGCCACCGCAGGGCGACCAGCTGACCACGGTCGCCCAAAACAAGAATGTCAAGTTGGTTGTCCTGACCATCACCGCGAACGACCTGGGCTTCTCCGACCACGTGATCGACTGCACGATCGCTTGGTCGACCAGCTCGTCGGACAACCCGGACTACTGCTGGCCCGAGGAGCAGGCCGAGATGCAGGCGGCGATGCCCGCCGCGCGGGCCGGCTTCAGCAAGGCGATCGACGAGATCCGAGCGGTGATGAGCGGCGCCGGCTATGTGAGCTCGCAGTACCGGCTGCTGGCGATGGGCTACGCTTCGCCGATCCCGCGGGGGCCCGACAACCGCTACCCGGAGTCGGGGTGGTCGAGGCTCACCGAGGGCGGCTGCCCGTTCTGGAATGCGGACTCGAACTGGGCGATGGACTGGGCGACCCCCTTCATCGTCGACAACATGAAGCAGGTCGCCGCCCAGAAGGGCGTCCAGTTCCTGGACGTGCAGCGGGCGCTCGACGGACGCGAGGTCTGCCATCGCTCCTCCAGCCAGGTCGGCACCTCGGGCCCCTCGGACACCCGCTCGGAGTGGGTGCGCTGGCTCAACTCCGGCTGCTGCCAGGGCGATGCGCAGGAGTCACTGCACCCGAACGCCTACGGCCAGCGGGCGATGGGCCGCTGCATCGCGCTCACCTACGCGCAGACCACGGGTAACTGGCTCTGCCGCAACACGGCGGGTCAGGGGGTCGGCGGGATGTATCTGAGCCCGATTCCATAGCCGCCTACTGCGGCGCCCGCCTGCCTAAAGGAGCTCAGCGGCCGCTCGGTTGATAACGCCAGCCAGCTTCGATGGGGCAACAAAAGGGCAACGGACGGGACAGAGTCCAGCCGAACCCAGACGAACTCGAATCCCGAGATAGAGCCGAATCCTGAGCCCAGACGAATTACAACGAACACCCGACGCGGTCTACGAAACCGAAGGTCACAGGTTCGAATCCTGTCGGGCGCGCTTCTTCGTTCCACCGCAAGGCTGACGGGACTCGAACGCCCGACAACCTTCACTCGCTCTCGCTCTGCGCGAGGATGAGCACTGCTTACACGTGGGCAGCAGGCCACTCTTCCTCGACAAGCTCAGTACCCCTCCGCGTAGGAAGCAGCGGTCTCGCCCGCTGAGCTCTTCGCCACCGAGGTGCGCCCCTGCGGCCCTTGACCTTCCCCACCAGACGAATAGGGTTAGCCCGGCGCGATGGCGCCGAGTCCCTCAACGCCGTCTGCGCCCAGCAATCGAGTGAGGGCCTTCACTGGCCCGCAAATCGCAAGTCAGGAGCCGCAGATGGAAGCCTCAGGCTCGACCCCAGCCGCCGCCGATCAGGCGAAGCCCGAAAACGGCGCAATCCGCCCCTATGACATAGACATTCCGGAAGAGAACCTAGACGACCTCCGCCGCCGCATCGCCGCGACGCGGTGGCCCAGCAAGGAGCTCGTCGCAGATCGGTCGCAGGGCGTGCAGCTGGCGACGCTGCAGGAGCTCGCGCGCTATTGGACGACCGACTACGACTGGCGCAAGGCCGAGGCGAAGCTGAACGCGCTGCCGCAGTTCACTAGCGAGATCGACGGGGTCGAGATCCACTTCATCCACGTCCGCTCGCAGCACGAGGATGCGTTGCCGCTGGTCATGACGCACGGCTGGCCCGGCTCGGTCATCGAGCTGCTCGAGACCGTCGGCCCGCTGACCGACCCAACCGCGCACGGCGGCCGCGCCGAGGACGCGTTCGACCTCGTGCTGCCGTCCCTGCCCGGCTACGGGTTCTCCAGTGAGCCCGCCGAGCTCGGTTGGGACGCCGCCCGCACCGGACGCGCGTGGGCGGAGCTGATGCACCGCCTCGGCTACACCCGTTATGTCGCCCAGGGCGGCGACGTGGGTGCCCTCGTCACAGACCTGATGGGTCGCCAGGCGGTCGAGGGTTTGGTCGGCTTCCACCTGAACCTGCTCACGGCGGTGCTCGCGGTCGGCGATCAACTGCCCAAGGAATCCGAACAGGAACGCGCAGCGGCCGAGGCGGTCGCGACGTTCAGGGAAAGCGGCTTCGGCTACTTCCTCGAGATGGCAACGCGGCCGCAGACGATCGGCTACGCCCTGCTGGATTCACCCGTCGCCCTGGCGGCCTGGATGCTCGACCACGACACGGACAGCTACTACAAGATGTCCCGCGCGTTCGTCGACGGTGAGGCCGTAGGCAATCTCACCCGGGAAAGCATCGTTGACAACATCACGCTGTACTGGCTGACCGGCACCGGAGCGTCGACGGCCCGGTCGTACTGGGAGGACGGACGAGCGCTGGCCGCAGCGCTTGCGAGCGGCCAGCCGCCTCCGGCGGTCTCGGTTCCCGTCGGCTTCACGACGTTCCCCGGCGAGATCTGGGCGTCGCCCCGGAGCTGGGTCGAGGCGGTCTACCCGGGCCTCGCCTACTTCAACGAGGTCGAGAAGGGCGGCCACTTCGCCGCCTGGGAGGAGCCGGAGCTTCTCTCGGAGGAGCTCCGGGCGGCGTTCAGCTCGGTGCGTTGATCTGTGCGCATGGGCGGCGCGCACAACCTGTTGCGCGCCTGGTTCCGGGAAGGACTGGCCTAGGAACAGACCCGGGTTAAGTCGTTGATCCTCGCGCAATCCCGCGTTCCATGGATCGGAGGCGCGGCCTCGGGAGAGCAGCGCGGTCTGCCCTGGGCGAGGGGGAAGAGGAGACTGCCTTCTAGCCGGTCTCCTCCGTTTCGAGTACGAACATCTCCACCGACAGCTCGGGGTCTTGACGATTGGCGCTCATGAACGCCGAGACCTTGCGCCCAGTCAGCCCCTCGATCGCATCGACGAACCTCGCCTGCATGCTGTCCTGCCAGATTTGCCTCGCCTCGCGGACCTCGTACCACCTGCCCGCCTCCAACAGCGTTTGCTCGGCCGCCGAGTAGCCTCCGCCCAAGACGACGATCACGAGCTCCGGGTGCAGATAGGTGCGGCAACGGGTCGGCCCTTCGCCGTGGTGCTGCTTGTAGAGGCCAACCATCGCTGCCGATATGTCCTGGCGCAGCGTGCCCCCGCCCTCCTTGTGAGGCTCCCGCATATCCGCAGCATCCGCAGGATGAAGCTTGTGGTCGTTCATTGACGCTCCGTCCCATGGTCACCGCGGCGGCTGCCCGCCGGGCTTGCGGGGCGCGGCTGGCGCGGTGACCTTCCCGGGTGGGTCACGGTCGGGGTTACCGTGACCTGGCGCTCTCCCCCCTCGCGGCCCACAGGAGGAGCTGTCTTGCGGCATTTCGCTGCCAGCCGCGTCCCTGTTCTGACCACGCGTACAACCACAGCGCGGAGCGCTCGTCATCGACCAGATCGGGGATTCGTTGGATCTGGTCCTCGATGGAGTCGAAGGGCGTGCCCGACCGGATCATCCCGGCCACCTCGGCCTCTGCCTGGATCACGCCCATTGCTCCCGGCCCTTCTCGTCGGAGCGCGCGTCCTCGCGCCCGATCGGCTGAAGGCCCTGCCGTACCTCGCCTACGTCCTGCTCGCCCCCGCCGTCGCTGCCTCCATTGATTCGGCGCAGCCAGGCGACGTCGTCGCGGATGTCCTGCTCGTGAGCGCGTATCTCGGCGGCTAGAGCCTGGAGTCGGCCTACCGCCTGATCACGCTCGCGCGCGATGTCGGTGATGGCTCCTTCTGCCATGAGGAGCCTCCTTCCGTGCGACGGCCCGGTCCTCCTCCGCCAGTTCGGCTGACGGGACCGTGCCGCGTTCCGACACAAGCTAACAGGCTGGGTTCGTGCTCCCGCTTCTCGCGACCGACGTCAGCAACGCGACGAGCAGCAGGGTTAGCGGCGCTCCTCGCGTTTCCTGGCCGCCCGCCGGCGGGCGGCGAGCTCGTCGGCGTAGAGCTCATCGAAGGGGCTCGGCCCCTCCTCGGCCTCTGCGGCGCGTCGCCACTCCCGCAAGGTCCGAATCGCCGTCACCCTCGCCGGCGCGGCCTCGTCCCGGACGATCTCTGCGAGGACCGCGGTCATCTCGTCGTCAGTCATCGTGTGTGGGGCGCTTTTCTTTGCGCTGAGCTGAGCGGGGGTTGTCTCGATCGTGGCTCACCGGCTCGCGACCTCCCCCGGCCGCGAGATACTGGGCGGGCGATGTCGCAGGAGAACGTCGAGATCGTGCGGCGGGGAATCGAGGAGTTTCGGGCTGGCTTGGCCCGGGGCGATCCAGGCGCGGTCTTCAACTCCGGCGTGCTCGCACCCGATGCGACCCCGCTGAAGCCCTCGAAGCCGCCGGGCTGCGGGAGTAGGGGCTCGCTCATCTAGTTCATCCCCGCGGTGAGCGCCGGATGCAGCCGCCGCAACTCATCCGCGATCGCATTGCGCTCCGCGAGGATCTCCTCGAGTTCGACCAGGAGCTCGGCAGCGCGCTCCCCGTCCTCGACGCCGGCATCGACGAATGCCTGTCTTCGTTCACGATTGGCGCGGCGGGCGGCCGCGTAGCGCTCGTAACGCTTGCTCAGCTCGGCCAAACCGGCTATCCGGTCGTCAAGGCGCATGCCATCTCCCGCTGTGCTTCGCCGCCCACCTGCTCGGGAGTCTTCCCCGCGCGGCCAAATTTTGGCTGGCCCGCGAGTTGAAGCTCCCTGATCGAGCGGCCGCAGAGCGATACCGTGACGTCGTGCCCGGCGGCGCGGATCGGATCACGGGGGCTGCGGCAAGCGCTGTGGGGCGCTGGAATAAGCCGCGCCCGTACCGCGCCCGATACGGCCTCGCCCGCGGGATGAAGCAAATCGGCGGGATCCGGCTGATCCTGCCGGGCTTCCTGCAACCGGCTCCGGAGTATCCGCAGTACGCCGGGGTGGAGGAGGCATTCCTGCGATCGCTCGACTACGACGGCCTGACGATCTACGACATCGGGGCGTTTCAGGGTGAGATGACCCTGTTCTTCGCCGATCAGGTCGGCGATCGCGGGACGGTCATCGCTTTCGAGCCCCATCCGGGCAACTACCAGCGCGTGCTCGACAACGTGCGCTTAAACGACTTCTCGAACGTCGTCGTCCGCAACGTCGGCGTCGGCGGGGCTCAAGGGGAGCTCGAGCTCGTCGCGCCGGGCGGAGGAGGGTTGGCCGGCCGGGCGAGCGGCGCCGGGACGATCAGGGACGAGCTCGAATCCGAGGGCATCGAAGCGGAGACGTTCACCGTTCCGGTGGTCTCTCTTGACGGGGAGATCCGCGATGGCTCGCTGCCGGACCCCAACTTCGTCAAGATCGACGTCGAGGGCCTCGAGCTCGATGTCCTCGAGGGAATGCGCGAGACGATCGATCGTTGCAAGCCGCGACTATTCGTCGAGATCCACGGACTTGGTCTCGACGGCAAGCGTGCCAACGCTGCCCGCGTGGTCGAGTTCCTCGCCGCCTGTGGGTACTCGATGCGTCACGTCGAAAGTGATCAGGCCGTAGAAAGATCGACGTCCGAGCGTGCCGCCGACGGGCATATCTACTGCACCTAGCTCCGGCTCACTCGGATCAGGCCGAAGCGCAACCGCAGGCGTACCTACCCAGACGGTCGCGGCCATCTCCGCGGTGGGCAGGTTCTCCTCGGCGGGCGGCGTCGCGGACTTGCAGGCCGCCATCGCGGCCGGCGTCGCCGCCTACCGAGCGGGGGCCGTCACGCGGTGATGCCGATGCTCGGAGTGTC
>JBKPHH010000063.1:0-8069 GCA_046729795.1 Actinomycetota bacterium | reverse complement strand
GTTCCGTACAAGCCGCTGCTCGATGCAGCCATCGAGATGGTCGAGTCCAAGCCGGAGCGCTGCATCATCCTCCAGCGTCCCATGCTCGAAGGCGAGCTCGACCCCGAGCGAGACCTCGATTGGGTCGAAGCCGTCTCGCGAGCTCAGCCGGCCGACTGCGTCACGGTCGAAGCCACCGATCCGCTCTACATCCTCTACACGTCGGGGACTACCGGAGAGCCCAAAGGGATCGTGCGCGACAACGGCGGGCACGCCGTCGCGCTCGCATGGACGATGAAGCACATCTACGACGTCGAGCCCGGCGACGTGTACTGGGCCGCCTCCGACGTGGGCTGGGTGGTCGGACACTCCTACATCGTCTACGCGCCGCTCTTCCACGGCTGCACGACGGTCCTCTACGAGGGCAAGCCGGTCGGTACGCCGGACGCGGGGGCGTTCTGGCGAGTGATCTCCGAGCATGGAGTTTCAACGCTGTTCACCGCGCCGACGGCCTTCCGCGCGATCAGGCAGCAGGATCCGGAGGGCGACCACATCGGCCGCTACCAGCTCTCGGATTTCCGCGCGCTCTTCCTCGCAGGGGAGCGCTGCGATCCCGAGACGCTCGGCTGGGCGCAGGAGAAGCTCGCGGTCCCGGTGATCGACCACTGGTGGCAGACCGAGACCGGCTGGCCGATCGCCGCGAACTGCCTCGGCATCGAGCAGCTGCCCGTCGTGCCGGGATCGCCGACTCGCGCCGTGCCGGGTTGGGACGTGCGCGTCCTGGATAGCGGTGGCGAGGAGCTCCCGAGCGGAGAGATCGGCGCGCTGGTGGCGAAGCTGCCGATGCCGCCCGGCTCCTCACCGACCCTCTGGAACGCGGACGAGCGCTTTCGCGAGGTCTACCTTTCCGCGTTTCCGGGCTACTACCAAACCGCCGACGCCGGCTATCTCGATGAGAACGGCTACCTCTTCGTCATGTCCCGTACCGACGACATCATCAACGTCGCCGGCCATCGCCTGTCGACCGGCGCGATCGAGGAGGTCCTGGCATCGCACCCGGCCGTGGCGGAGACCGCAGTGATCGGGGTGGCGGACGAGCTGAAAGGGCAATTGCCGGTTGGGTTCCTCGTCCTGAAGGCAGGCGTGGAGAGCGCGCACACGGAGATCGTGGCCGAGGTGGTGAGTTTGGTACGCGAGCGGATCGGTCCTATCGCGGCGTTCAAGACTGCGGTCGTCGTCGAGCGCCTGCCCAAAACCCGATCCGGAAAGATCCTTCGTGGAACGATGCGCCGAATCGCAGACGGCGATGAGTACCCGACCCCGGCGACGATCGACGATCCGGCCACTCTCGATGAGATGGAAGACGCGCTCCGCGGGATCGGCTACGCGCGAGCGCGAGCTGCGTCCATGCGCGAAGGCTGAACTCGTTCCGTGTTCGGCCTTCAGTAACCAGTTGCGTTGAGGCGGAACACGATGGCATCGCGGCGGAAGCCCGATGCTTGCGGAACGGTTCTAGCCGAGGCGGCTCCACAGCGCGGATTCCAGCCGATGCTCGAGGTTGTTTTCGAGGATGGGGTTGCCCACGTGCCAGCTCACACGGGCAGGCCGTGGCTCGCGCCCGGCCAGAGTTCGCGCGTTCTTCGACCGACCCGCCCTGCGCTAGCGTGCACGGCCTATGCCGTCGTTCGACGATTACCTCGCGAGCCTTTCGGAGCCCGAGAGGGCGGAGCTTGAGCGGGTACGGCAGTTTGTTCGACGCACCGTGCCGGACGTGGAAGAGGGGACGAGCTACGGGATGCCAGCGTTCAAATACAAGAAGCGGCCACTCCTAGGCATCAGGGCAAGCAAGACCCACCTCAGCGTCTTCCCTTTCAGCCCGGAGGCGATCGATGCCGCGAGCGCTGCGCTCGCCGGCTTCGACCTCTCGAAGGGAACCGTCCGGTTCACGCCCGATAAGCCGATACCAGACTCAGCGCTCGAGCAACTCCTGCGCCACCGCTTGCTCGAACTCGAGACCGGATAACGCGGACGACGTCAGGGGCGGCGCCCCAGTCGCCGCATTGGGCTATGACCTGCTCAGTTCGTTTCCGTGCGACCTCCGCGGGCGCACTAGCTCGAGGAACGGACCTTCGGAGCGCTCACTCGGACGTCGCTGCCGCCCCGCCTCCGTATGATCAACCGCCAGGCGAGGCCGGCCGCGAACATCGCCAGACCGGCAGCCACAGCGGAGACCGGGAGCGTCGCCACCAGCGTCACGCATCCCACCAGGCCAATCGCGTTCACGGCACGCGGCCAGCGGCGCCACTCACCGCCTTGGGTCCAAGCAGAGGCGTTGGCGATCGCGTAGTAGGTCAAAACCCCGAACGACGAGAATGCGATCGCCCCGCGTAGGTCGGTGGTCAGGACAAGGGCCGTGACGGCGGCGGCGACCGCAAGCTCGGCGTGATCCGGCACGCGGTAGCGCGGGTGCACCGAGGCCAGCCAGCGCGGCAGATCCCCCTCCCGGGCCATGGCAAGCGTCGTGCGCCCGATGCCGGCGATGAGCGCGAGCAGAGCACCCAGGCTGGCGACTGCCGCACCGACGCCTACCAGCGGCACCGCCCAGTCGGCGTTGGCCGCTTCAACCGCGTTCACGAGCGGTCTCGAGCTCGACGCGAGGGTGTCCGAACCGAGAGCGAGGAGCACGGAGGTGGCGACGGCCGCGTAGATCGCCACGGTAATGCCGAGAGCCAGCGGGATCGCAAGCGGGATCGTGCGTTCGGGGTCGCGGACCTCCTCACCGAGCGTCGCGATCCTCGCGTAGCCGGCGAAGGCGAAGAACAGCAACCCCGCCGACTGGAGGACTCCGTAGTACCCGCCGGGTAGCTCGAGCGCCAGATCCGAAGCGTGGCCCGCGCCGCTGCCGAGAATCGCACCGACCACCACCGCCAGCGCCGCGAGCGACACCACCACGAGGATCCGCGTCAGCCCGGCCGTGCGTGTGATGCCGCGGAGGTTGACCGCGGTGAGCGCCAGCAGGGCGATGACCGCGACGGGACGCTGGAGCCAGCCGGGTCCGGGTACTGCGTAAGCCGCGAAGGTAAGCGCCATCGCCGCGCACGACGCCGTCTTGCCGATCACGAACCCCCAGCCGGCCAGGAACCCCCACCACTCCCCGAGTCGTTCTCGACCGTAGACGTAGGTCCCGCCCGAGGTGGGGTACTGCGCCGCGAGCTGGGCGGAGGCGACCGCGTTGCAGTAGGCGACCGCGGCTGCGAGCGCGAGACCGATGAGCAGCCCGCTTCCGGCCGCCGCAGCAGCCGGAGCGAACGCCGAGAAGACGCCGGCGCCGATCATCGAGCCGAGGCCGATGACCACGGCATCGAACGTCCCCAGGCGCCGGGCGAGCGTCGGCTGGGCCGTCACAGTGCCGCGGCAACACGCTTCGCCGCGTCGGCGAGCTCCTCGTCGGTGACGTTGGGAAGGACGTCTTCCCAGAGCGGCAGCATCATTCCCGACGCTTCGAGCATCCCCAGCGGGCGGGGAATGAACCACACGTGGAAGTGCGCGCCGCCGTCGCCCCAGCGGTACAGGTGCACGCGGCCGACCTCGCCGAGCGCGAGGATGGCCCGCTCGATACGAGCGGCCAGTGGCCCGAACGCGGCTGCTGCCTCCGGCGACAGGTCGCTGAACGAGTCGACGTGCTCGCGGCTTGCCAGCCAGACCGCTCCGGGCAGGCTGCCGTGGACAGGCGGGTGGAGGCTGAAGTGCTCGTCCTCCCAGACGGGCGCAGTCGCGCCCCCGCTGCAAAGGCCGCAGGGCTCACCGCCCTCCTCCCCGCGCCGCGGGGGCTCGGGGACAACGCGTTCGCCGGGCTCACGGACGGTCAGGGGCTCGGTGTAGGGAAGTTGCATGGGTCTGCTCCTTTCTCTCGCGATGAACGGTCACGCCGGAGACCGAGGCGCCGAGGAGCCCGGCTCGGGTCCGGCAACGGCGGGAAGAAACCCCGCCGCACGTCGTGCGATCTCGATGAACGGTCTGAGCCGCGCCGTGAGCTCCGTGCGGGTCGCGCGGAAAGCCTCCAGGCGGCGCTCGTCGGGCCCTTCGGTTGCGCTCGGATCCTCGAGATGCCAATGCAGCGAGCTGTGCGGCCCCGACAGGCTCGGGCACTCCTCGCGCGCGCTGTTCGACAATGTGATGACGTAGTCGAAGCGGCGATCGAGCAGCTCCGCGACCGACTTCGCGCGAGCCGCCTGCCAGTCGATGCCGACCTCGGCGAGAACTCGAACGGCCAGCGGGTGAACCGTGCGAGGGCGTGTGCCGGCCGACACGGCGTCGAAGTCCGGCCCACCGAACCGAGCGAGCAGGGCCTCGGCGATCTGACTCCGGGCCGAATTGCCGTTGCACACGAACAGCACACTGATCGGGTCTGGGCGTGCGTCCATTCCTGGACCGCGATCGACAGCCTTCATGGTGCGCTCGAAGTCGACGAGCTCGAACTCCAGGCGCTCCAGCTCTTCCCGCTGTCGCGCGATCTTGCGACGCTGTTGCTCGAGGGTCGCGGTCAGCGTGGGGTCCATCACATCGCCTTCGAGGAAGCGATCGACCATCCGTCCCGCCTCTGCCGGGGTGAGCCCGAGCCGCCGCAGCGCGAGGATCAGCGTGAGTCGTGAGAGGTCACCGTCGCTGTACTCGCGGTAGCCGTTCTCCTGCCGAACAGGCGGAGGAAGAACGCCCGCTGCTTCGTACCAGCGGACACCGGAGGGCGAGATGCCGGCGAGGCGGGCGAACGTGGAGATGTTCACCGCTCCAGCGTAATCTTTGCAGTCACTGTAAGGTCAAGCCGGCGTCGAGATCCGGGCGCTGCCTGGCTGAAATCAGCACGTGAATCAAGGCGTCGCGGTAGGTCGCGCGCCGGCGACCGATATGTGCCAACAACGGAAAAGCCCTGTGTCCAGGCCAAAACGCCGGCTGTCGCGCCGGAGTTCGCCCGTTCGAGTCCCGTCGCTCCGTGCTTTACCTCTCATAGTTCCCCGTGCTTTACCCCTCGCAGTTTCGAACTCCGCCATCCCGTTCGAGCTTCCGCCTTGCGATGGGGTCCGGAACCGAGTCGCGACTAGAGTGTGTGTCTCATGTGGGCCGTCGAGCACAGCGTCGAGACGAGCGCGAGGGCCCAGGCTGTCTGGCGGCTGTGGGCGGACGTCGAGCGCTGGCCCGAGTGGAACGCGGGCGTCGAGCGGATCGAGCTTCGCGGTCCGTTCGCCGTCGGCAGCACGATCCTGATGACGCCCCCGGGCGACGAGCCTGTCGAGCTGCGCATCGCCGAAACCATCGAGCCCGAGCTGTTCGTCGACGAGGCCGACGGCGGCGACTTTTGCGTCCGCACGACACACCGGGTCGAGGACGTCGGCGACGAACGCTCGCGCATCACCTATCGGATGGAGATCACGGGTCCGGCCGCCGAGACTGTGGGCCCGGAGATTGGTCCCGAGATCAGCGGTGACTTCCCGGAGGTGCTCGCAGCGCTCGCCGCGCGCGCTCAGGGTCTCGCCTGAGGCGGCATCAGCGCGAAACCCGTCGCTCCCCTCGACTGAAGGGCTGCCCGCGGGTATACCTGCCGCGTCAACATCCCCCGTTGCATATGGCTTGCAGAAGCCGCCACATAGCAACTGACCCGGAAAGCGAGAGGCCCCGCTTATAGGGCGGTTCTACGCGTTCCGCTGCGGTCGGCAGAAACGGTCGCTCAGGGGTTGATTGGCCCACAGCCGTTGCAATCAGGCGGAACGCGGTCACATCCCGGCGGAAGCCCGGGGCTTGCCAGAACGCTTACAGCTGAGCCCAAAAAGGCCCCGTGAGAATTAGCTGCTCTTTGCGACGGCGTAGAGTCGCCATTCGCCGGGAATCCCCTTGAGCTCGTGCGAGCCGCGGTCTTCGAAGGTCAGTCCCGAGCCGGCGACCAGGTCTCTGACGGTCGAGGAGACGAGCACCTCGCCCGGCTGCGCGTTGGCGGCGACTCTGGCCCCCGTGTGCACGGCGATGCCGGCCACCTTGCCGTCTACGAGCTCGCACTCGCCCGTGTGCAAACCGACCCGCACCTCGAGCCCCAGCCCCGGCATGGTCTCGGCGATGGCACACCCACAGCGGATGGCCCTGGCCGGCCCGTCGAAGGAGGCGAAGAAGCCGTCGCCCGCCGTGTCCACCTCCTGGCCGCGAAATCGAACCAGCTGACGGCGGATCAGTTCGTGGTGGCGCAGCAGGAGCTCTCGCCAGGCCCTGTCGCCGAGCGTTGCCGCCCTCTCGCTGGAGCCGACGATGTCCGAGAAGAGGACAGTGGCCAGCACCCTGTCGGGTTCAACCTCGGGATGCGTGCCCGCGACGACGTCTGCGAGGAAGCTCTCCAGCTCGACGAAGACCGGTTCCTGCTCGCCAAGTGAGGGGGAAAAGTCCGCGCCGGGCAACTCCACGAAACGGGCGCCTGGGACGTGCTCGGCTAAGTAGCGCCCACTGCGGATGTCCCAACCTCCCCCGTCCTTCCGATGCATGACCAGCGTTGGGACCCGAATCAGGGGAAGGACGTCGCACACGTCCACGTCGATATTCATCCGGATGTAGGCGGCGGCCGCACCAGGGCTGACACTGAGCCGAAAGACACGGGCTTTGTTTTGGAGCTCCTCCTTAGGCGCGCTCGGGTTGACCATGCCAATGACCTCGTAGGCGAAGGCGGGATCCCCCCAGCGACGCTCAAAGTCGTCGGCTTGTCGTTGCGTCTCCTCCCGGGTCGGAAGCCAAGGCAGGCTCGGGTTCTTCACGAAACGCGGCGACGCATTCATCAAGATCAGCCCAGCGGTCCGTTCGGGATAAGTGGCCGCGAACAAGATGGAGAGCGGGGAGGCGTCGCCGAGGCCGAAGAGCACTGCCCGCTCCGATCCGACCGCGTCGAGGACGGCGCGGATGTCGTCCTTGCGCGTCTCCAGCGTGGGCGCGCCCACGTCCCGGTCGGACATGCCGGTCCCACGCTGGTTGACCCTGAACAAGCGACAGATGGAGGCGAGTCGGGTGAAGAATCGAGCCTCGGAAGGAATCTCCCAATTCAGCTCAATGTGTGAGATCACATCGACCGCGACGAGGTCGGGGGGACCGTCACCGACTACCTGGTAGGCGATATTGACGTTGCCACTCTTGGCGTAGCGCGTTTCCGGTTGCACCGGCGTAGTGTCGCGCAGTTCAGCGGGTAGCGACGTTCCGTGGCCTGGCAGTACTGCGTCGGGCCGCAACGCCACCGACTTGCGAACAAGAAGGCCCTGTTACCAGGGCCCTTGTGAGTAGCGGGGGCAGGATTTGAACCTGCGACCTCCGGGGTGATGAGCCGCCTCGATCATGTACACGCATGCCGCCGTATTCCGCCGAAACGCAGGCTCTGAGCCAGATTGGCACCCGGCAATGGCATTTCGGCGGAACACGGTGACATCCCCGCGGAAGCCCGATGCTTGCAGAACGCTTGCAGCCGACGCGGTTCTCCACTCCGGGGCCCGATTCGTCTGCTGTTCGCCATCAACTGACGGACTAGCCGACGAGCTCCGGCTTTGCGTCGGGCTTGCTCAACCAGCGTCGTCACGGTCTCCGGCGAGAGATGCGTCCTGAGCCGCTGCGATGCTTGCGCCGCGATCGACGAAGAGTTCCGCCTTTCACGTCACGCTCCATAAGACTGTCGGCCCTCCCGGTTGGCGTGAGCGGCACTGTCCGAGGCTAAGGGCCGACGGCGTCCTAAAACTCCAGCCATGGTCGCGTGCCCAAGTTGTGGCCGCGAGAACACGCCTGACGCGAGGTTCTGTTCGGCGTGCGGTTCGCCGCTCGAAGCGGTGCCCGCCGCGCGCAAGACGGTGACCATCCTCTTTTCAGACGTTGTCGGCTCGACGACGCTCGGGGAGCGGCTAGATCCGGAAGCGACACGCCTCGCGATGAGCCGGTATTTCGAGGCGATGCGCGCCGTGATCGAGCGCCACGGAGGCATGGTCGAAAAGTTCGCCGGTGACGCGGTCATGGCTGTCTTCGGGATCCCACAGCTCCACGAGGACGATGCGCTTCGAGCCGTACGCACCGCCGTTGCGATG
>JBKPHH010000062.1:0-22211 GCA_046729795.1 Actinomycetota bacterium | reverse complement strand
CCAGCGTCTCCATCGCCCTCGTCGTCGCGACGACCTTCCGCGCTACGCGTGCGGCGCGGACCGCCTCCGCGTCCCCAGCCGTGAAGTAGACGGCGTCGGCGTCCGCGAGCTCGTCCCACGGCAGCGCGTCGTCTCCGTGCGGGCCGAGGCGCTCGCCGATCACGGTGATCGTCCGCTCGGCGTTGGAGTCGACGTGGACGAAAGCACGTCGCTGCGGCTCCGGTCGCCAGACGTTCGCCACCTCGACTCCGAGCTCCTCGAGCTCGCGCTTCGCCCGCCGGCCGAGCGAATCGTCGCCGAGCGCGGTGAGGAACAGGCTCGTCCCGGCCAGGCGTGCCAGCTGCACCGCCGCGACCGCACCTCCTCCCCCGGGCTCCTCCCACGCGTCGAGCGCATGCACGATCGCCCCCGGCGCGGGCAGCTCTTCGACGCGCGCGAACTCGATCCACTCGACGTGGCCAACGACGGCGACGCGCATTCGGTGCCGTGAATATAGACGGCGGTCAGCCGGCCACGGCGGCGATGGCCGCGATCGACCGATCGACGTCCACGGGCCCGAGACACCGCCAGATTCCCGCCTCGAAAGCATCTTCTTGATCACGTGGCTCCATCTCGGACCGCGAAAGGAGGTCACATGAGCATTCGACACCGCTTGCTGCGGACTGCGGCTCTGCTCCTTTCAGCCTCGGCTTTGACGATTGCGGCCGGTCTTTCGACCGCGGGCGCGATGCCGACGGACCAGTCCCACGGCCTACGGGCGAACTCCGGAGGCCTCGGGCCGAACTGCCCGAACCCGAATGTGATCCACGGGACGAACGGCCCTGATGTCCTCGTCGGGACTCCGGGCAACGACCTGATCGTCGGGGACGGGGGCAACGACAACCTGGACGGCCGAGGAGGCAACGACTGCGTTCTCGGCGGCGCAGGCAATGACACCGTCCAGGGCGGAGTGGACGACGACAAGGTGCTCGGGGGTGCCGGGGACGATCTTCTGGACGGCGGCAATCTCGGCTGCTGCCAGACCGGGAACGACGAGGTCTACGGAGGGCCCGGAAACGACACCGTGTTCGGAGGCGACTCCGGCGTCCAGCTGCTCGACGGCGGGCCTGGAGACGACTTCGTCCAGGGCTTCGGGGGCATCGACACCGTGTTCGGGCGCGAAGGCAACGACCGGGTTTTCGCGTTCACCAACAACGACTTCATCTCCGGCGGGCAAGGGAACGACATCGTCGGCAAAGCGGACGATGCCGGGAACGACGTGATGGAGGGTGACCAAGGCGCGGACGCCATCGACGGCGGGCCGGGGGTCGACACGATCGACGGCGGCGCGCAGATCGACGTCTGCATCAACGGCGAAGTCGTGCGGCGGTGCCCGTAAATCGGATCAGGCAACCTCATACGGAAGAGGGCCCGCGCCGCGGGCCCTCTTCTTTTGCAGCGGAAACCTCGCGACGAGTGTTGCTAACAGGGATGCAAGGCAGCAGAATGAATAGACGCAAGAAGCGTTCTGCCCAGTTCCTAACTCAGCGTGGAGGAAGCGCCTGTGGCCAAGAAGCTGCTGAAACCGCCCGCGACGAAAGCAAGAACGGCGAAGAAGAACGGCGCCGCAGCGGCCCAGACCGACGGGGCCGCCGCCCGCGGCGCAGCGCTTGCAGCGGACATCATCATCGCGAACGCCCCCGACCCGGTGTTCGTCTCCGACCTGGAGGGGAAGATCCTCCAGGCGAACGACGCGGTGTCCGAGCTGCTCGGCTTCCGGCGCGACGAGGTGGTCGAGCAGTCGCTGTCGCGCTTCATCAGCGCGGAGGAGACCCGCGAGTTCATGGCGGCGCTGAGAGAGGTCGTCGAGCACGGGGTCACCCGCGACGCCGTCCTCAACCCGCGCAGCGCCTCCGGCGAGGTCATCCCGACCAGCCTCAACGCCTCCGCGCTCCGTGACGCGGACGGAAAGGTGATCGGGGCAATCGGCGTGCTCCGTGACATGCGCGAGCTGGACAAGGCGCGCGCCTATGCGGAGAGCTTGATCCGCAACGCGCCCGACCCCGTGTTCGTCTCCGACCTCCAGGGCAAGATCCTCGAGGCGAACGACGCGGTGTCCGAGCTGCTCGGCTTCCGCCGCGATGAGGTGTTGGAGCAGTCGCTCTCGCGCTTCATCACCGAAGAGGAGACGCGCGAGTTCACCGCCGCCCTCCGCGAGGTCGTCGAGCGCGGCGTCACACGCGACGCCGTCCTCAACCCGCGCAGCGCCTCCGGCGAGATGATCCCGACCAGCCTCAACGCCTCCGCGCTCCGCGATTCCGAGGGCAACGTGATCGGCGCCATCGGCGTGCTCCGCGACATGCGCGAGCTGGACAAGGCCCGCGCCTACGCGGAGAGCTTGATCCGCAACGCCCCCGACCCCGTGTTCGTCTCCGACCTCGAGGGCAAGATACTCGAGGCGAACGACGCCGTCTCCGAGCTGCTCGGCTTCCGCCGCGACGAGGTGTTGGAGCAGTCGCTCTCGCGCTTCATCAGCGAAGAGGAAACGCGCGAGTTCACCGCGGCCCTGAGCGAGGTCGTCGAGCGCGGCGTGACGCGCAACGCGCGCCTCAACCCGCGCAGCGCCTCGGGCGAGATCATTCCCACGACGCTGAACGCATCGGCCCTGCGCGACACCGAGGGCAACGTGATCGGCGCCATCGGCGTGCTCCGCGACATGCGCGAGCTGGACAAGGCCCGCGCGTACGCGGAGAGCCTGATCGAGAACGCCCCGGACCCGGTGTTCGTCTCCGACCTCGAGGGCAAGATCCTCCAGACGAACGAGGCCGTCTCCGAGCTGCTCGGCTTCCGCAAGGACGAGGTCGTCGAGCAGTCGGTCTCGCGCTTCATCAGCCCCGAGGAGACGCGCGAGTTCACCGCGGCCCTTCGCGAGGTGGTCGAACGAGGCGTGACCCGAAACGCGCGCCTCAACCCGCGCAGCGCCTCCGGTGAGGTGATCCCGACGACGCTGAACGCCTCCGCGCTCCGCGACTCCGACGGCAAGGTGATCGGCGCGATCGGCGTGCTCCGCGACATGCGCGAGTACGAGCAGATCGTGCGCGACCTGGAGGAATCCAAGACCGAGCTCCAGGAAAAGATCCTCGACCTCGAGAAGTTCGAGGAAGTCGTCGTCGGCCGAGAGCTGAAGATGATCGCGCTCGAGAAAGAGCTCGAAAGCGTCCAGCAAGAGCTCGACAAACTCAGGTCAGAGCGCGCTCAGACGTAATGTCCGCTGAGCCTGCGCTGCCGCCGGAGGAGGACGGCGACACCGGCGCCTCTCAAGACCCGGAAGCCCTCAAGAGGCAGGTCGAGGACCTCCAGCTGCGCGTCCTCCAGGCGGAGGAGCGCAGGCGCGCCCTGCTCCACATCATGGGCGACCTCAACGAGTCGAACCAGAAGCTGGGCGAGCAGCGCAAAGCGATGCTCCACATCCTCGGCGACTACGAGGAGGACCGGAGCCGCCTGGCCCGCCAGACCGAACGACTCGACAACTCGCGCCGCGCCCTCCTCCACATTCTCAAGGACTCGCACGAGTCCAACCTGAGGCTGGGCGACAGCCGGAAGGCGATGATCCACATCATGGGCGACCTGCGTGAGACCACGCAGGAGATGGAGCGGCGCGAGCAAGAGCTGCGGGACAAGCAGGAGCAGCTGGTTCAGGCGGGCAAGCTCGCGACGCTCGGCGAGCTGACCACCGGAGTCGCCCACGAGCTCAACAACCCGCTCAACAACATCGGCCTGTTCGTCGGCAACGTCATCGACCAGATCAATCTCGGCGAGGTCGAGCCGGAGCGCCTGCGCGCCGACCTCGAAAAGGCGATGGAGCAGGTGCAGAAGGCGACGGAGATCATCTCCCACCTGCGCACGTTCGGACGCGCAACCCCGGCGAAGATCGAGCGCGTCGACATCGACGACGTGATCGAGCGCTCGCTCTCGCTCGTGCACGAGCAGCTGCGTCTCCGCGGGATCGAAGTCGAGTTCGAGCTCTGGCCCGACGAGCTGATCGTGTTCGGCAACGCGATCCAGCTCGAGCAGGTGTTCATCAACCTGCTCACCAACGCGCGCGACGCGCTCGCCGACTCGCCGCGCAAGAAGATCAAGATCGTGTCGAGCCGCGACGCGGAGCGGATCACGATCACCGTCTCCGACACCGGGCCGGGAATCCCGCGTGAGATCGAGCAGCGCATCTTCGATCCGTTCTTCACGACGAAGGAGGTCGGTACGGGCACCGGCCTCGGCCTGTCGATCACGTACAGCATCCTGAAGGAGTACGGCGGCGACATCTCGGTTCGCAGCACCCGGAGGGGCGCGACGTTCACGATCGAGCTGCCGGTCGCGCACGGCGACCCGCCCGAGGCGTTGCTGCTGTGACCCCCGCGCCGCGCATCCTCCTCGTCGACGACGACGCGGCGCTGCTCGAGGCGCTCCCCCGCGCCCTCAAGCTGCGGATGGACGGAATCGAGATCGACACGGTCGACTCGGCGGCCGGCGCCATCGACCGCATCCAAAGGAACGATTACGACGCCATCGTCAGCGACATCAAGATGCCGGGGATGGACGGGCTCGCGCTGCTCAACGCGATCCGCGAGTCCAGGCCGAAGACGCCCACGCTGCTGATCACGGGACACGGCGAGCACGACCTCGCCGTGCAGGCGCTGCGGGGCGGTGCATACGACTTCGTCCAGAAGCCGATCGACCGCGACTACTTCGTCGCCTCGCTCGAGCGGGCGATCCAACTGCGGCGGCTCGACCGCCAGGTGGAGGAACAGCGGGCGGCGCTCGAGCGCCACGCCCGGGTCCTAGAGCATGTCGACGACGGCGTCTTCCTCGTCGACGACGAAGGCCTGATCAGGCACTGGAACCCCGCGGCGGAAGCGATCACCGGTCTCTCGGCTGGTGCGGTGCTCGGCAGGCGGGCGGACGAGGCGTTCGCGGGCTGGAACGCCCTCGCCGCGGCGGTGCCCGTCACGCACACCCCGGGGCCGGGCAGCCGCGAGGCCAAGACCGTTCCCCTCGAGGTCGAGGGGCGCGAGCTCTGGCTCTCGATCTCGGGCGTCAGGTCCGAGGAGGGCGTGGTCTACGCGTTTCGCAACCTGTCCGAGGAGCGCGCGCTCGACGAGCTGAAGAGCGAGTTCGTCGCCACCATCTCGCACGAGCTGCGAACCCCGCTCGCCGCCATCTACGGTTCGGCGCAGACCCTGCGCCGCCCCGACATCGAGCTCGACGAGGAGCGTCGCGAGCGCCTGCTGCAGGTGATCGCCGAGGAGTCCGAGCGGCTCACGCGCATCGCGGGCGACATTCTGCTGGCCAACAACCTCGACTCAGGCCGGCTCCGGATCACAAGGCAGGTAGTGGACGTCGCCGTCGTCACCCGCGAGGTGGTCGAGGAGATGCGCGGTCTCTACTCGGCGCGCGAGGACATCTCGATCGAGCTCGTCGCTCCCGACCAGCTCGAGCCCGTCACCGGGGACAGCGATCGCCTGCGCCAGGTCTTGATCAACATGATCGACAACGCCGTCAAGTACTCGCCGGACGGCGGCCTGGTCGAAGTGCGCATCGACCCCCGCCCCAACGGCCTGCGGCTGTCCGTGAGCGACCAGGGGCTTGGGATTCCGCACGGAGAACAGCAGCGGATTTTCGGAAAGTTCTACCGCATCGACCCGAACCTGACCCGCGGGGTGGGCGGAACCGGCCTCGGCCTGTACATCTGCCGCGAGCTGGTGCGGCGGATGGAAGGCCGGATCTCGGTCGTGTCAAAGGAAGGACAGGGCTCGACGTTCTCGGTCGACCTGCCGCTCGCGCCCGCAAGCGCGCGCGAGCAGGACGCGGGCGACGGTGCATATAAGGAACGCGTAAAGACCGCTTGACGCCCGGCTGGCGCCGGGCTAGAAGGAACTCGATGAGGCACAGGGGTCTCGCCGGCGTCTTGGTGGTCGGCGCCACTTTTCTCGCCCTCGCCGCCGAGGCCGGCGCGGCGACGTTCACGGTCACGCGCACCGATGATCCGGTGCCCGGGGCTTGCGACAGCGATTGCTCCCTACGCGAGGCGGTCCGGGCCGCCAACTCCGGCGCCGGCGGCGACACGATCGTCGTCCCCGCGGGCCACTACCGGCTGACGCGGGCGGGAGTGGGCGAGGACGCCGCGCTGACCGGGGATCTCGACGTGGCCAAGGCGGTCACGATCACCGGAGACGGCGCCCGCTCGACGGTGATCGATGCCATGGGCGGCGACCGCATCTTCGACGTCCGCTCCGTGACGGCCCAGATCTCGGGCGTGACGATCACCGGCGGGCTCGTGGACGACGGCGGCGGCGGGATTGCGAGCTCCGGGACGCTCCTCCTCGTCCGCGACACGATCGCCGGAAACCACGCGGTGTACGTGAACAGCCGGCGCGGAGGCGGGATCGACTCGTCGGGCGCGCTCACCGTGATCGAGAGCACGATTTCGGGCAACCGCGCCTACAACGGCGGTGGGATCAACTTCGCCGGAACGCTGACCGTGACCAACTCGACGATCAGTGGCAACCTCGCCGGCGGCTGGATGTCGAACGGAGACGGCGGCGGGATCGAGGGAAGCACCGGCGCTTCGCTGACGGTAACGAGCTCGACGATCGTAGGCAACCAGTCCTTCAACGGCGCCTCCTCCGGCGGCGGCATCAGCACGCCGAGCGCGACGCTCAAGAACACGATTGTCGCGGGCAACGTCGCCCACGACCCGACACTGACGACGGCGGCCAGCGACAACTGCGCCGTCACCACGCTCACGTCGCAGGGTCACAACCTCTCGAACGACACGAGCTGCGCGATCACCGGGAGCGGCGACCAGCGGAACGTCGACCCGAAGCTCGGTCCGCTCGCCGTGAACGGCGGGCCGACCGACACGCACATGCCCCTCGCTGGCAGTCCCGCGATCGACGCAGGCGACAACACCGGCTGTCCGTCGAACGACCAGCGGGGCGTGTCGAGGCCGCGGGGCACCTGTGACGTCGGGGCGTACGAGCTGTCCCCACCGGCGGTCACGACCGGGATCGCGAAGACCGTCGGGCCGACAACGGCAACGCTGACGGCGACCGTCAACCCGAGCCAGCGGGACACGACGTACCACTTCGAGTTCGGCCGCACGGCCGCATACGGCTCGTCAAGTCCCGCGCAGGCGGTCGGAAACGGGAATGGGGCCGTGACCGTGACGGCGGTCGTCCGCCTGCCGACCACCGGCCTGACGTTCAATTTCCGCGTCGTCGCTACAAACGGCGACGGGACGAGTGTGGGCGCCGACGAGGCGCTCCCCGTGCTGGCCTCGTTGAGGATCCGCCCGGCGGTCTTCCGGTTGCTCGCGACGGCCAGCTACACGCTGTCGGAGACGGCGAACACGACCTTCCGCGTCGAGCGCTGCATCAGGCGGCGCGGGCGGGCCTGCACGGGCTACGGGCTGATGCGCGGCAGCTTCGTCCGCGGCGGCCTAGGGGGCAAGAACAGCTTCCTCTTCCGCGGGCGGATCGGCGGCCGCAAGCTCAAGCGCGGCAGCTATCGGCTGGTGGCGACGCCCAAGGATCCGCGCGGGAACCTGGGCCGCACCAAGCGCGCCGCCTTCCGGATCCGCTAGCAGACGCGGATCGAGCGAAAACGAATGCAGACGCCCGGGAAGTGGAGCTTCGGCTCCACGTAGCGGCGACGCGCCCTCCCGCTTCCGCGCCGGCGGATCAGCGCGCACACGCGCCGGTGCTGCGACACGGTCGGCCAGTAGCCGTAGCCCGGGTAGTTTCGGTACGCGGGCCAGCTCGGGTTCATCGCGCACCAGGAATACGACTGCGCGAACTGTTCCATGTCCCAGCGGCCGAAGATCCGCGCCCAGGCGCGCCGGTCGCGCGGGCGAAGCCGCTTGGCGTCGTAGACGTGGCCGAGCTCGTGCAGCGTGTCGTAGCGCGTGTAGCGGTCGAACGAGTCCGAGAACATGACGATCCGCGCCGGCGTCTCGGTCGGGTACGCGCAGATGTAGCCTGCACAGCCGTTCTCGGTCAGGACGAGCTTCACGAACCCGCGCGGCGTCGGCACCTTCGCCGCGTCCACCCAGTGCTGATAGGGCTGCGGGCGCTTCGTGCCGTCGCGCAGGAACAGCGTCGTCGCTCCCGCTGAGGGAACGACGACGAGTGCGAACGCTGCGAACATGGCGGAGAGGCGGGTCACGCCAGCCGATATCGACCGGCGGCGTCCCTCGAGTCAGCGATCCGTCACTCGAACGGGGTCACTCGAACGAGGGTCTGACGCGTACGATCACGCCATGCCCGCCCCGATTCGCGTCGGCACTTGCTCCTGGGCCGACGAGGCGCTGACGAAGTACTGGTACCCGAAATCGGTCAAGTCGGCCGAGGAGCGCCTGCGCTATTACGCCGAGCGCTTCGACACGGTCGAGGTGAACTCCACCTACTACCGCCTGCCGGACGAGCACATGACCGAGCTCTGGGCCGAGCGAACGCCGCCGGGATTCACTATGCACGTGAAGGCGTTCGGTGTGATGACGCGCCACCCGGTGAAGGTCGAGCAGCTGCCGACCGACCTACGCGACGTTCCCACGGACGCCCGCGGGCGGGTCGACCGGCCGCCGCGAGAGTTCCGCGCGGAGGTGTTCAAGCGCTTCCGGGAGGCGCTCGAGCCGCTTCGCTCGGCGGGGAAGCTCGGCGGGATCCTGATGCAGTTCCCCTCCTACATCGTGGTCAAGCCGCACTCGTTCGAGTACCTCGAGTGGGCGCAGGAGCAGCTGCCCGGCGACGAGCTGCTCGTCGAGTTCCGGCACGCGAGCTGGCTCGAGGAGGAGAACCGGGCGGCGACGCTCGCTTTCCTCGAGGAGCATGGGATGACCTACGTCATCGTCGACGCGCCGCGCATCGAGGGGAAGACGGCTCTGCCGACCGTCGTAGCGACGACGAGCCGGTCGGCCTATGTTCGCTTCCACGGCCGCAACGCAGAGACGTGGGGCAAGCGGGGCGGCAGCGCTTCGGAGCGCTTCGACTACCTCTACTCAGAAGACGAGCTGGCCGAATGGATGCCGATCCTCGGCGACCTGGCCGAGAAGACCGAGAACGTCTACGCGATGTTCAACAACAACAACCGCTCGCCCATGCCGAAGGTCGCCGAGATCGACCGCTCCGTAGTCGAAGCCGGGGAGGGCGAAGTTGTCGCGCAGGCGCCGGTGAACGCCGCCATGTTGAGAGCGATGCTGCGGAAGGAAGGACTTCCCGTCGTGGTTCCCGCAACTCAAACGGCCTAGCTATCGTTAATCGTTCGTGGGGTCGAGGGAACAAGACAAGCCCAAGCTCGTCTTCTTTCTCTCAGGGTCATCCGGCCGCTGCCGGCGCGTCGAGGGCTTCCTTGCGCAGGTGTTGCAGCGGCGCGGGAACCACGAAACCTTCAGGATGTACCGCGTGGACGTCGAGAACGAGCCCGACCTCGCCGCACGCTTCGGTGTCACCGGCGTACCCGCGCTCGCGGTCGTCGAGGGCAAGAAGGTGAAGTCGAGGCTCGAGTCGCCGCAGGGCTGCCGCGACATCGAGAGCTTCCTCGCACCCTGGCTGAGGTAGAAACCCAGCGGCCGTCCGGGCCGTGGGCTCCGGACTTCGCGGGACGCTTCGAGGAGCACGCCTTCGAGAGCGAGGCGCTCCGCGACAATCCGCTCGGCGATCCTCACGTGCGTCCACTGTGGGTTTACGTGCCGCCCGGCTACGACGAGGACACCGATCGACGCTACCCGTCGATCTACGTGATCCAGGGCCTGACCGGCCAGATCGACATGTGGCGGAACCGAAGCGCGTTCCGCCGGAACTTCCCCGAGCTCGTGGACGCGATGTTCGCCGCCGGCGAGTCGCCGCCCGCCGTCCTCGTCTGGATCGATGCGTGGACCGCGTACGGCGGCAGCCAGTTCCTCGACTCGCCGGGAACGGGCAAGTACCACACCTACATCTGCGAGGAGATCGTCCCCTTCGTCGACGAGCGCTACCGCACGATCGCCGATCGCGAGGGTCGCGGGATCACGGGCAAGTCGAGCGGCGGCTACGGCGCGATGGTCACGCCGATGCTGCGCCCCGATCTGTTCGGCGGTCTGGCCACACACGCGGGCGATGCGCTGTTCGAGGTCTGCTACGAGCCCGAGTTCCGCGTCTCTGCGCGGGCCCTGCGCGACCACTACGACGGCTCGTTCGACAAGTTCTGGGAGGACTTCCGCTCGCGGCCGCCGTTCTCGAAGAAGGCCGACCACGCGTTGCTGAACGACTGGTGCATGGCGGCCTGCTACTCGACGGACGAGGACGGCACCGTGCACCTGCCCTACGACACCGCGACCGGCGAGCTGATCCCGGAGGTCTGGGATCGCTGGCTGCAGTGGGATCCGGTACGCATGGTTCCCCGCTACGCGGAGGCGCTTCGCTCCCTGAAGGCGACCTACATCGACGCCGGCGACAAGGACGACGTCTACCTCGACCTCGGCGCCCAAGCCTTTCGCCGGGCGCTCGAGGAGATCGGCGTGACCGATTACTTCTTCGAGCTCTTCGACGGCACCCACATGAACATCGACTACCGCTATCCGCTCGCGGTCAAGTACCTGGCGGAACGCCTCTCCTGATCTTCCTCGCGCCCCCTCCGCCGCTGGTCTGCCTCGACCCCGGCCACGGGACTCCGCCTGCGATCGGGCGCCAGCACGAGCCGATCGGCCCGGGCTCAAGGACGCTGAAGATCAAGGACGGGGGCGGTGTCGCCGGCGAAGCGGCGGTCGCGCTCGCGATCGCGCAGAAGACGCGAACCCTGCTCGTGCGGCGCGGCTACCGCGTCGCGATGACGCGGACCGGCCCGACGTTCCGGTACGGGAACGGGGGCAACATCGCCCGCGCGCAGTTCTGTAACCGCCGGGGCGCGGCGCTCATGCTCCGCATCCACGCGGACGGCTCGACGAATCGCTCTCTGCACGGGATCTCGACGCTCTACCCGGCCTGGCACCGAGGCTGGACCGACGACATCTACACGGCCAGCCTGCGCGCGGCGCGGGCCGTCCAGCGCGCGACGGTGCGGACGACCGGGGGACGCGACAACGGGCTCATCCGGCGCGGGGACCTGACCGGGTTCAACTGGGCGAACGTGTCCGCGATCCTCGTCGAGTCCGGCTACATGACCAACCCGGCCGAGCGGCGGCTGCTCCAGTCGAGCTCCTATCAGTGGAAAGTCGCGCGCGGCTTCACGGCCGGCACGACGGCGTTTCTCTCAACGGCCTAACGCGGTCCGACTGGTGTCGGTCCGACCGGTGTCAGACACTGTCACGGAAGTGTGACGGCCTGCCGTTTCTCGCTGCAAACGGACCCTCTGCGTCGTGTCAGACACCGCGGATCCCGAACATCGCGGGCCTGGCCGTCGGTTTCGACCGCTAGTCGTCTCCGCGCATCTCGTCGACGGCGGAGCGCCCGCGCTCGTGCACCGCTTGACGGCGCTCGTCGAGCGAGAGCTCGGCCTGGTCGATCGGGGTCTCCCCTGCCTCGAACTCGTCCCGCTCCTCCGTCAGCTCCCGCGACTCGTCCAGCTTCGCCCGAAGCTCGGCGGCCGGGTCGGAGACGGGCTTGCGGCGAAGGCGCCTGTACGCGGCAACCCCTGCCACGCTCACGGCTCCCAGCCACGCCAGTCTGTTGCGCACGAGCGCGATGCTAACCTGTCGCGGCTTCCTGCCTCGCCATCGCGTCGTCGACCCGAGCGGCGCAAGCAGGCGAGGCCGACTCAGACCACGGGAAGAAGGAGGTAGTCGGGAACGTGACGGCATACGAGATCCTGCTCCTGCTCGATCCGGAGCTGGAAGACAAGCGCCAGGAGGAGATCGTCAAACGAACTCAGGACCTGGTCAAGAAGTCGGGCGGCAAGTGGGAGAGCGCCGACCTGTGGGGCCGGCGAAAGCTCGCCTACGAGATCGACCACAAGTCCGAGGGGGTCTATCACCTGCTGCACTTCGAGGCGGAGCCGGAGGCGCTCGCCGAGGTCTCGCGCGTTCTTCGGATCACGGATGGCGTCATGCGACACCTGGCGGTGCGTCAGCCGCCGACCCGTCCGACCGGGCCACTACCCACGATGTCGGAACCAAGTCAGGATTCGGAGACGGAACCCGAACCCGTCACCGCAGGAGAGGAGCAATAGGAATGGCCAACATCAACCGCGTCGTCCTCGTCGGAAATCTCACGCGTGACCCCGAGCTGCGTCACACGCCGAGCGGTACCGCCGTCTGCAAGCTGCGGATCGCCGTGAATACCCGGCAGAAGGATTCGTCCACCGGCGAGTGGGGCGACAAGCCGAACTACTTCGACGTCACCGTCTGGGGCAACCAGGGCGAGTCGTGCTCGCAGTACCTCTCGAAAGGCCGCCCCGTCGCGATCGACGGACGCCTCGATTGGCGCGAGTGGGAGGCCCAGGACGGCACCAAGCGCCAGGCCGTCGAGATCATCGCCGACTCCGTGCAGTTCCTCGGCAGCCGCCAGGACGCCGAGGGCGGACAGCCGCAGTTCGTCCCGGCCGGCGCCGCCTCGCAGGCCGACGCCGACCTCGGCACGGGCGGAGCCGACGACGACATCCCGTTCTAGGGCAGCCGATGGCACAGAAAGACAGACAGCAACGACGCCGGGGCCCCTCGCTCGGCCCTCCCCGGAAGCGGAACTGCTTCTTCTGCCGGGAGAAGATCGAGGAGGTCGACTACAAGAACTACAACCAGCTCCGCCGGTACGTGTCGGAGAAGGGCAAGATCCGCTCGCGCCGGATCACGGGCGCGTGCCGCCGCCATCAGCGGCAGGTCGCGGTGGCGATCAAGCGTGCGCGCGAGATGGCGCTGCTGCCCTACGTGAGCGACAGCCGCTAATGCAAGTCGTTCTCCGCTCGGACGTCGAGAAAGTCGGCCTGCGCGGCGAGGTCGTCGACGTCGCCCCCGGTTTCGCCCGCAACTACCTGCTGCCGCGCAAGCTCGCGGAGCCGGCGACCCCGGCGCGGATCGCGGAGATCCA
This sequence comes from Actinomycetota bacterium, assembly GCA_046729795.1. Lineage (GTDB taxonomy): Bacteria > Actinomycetota > Thermoleophilia > Gaiellales > Gaiellaceae > JBKPFU01. The sequence goes on along the minus strand of JBKPHH010000062.1, from coordinate 9,180 downwards.
GAAGGTCGAGGAGCGGCGCGCCAAGCACGAGGCGACCGACTTCGAGCAGGCGCAGGAGATCGCGCAGCGGATCGAGGCGCAGGAGCTGCGCTTCGACGTGAACGCCGGCGAGACGGGGACGCTCTTCGGGTCGGTGACCGCCACCGATGTCGCCGACCAGCTCTGGAGCTCCCTCAAGGTACGCGTCGACCGGCGAAAGATCGAGCTGGGCGAGCCGATCAAGCGGGTCGGCCGCTATCAGGTGCCGATCGAGGTCTTCACCGACGTGACGGCGACCGCGCGGCTGGCGGTCGTGCCCGAGGGGGGCGAGCTCCCGCCCGAAGAGGAGCTCCTCGCCGCCGAGGCCGCCGAGCAGGCAGCCGCCGAGGCGGAGGAGGCCCGCGCGGCCGAGGTGCACGAGGAGGCCGAGCGGGCCGTCGAGGAGTTCGCGACCGCGGAGGAAGAGGCCGAAGCGGTCGAGGAAGGCGAGCCCGAGCATGCTCCCGCCGCCGAGGATGCACCGGCAGCCGCCGACGAGTCGCCGGCGGACGAAGAAGTCAAGACGGAGTAACAGCTTTTCCCCAACCCGGCCGCGGGTTGGGGATTTCGTCAGAAACTTTCCGCTCCGAGCGGGAAAACTACCCACAGATCCGTCCGCTCGATCTGCGAACGTCTGTTCCCTTATGGCTGCAGATCGCGGCAAATCGGCAGGTTCGGACAGGCCTTTTCACACCCTTGCAACAAAGGGCTCGTCCCGTCATGACTACGCCGTGGCCCAGGTCGCCCAGATCTCGCGAGCCGCCCCGGTCCCGCCGCAGAATCTCGACGCCGAAGAACACGTCCTCGGCGCGATGATGCTCTCCCCCGGCGCGATCGGGGCGGTCAGCGAGGTCCTGGACGCCGGCGACTTCTATCGAGAGAGCCACGCCAAGATCTACCGGTCCGCCCTCGGCCTGTACGCCAAGGGCGAGCCGGTGGACGCCATCACGCTGGTCGACGAGCTCGAAGAGCGCGGTGAGCTTGAGGACGTCGGCGGCAAGAGCCGCATCCACGAGCTCGCCGCGCTCGTGCCGGCCAGCGCGAACGCGGGCCACTACGCGCGGATCGTGCGCGAGATGGCCACGCTCCGCGGGCTCATCCGCGCCGGCGGCGAGATCTCCTCGCTCGGCTGGGACCGGCCGGGCGAGGCCACGGAACTCGTCGACCGTGCCGAGCAGGTCGTGTTCGAGCTGTCCCAGAGCAGGATCTCGAGCGACTTCGACCACATCGAGGCGCTGCTCAAGGACGGCTTCGAGCGGATCACCGCGCTATACGAAGCGGGCGCCGAGGTCACCGGCGTCCCGTCGGGGTTCCGCGATCTCGATCGGCTCACCTCCGGGTTCCAGCCCGGGAACCTGATCATCGCCGCCGCCCGGCCGAGCATGGGAAAGTCGGCGCTCGGCCTCTGCATGGCGGCGAACCTCGCCGTCCGGCATGGCACGCCAGTCGCGATCTTCACGCTCGAGATGTCGAAGGCCGAGGTGACGCAGCGCCTGATGTGCAGCGAGGCGAAGGTCGAGTCGAACCGGCTTCGCACCGGCAAGCTGGGCCCCGACGACTGGCCGCGTCTCACCGCCGCGTGCGACAAGCTCGCGAAGGCGCCCGTCTGGGTCGACGACACGGGCTCGATCACGATGATGGAGATCCGCTCCAAGGCGCGGCGGCTGAAGTCCCAGGAGCCCGACCTCGGCCTGATCGTCGTCGACTACCTCCAGCTGATGACCTCCGGCGCGACGGTCGAGAACCGCGTCCAGGAGGTCTCGCAGATCTCGCGCCAGCTCAAGGTGCTCGCGCGGGACCTCGATGTCCCGGTGCTCGCGATGTCGCAGCTTTCGCGGGCCGTCGAGCAGCGCCACGACAAGCGGCCGATCCTCTCCGACCTGCGCGAGTCCGGGTCGATCGAGCAGGACGCCGACCTCGTCCTCTTCATCTACCGAGACGAGTACTACAACGAAGACTCCGACCAGCAGGGCCTGGCGGAGGTCAACGTCGCGAAGCACAGGAACGGCCCGACCGACTCGATCAAGCTCTCGTTCCTGAAGCGGTACGCAAAGTTCTCCGACCTTGCCCCGGCCGCGTGAGACGCCGCCCCTGGCATCTCATTCATCTCGCGCGGGCACTCCCGCCCGCGCCGCCCGAACCGGCCAGAAAACCCGTCTCGATCTGGAAGGTTCGACTTTGAGCGCGCACGTGCACGAGCAGACGGTTGTCGTCCTCCCTCCGACTACCTTCCTCTCCCTCCCTTGCCAGGCCTGCGTCGAGAGCCAGGTCGAAGCCGACCAGGCCGTCGTGCCCGTCCGACTTCGGCTCGACCAGGAACTGGCTTGGGTCACGTGCGCGCGCGGCCACAAGATCCGGGTGATCCGCGCCGGCCGCGCCGCCTTCGAAGAAGCAACAAGCCCGCTCTGGTAGCCGCGCCTTCGGGCAGACTCTCCGGCGTGCCAGCCACTGTCGTCGTAGGCGCTCCAAGGCGCCCGCTTGTCGGGCGCCGCATAAGAGGATGTGCGGGCTTCGCCCGTGCATCCGTTTCCCACTGGGCGCAAGGGAAGGACTGATGCCTGCCACAGTGGTCGTAGGCGCCCAGTGGGGAGACGAGGGCAAGGGAAAGATCGTCGACCTGCTCGCGCGGGATTGCGATCTCGTCTGCCGCTACAACGGCGGCCCCAACGCCGGGCATACGATCGTCGCCGACGGCGAGACCTACAAGCTGCGGCACGTGCCGTCGGGAATCCTGCGCGGCAAGGACTGCGTGATTGGCGCCGGCTGCGTGGTCGACCCCGCCGTGTTCGTCGAGGAGCTCGACGACCTCGAGGCACGCGGCGTGGCCACCGACCGGATCCATCTCTCCACCAACGCGCACGTGATCATGCCGTGGCACGTCGCGATCGACCGCGGCAGCGAGCGGCGGCTCGGCCGGCTGAAGATCGGTACGACCAAGCGCGGCATCGGTCCGACCTACGCGGACAAGGCGTTTCGGCTCGGCATCCGCGTCCAGGATCTGTTCGACCCGAAGATCCTCCGGCAGAAGCTCGAGGTCGCGCTCGCCGAGAAGAACGTCTGGCTCGAGCGCGTGTACGGCTCGGCGCCGCTCGAGCTCGAGGAGCTCGCGGAGCGCCATGAGCAGTACGCCCAGCGCCTCCGCCCGTTCATCACCGACACGTCCCTTCTGGTCGATCGGGCGCTGCGGGAGGGCAAGCACGTGCTGCTCGAGGGCGCGCACGCGACCCTGCTCGACCTCGACCACGGCACGTACCCCTTCGTCACATCGTCCAGCACGCTCGCGGGCGGCGCGACGACCGGCATCGGGATCGGCCCGACACGGATCGACCACGTGATCGGCGTCGCGAAGGCGTACGTGACGCGCGTGGGCGAGGGGCCGTTCCCGACCGAGATCGAAGGCCCGGACCAGGAGCGGCTCAGGACGCTCGGCGGCGAGGTCGGAACCGTCACGGGGCGCGACCGCCGCTGTGGCTGGCTCGACCTCGTGGGACTCCGCTACGCCGCGCGGCTGAACGGCATGACCTCGCTGGCGCTGACGAAGCTCGATGTCCTCTCGGCGTTCGCGAAGCTTCCCGTCTGCGTGCGCTACCGGCTGCGCGACGGCACCGAGACGGACGAATTTCCGGCCTACCAGTCGGACTTCCACCACTGCGAGCCGGTCTACGAGACGCTGCCGGGCTGGGAGGAGCCGCTCGATGCGGTCGACGGCCGGTCGAAGCTCCCCGAGAACGCGCGCCGCTACGTCGAGTTCGTGGAGCGGGCGCTCGAGCTCGAGGTGTCGATCATCGGGACCGGCGCCGCGCGCGAGCGCGTGCTCGCGTAGAGCTCCTCGGGAGTGTTCACGTTGCGGAGGACCTCCGGGTCGAGCTGGACGACTGTCGTATCCAGTTCTGACAACGCAACGCGGAGCTTGAGCTCATCCGCCGCCAGCCGCCGCTCGAGGACCGGCAGCGCCGACTTGCGGTAGGCGCCGGGCAGCGGCCCGGTCTGCGGCACGGCCGCATCGACGCAGGCATCCGCCAGCTCGAGCAGCACCTCCGACGTCACGAACGGCGTGTCGACCGGGAGGAAGACGCAGAGGTCGTTCGACGCGGCGCGCAAGCCCCCCACGACGCCGGCGATCGGGGCGCGCACGTCGACGCCGTCGTCCAGCACCGGAAACGGAAGCGGCAACCCGTCGGCAGCCTTCCCGACCGCGAGCCGCTCCGCGCACGCCTCACCCAAGACGCACCAGGCCCTCTCCGCCAGCGTCTCGCCGTCCAAGTGCGCCAGCGCCTTCGGCGACCCGAAACGGGAGCTCGCACCGCCGACGAGCAGGACGCCGGTCAGGTCGCGACGCGCCACTGCTCCGAGTACACGTTCAACCGCCCGTCCCGAACGAAGCCGCACAGGGTGATCGCGCGGTCGCGCGCGAGGTCGACCGCGAGGCTGGAAGGCGCTCCCACGGCGACGAGCACAGGGCAGCGTGCAACGGCGGCTTTCTGAACGAGCTCGAACGACAGGCGGCCGCTCACGCACAGGATCGAGCTGGCCAGCGGCAGCCGACCCTCCGCGAACGCCCAGCCGATCACCTTGTCCATCGCGTTGTGGCGACCGACGTCCTCGCGCAGGCAGAGCAGCAGGCCGTCCGCATCGAATAGCCCGGTGGCGTGGAGGCCGCCGGTCGCTTCGAACGTGGCCTGGGCCGCGCGCAGCCGATCGGGCAGCTCGGCCAGCAGCGAGAGCGGCACCCGCAGGTCGTCCTCGATCCGCTCAGCCTCGACAGCGACCGCCTCGAGCGCACCCTTCCCGCAGACGCCGCAGGAGGACGAGGTGTAGAAGTTGCGCCGCACGCGCTCGGGGTCGAACTCGGGGGCCTCGACCTCGACGGTGTTGGCAGCGAGGTCGGCGGGCACCGAGGCGCGCAACGGCGCGATCCCCTCCGAAAGCAGAAAACCGAGCGCGAGCTCCTCGTCATGACCCGGCGTACGCATGGTCACGGCGACGGGCTCGCCGTTGACGCGGATCTCGAGCGGCTCCTCGACCGCCACCTGATCCGCCTCGGGACGTCCGTCCGGAAGTCGAACGACGTCGACCGAGGCCGCGGTGTACGGCGGCGCCTTCATGAGGCCTGAGTCTACGGCGGGGTCTCGGGATCGAGCAGATGCTCGTAGAGGCTGCGGTAGGTGCTGATCGCCTCGGCCACCACGCTCGGGTCGACCGTCTCCCCGGAATCGACGAGCTGCGCGATGCGCCGCGCCTCGAGGAACTCCGCCAGGACCGCGGGATCGGGGGCCTGCCAGGCCGATTCCTCGTCAACGGGATAGCCGCGGGCCTGCATCAGCTCCGCGATGAAGCGGTCGAGCTCGGGCAGCGTCTCCTCGGGCGAGTCGACGACGAGCGGCTCGAGCGCCTGCCACTCCGCCTCCCAGATGTGCTTATCGAGCCCCGGCTCCTGCATGAAGATTGCATGCGCGCCTCCGACCCCTTTGAAACACTCCGCGCCATGGACGTCCTGATCGTCGGATCGGGTGGACGCGAGCACTCGCTGGCATGGAAGCTCGCGCAGAGCGAGCGCCTCGGCCGGTTGCACGCGGCCCCCGGAAACCCCGGCATCGCCGAGCTCGGAGAGTGTCATCCGGTTCGCGCCGAGGACGGCGAAGGCCTGCTCGGGCTGTGCCGCGAGCTCGAGATCGACCTGGTCGTCGTGGGTCCCGAAGCGCCGCTCGTCGTCGGAGTGGCCGACCGCCTTCGGCATGGCGGGATCGCCGTCTTCGGGCCGAGTGCGGCGGCGGCGCGAATCGAAGGCTCGAAGAGCTTCGCGTAGGAGGTCATGCGGGCGGCGGGGGTCCCCACCGGTGAACAGTTGGCGATCGCTCGGCCCCCGTGTGTGATCAAGGCGGATGGGCTCACGGGCGGCAAGGGCGTCTTCGTGTGCCGGACGCAGTCAGAGCTGGACGCGGCGCTGCAAACCGCGTCCGCCTACGGCGACCAGCGCGTGATCGAGGAGCTCCTCGAGGGCGAGGAGGTGTCGCTCTTCGCGCTGTGTGACGGCGTGAACGCGGTCCCGTTTGCGCCCGCGCAGGACTTCAAAAGGCTCGAGGACGGAGATGCCGGGCCCAACACCGGCGGCATGGGCTCCTACTCTCCCGTCCCCTGGCTCGACACCGATGTCGAGGAACTCGCCGACGCGATCCACCGGCCTGTGCTGGCGGAGCTCGCACGCCGCGGAACGCCGTTCATCGGCCTGCTCTACGCGGGGCTGATGGTGACCGAGGACGGCCCGAAAGTGCTCGAGTTCAATTGCCGCTTCGGCGACCCGGAGACGCAGTCGATCCTGCCGAGGATCGAGGGCGACCTTCTCCCCGCCCTGCTGGCTGCGGCCGCGGGCGACCTCGGCGGCGCCGCGGTCGAGGTGAACGACGGCGCGGCCGTGACCGTCGTGATTTCCGGACGCGACCCGCTGGGTAAGGGCGACCACGGCACGCCGATCTCGGGAGTCGAGGACGCCGCGAAGGACGCTCTCGTCTTCCATGCGGGCACCGCCGAGCGCGATGGACAGCTGGTCACGAACGGCCGCCGGATCCTCAACGTCGTCGGCATCGGGCCCGACGTGACCGCCGCGCGCGCGACCGCCTACGAGGCCGTCGAGAAGATCTCTTTCCCGGAGATGCACTACCGCACCGACATCGCGGCGAAGGCCGAGCATGTCCACTCCTGACGCGCCCGTAGTCGGGATCCTCGTCGGCTCGGATTCCGATCGCGAGCGGATGCAGGACGCGGTCGACGAGCTCGAGCGCCACGGGATCCCACACGAGTTCGAGGTCCGGTCGGCACATCGCACGCCGGACGCCGTCGCCGAATACGCGAAGACGGCCCGTGGGCGTGGGCTGCGGGTGCTGATCTGTGGCGCCGGGCTGGCCGCCGCGCTTCCGGGCGTCGTCGCCGCGCACACGGACCTGCCGGTGATCGGCGTGCCGCTGCGCTCGTCGAAGAGCGTGCTCGACGGGCTCGACGCGCTGCTCTCGATCGTCCAGATGCCGCCGGGCGTGCCGGTCGCGACGGTCGGCGTCGACAACGCCCGCAACGCCGCTTCACTGGCCGCCCGCATCCTGTCACTCGGCTAGTCTCGAAGGAGTGATCGCCCGCTACTCCCGCCCGGCCATGGCCAGGATCTGGTCGGACGAGACGAAGCTCGCGCGCTGGCTCGAGGTCGAGCTCGCCGCGCTCGACGGCTGGGCCGAGGTAGGTGCCGTTCCGGCGGACGCCGTCCGCGAGATCCGCGAGACCGCACAACCGCCGTCGCCGAAGCGGATCGCCGAGCTCGAGCAGACGACGCAGCACGACCTGGCCGCCTTCGTCGATGCCGTCGCCGAGCGGCTCGGCGAGGCCGGCCGCTGGTTCCACTACGGCCTCACCTCGTCCGACGTCGTCGACACCGCGCTCGCGCTGCAGATCCGTGAAGCCGGCGAGCTCGTCCTGGAGGGGCTAGACCGCGCGTTCGAGATGGTCGTCACCCGGGCCGAGCAGCACAAGGACGACGTGTGCATGGGACGGACGCACGGAGTGCACGCCGAGCCGACGACGTTCGGGTTGAAGCTGGCCGTCTGGGCCTTCGAGCTCGACCGCGCGCGAGACCGCCTGCGCGCTGCGCTCGAGCGGATGCGTGTCGGCAAGCTTTCGGGGGCGGTCGGGACCTACGCCGCCACCGATCCCGAAGTCGAGCGGATCGCCTGCGAGCGCCTCGGGCTCGAGCCGGAGCCGGCCTCGACCCAGATCGTGCAGCGCGATCGCCACGCGGAGCTGCTCGCGGCGCTCGCGCTGGCGGCCGCGTCGCTCGAGAAGTTCGCGCTCGAGATCCGCCACCTAGCCCGCACCGAGGTCGCCGAGGTAGCCGAGCCGTTCGGAAAGGGGCAGAAGGGCTCATCGGCAATGCCGCACAAGCGGAACCCGGTCGTCGCCGAGCGGATCTGCGGGCTCGCGCGAGTCGTCCGGGCGGCTGCGGTCGTCGGGCTCGAAAACGTCGCGCTCTGGCACGAGCGCGACATCTCGCATTCCTCCGCGGAGCGCGTCACGATCCCTGACACCTTTCTCGCGCTCGACTACATGCTCGACCGGTTCGCCTGGCTGGTCGAGGGGCTGGTCGTCCGGCCGGAGCGCATGCGGCGAAACCTCGAGTTGAGCCATCACCTCTTCTTCAGCCAGCGGCTGCTGCTCGCGCTCGTCGAGTCGGGTTTGACGCGCGACGACGCCTACCGGCTCGTGCAGCGCCACGCGCTCCGAGCCTGGGACGAGGAGCAGGACTTCCGCGAGCTCGTCCGGGCCGACAAGGAGATTTCGGGCCGCGTCGAGCTCGATCCTGTCTTCGACCTCAGCGCGTACACACGTCACGTCGACACCGTTTTCGAGCGCCTGCGCGCGCTCGCGCGAAAGGAGGAGGCCGTCCATGCCTGAGGCCGCACATGTGGCGAGCGGGAAAGTCCGGGAGATCTACGCAATCGACGACGACCGTCTGCTGCTGGTCGCCAGCGACCGCATCTCGACCTTCGACGTCGTCCTGCCGACCGAGATCCCGGACAAGGGCCGCGTGCTCACCGGTCTCTCAGCGTTCTGGTTCGCCCGCACGCGGGAGATCGTCCCGAACCACTTGCTCGGACTGCGCGAGGACGGGCGCTCGACGGAGTGCCGCAGGCTCGAGATGCTGCCGATCGAATGCGTCGTCCGCGGCTACCTCAGTGGCTCCGGCTGGAAGAGCTACGGCGAGAGCGGACAGGTCTGCGGGATCGAGCTTCCGCCGGGCCAGGTCGAGTCGGAGGAGCTCGACGAGCCGATCTTCACCCCCACGACCAAGGCCCTGACCGGGCACGACGAGCCGCTGACCCGCGACCAGGCGATCGAGCTGATTGGCCCGGAGCGGCTGGCCGAGGTCGAGCGCGTGTCGATCGAGCTCTACCGCTTCGCCGCGGAGTACGCCCGCGAGCGCGGGATCATCATCGCCGACACCAAGTTCGAGGTCGGCACCGACGAGAACGGCGCGCTCGTGCTGGGCGACGAGGCATTCACTCCCGACTCCTCCCGCTTCTGGCCGGCGGACGAATACAACCCCGGCGCTCCTCAGCCCTCCTTCGACAAGCAGTACGTGCGCGACTATTGCGAGAGTCTCGGCTGGGACAAGACCGACCC
>JBKPHH010000061.1:0-14900 GCA_046729795.1 Actinomycetota bacterium | reverse complement strand
TCTTCCCGCACCTGCTGATCTGGCACGGCCGCCGCGTCTGCCTCGCGCGCATGCCGCGCTGCGAGGACTGCGTGCTCAACGACCTTTGTCCATCCAGCCGCGTCTAGCGCGGCGACAGAGCCACGAGCAAACCACCGTCCTCGTCGTAGCCCGGGAAGAAGTCGGCCGTGACCGCCTTCGCATGGCCCGCTCTCGTCCGCAGCTCGAGCTTTTCGCCCATGCGCCGCACACCCCACTCGAGCGCGAGCTTCGCCGGGTTCTTGTCCTCTTCGAACCCGTTCAGGCCGAAGCCCTCCACGAGGTCCTGCCCCATCACGTCGCCCTCCGAGTACCCGGTCAGCTCGAAGACCCCGCGACCAGTCGCGAGCACTCGCCCTTCCTTGTCGCAGACGACGAAGCCGGTGTTCGGGCCCGGGTAGTAGTCGTCCATCAGCTCGAACAGGAACCCGAACCCGCAGCGGCTGCACGAAACTGCCTGGCCGGTGAGGCCCTCGACGCGGTCGTGGTCGATCGACCGCTCCTTGCAATTCGGGCAGATGAAGTACGGCATAGAGCCTCTAGATTAGATCCAGCCCTTGCGCCTGAAGAAGAGGAACTGCACGACCGTCGACACGATGATGATTGCCCACGACCAGGCGTAGCCGAGATACCAGTGGAGCTCGGGCATGTGGTCGAAGTTCTGGCCGTAGACGCCGACGACGAAGGTGGGGAAGAGGATGATCGAGGCGATCGAGGTCAGGGTCTTCATCACCGCGTTCTGATCGTTCGCGATCTTCGCCTGCAGGTAGTCCCGCGCCCCGGCGGCGAGGTCGCGCGAGAGCTCGAGTGACTCGTAGGCGCGCATGATCTTGTCGTACGCGCCGAAGAACCGGAGATCGACCTCCCGCGGGAACAGCTGGCCTTTCTCGAGCTCGATGCGGTCGTCGGCCACGGCGCGGACGATGTCGCGGGTAGGGCCGAGTGTCCGGCGAATCCGGAGCACGTCGTGCCGGAGATCCGAGATACGTTGCCGGGTCTCCCGGGCCGATCTGCTCTCGATCGCGTCCTCGACCTCGTCGATCTCGCTGTTCAGGTCGTCCAGAAGGTCGAGATACCGGTCGGCGACTTCGTCGACCAGGTGGAAGAGCATCGTCCCGGCCAGCGGTTTTTCGTGAGCACACGCCTCTCGGAGGTGCGTGGGATCGAACGGCTCCTCGCCTCCGGGCGGGGTCTTGCGGACGGTGAGGGCCGTCTTCTCGGTCAGGACCACATCGACCTCTTGGTAGTAGACGTAGTCCCGCTCGCGATCCACGCTCGCCGCGAGGAAGACCCCCCAGATGTACTTCCCATGAGGCTCGAGCCGCGGCCGTGGAAGGTCGTCGTCGCTCGTCGGCCGATGGATGAGCTCCCTGACGACGTCCGGATGCAGCTCAGCCGGAGCAGCCCTTCGAACTTCGGCCTCGTCGGGGTCGAGCAGGTCGATCCACTCGGCCATCCGGCCGAGACTACTGGGGGAGTCGGCTAGACCTCGGCCGTTTCCGGCTCAACGCGGGGCGCGGTCAGCGCCGTTCCCTCGTGGCCCTCCTCCGCGGCGAGGAAACGCTCCGCGTCGAGCGCCGCCATCGAGCCCGAGCCGGCCGCGGTGACCGCCTGCCGGTAGACGTGATCCTGCACATCCCCGGCCGCGAAAACGCCCGGCAGGTTCGTCAGGGTTGAATGCGGCTGCGTGACGAGATAGCCCGCCTCGTCGTGGTCGAGCCAGTCGAGGAAGAGCTTCGTGTTCGGGTCGTGCCCGATCGCGACGAACAGGCCCTGCGCTTCGAGCTCGGACGTCTCGCCGGTCGTCGTGTCGCGCAGGCTCACACCGCGCATCGCGCCGTCGTCGCCCGCGAGAACCTCTTCGACCACGGCGTTCACGATCCACTCGATCTTCTCGTTCTGCCGCGCGCGGTCGAGCATGATCTTCGAGGCTCGAAACTCCTCCCGGCGGTGAACGACTGTCACCTTCGAGGCGAACTTGGTCAGGAAACTCGCTTCCTCCATCGCCGAGTCGCCGCCGCCGACGACGATCACGTCCTTGTCGCGGTAGAACGGCGCGTCGCACGTTGCGCAGTAGGTGACGCCCCGGCCGTGGAGCGCCTGCTCGGAAGCAAGCCCGAGTTGCCGCGCGTTGGCGCCCGTCGCGGCGATCACCGCCTTCGCCATGTGCTCGTCGTCGCCGACGTAGACCTTGTACGGCCGCTCCGAGAAGTCGACCCGGGTCACGTCGTCGGTGAGGAAGTCCGCGCCGAAGCGTTCCGCCTGGCGCCGGAAGTCCTGCATCATCTGGGGCCCGAGCACGCCGTCGGCGTACCCTGGGTAGTTCTCGACATCGCTCGTGATCATCAGTTGGCCGCCCCAGTTGAACCCCTCGATCACGAGCGGGTTCAGGTTGGCGCGCGCCGCATAGAGGGCAGCCGTGTAGCCGGCGGGGCCGCCGCCGACGATGATCAATTCACGTACTTCGTTTTGGCTCACAAATCCTCCATGAATTGGGCCCGTTCGGGCCACACAGTAGAGAACGAATCGGACCTCTTGAAAGTTCCCCGCAAAACGGCAGACTTGCTCGCAAATGAGGTTCTGCGGCGCGGTCCTTGCGGCGGCACTCGTTTTGACGGTGCTCGTTTCGACGGCTTTTCCTCGGCCGGGAGCCGTGCGGGCTCGATTCGCGGTCACGCTCACCGCGGAGTTGACCAAGGGCTGGGCGACGACAACCGTGACGTCGAACGGGCGTTGCCTCACCCAGACGAGCGCGAATGGATTCCGCCGGGTCGCGATCCGCAGCCGCGGCCCTTCGCTGATCACGGCGATCCCGCTCGCAGGCTCTCGGCGCGTGGCGTTTGCCGGACGCCTGGCACGCCTGACCGTCCGGATCGACCAGTCGGGCTCACGATTGCAGGAGCTGAGCGGTCCGTCGCCGTGTCCGACCGGCATGCGTCAGGCCGACTGCGTGAGACCGAGCACGACGATCCGCAACCGGGTCGCGCGGATCTACTCCCCGCGTCGGCGAGTGGTTCTCTTCCGGCGAGCGCCGAGCTACATCTCGTCGCGCTTTCGGCTTTCGTGCCCCGGCGAGGCGAGCGCAGTTCGAGCTATCGAGACCAACCTCGCAGACGCAGTCGGGTCGATCCTCGAGCGTGACTTCTTCGAGGGGAGGCCGACGGTGATCCTCACCGCGCTGCGCGAGGAGACCACCGATCTCGACAACGGGACGGTGAACACGCATATTCGCTGGAAGCTCGTCTTCCGAAGACTCCGTTAGGCGACGAGCACACCGCACAGATAGAGCTTCCCGCCCCGGGCCTCGCTCTCCTCGCCGAGCCGGTGCCGTTCAAGCTCGTGCGGCCGGATCAGGTGGACGACCTCGTGGCCGCGCGCGACGAGCAGCTCGGCGATGAATCGTCGATGGCAGCGCTGCCACGCGGTCTCCGCGCACATGAAGCACGGGCTGGCTCGGCGAGCGCGTCCTCGAGCGCCTGCTGCCAGTCCGAGCGGCCCATGCGCGCCGCGTAGCTGCGGAACGCGGGCGTACGGATGCACGTGAATCGCTCCTCGCCCTCCTCGCCCGAGCGCCTGCCGCCGAGCTCTAGCGCGTGGCGGTACGCGATCCCCGCGGGGGCAAGGGAGTTCGCCAGCGCCTGCTGGTTGAACTGTGGATGGCGCCGCGAGCCGGGGTAACGCCGCACGTCGACGAGTGTCTGCACAGCCGCGTTCTGGAGCATTTCCACAAGCTCGTCGGCTGGTCTCGCGCCGTGGCCTATGGTGAACACCTGCACGTGCATACAATCGCCGCTTTCAGGCAAGGAGAGGCGGGCGTGGCTGCAACGGTCAGTTGGGAGAGCCTTCGAGATCTCGCAGGGTTTCGCGCCGAGCAGGGCTGCGCCATCAGCGTCTACCTCGACCTCGATCCGAGCGACACGCCGACCCCGGCCGACGCCGACTCGCGCGTCAACTCGCTCCTCGACGCGGCGGAGAAGCGCGCGCACGCGAGCCGACCCGAGCTGACACACGAGCAGCGCGAGGGCGTGCGGGCGGATTTCACGCGGATCCGGCGCTTCTTCGAGGACGAGTTCACCCGCGACGGGGCGCACGGCCTGGCGATCTTCGCTTCCGGGCTCGACAACTTCTGGCGCACGCTGCCGCTCAGCGAGTCGGTCGCCGACGGGGTGCGCGTCGGGCGGGAGCTCTACCTGGCGCCCCTGGTCCCGCTGGTGGGGCGGGGAGAGGGTGCGCTCGTGGTCGCGGTCGGCAGCGAGCGCGGTGACATCTACCGGTTGCGCGCGGGACGGCTCGAGCAGATCGCCGACCAGTTCGACGACCAGCCCTACCGGCGGCACGACCAGGGCGGCTGGTCGCAGGCCAATTACCAGCGCCACGTCGAGCGCCACGTGCTGGAGCACCTGCGCGCTGTGGCCGACCTGCTCGACAACCAGATCCGCCGGCTGGATAAGCCGCGAACCGTGATCGTGGCGAGCGAAGAGATTCGGGCGGAGTTCGACGACCTGCTCTCGCACGAAGTGAAGTCCGCGGTGATCGGCTGGACGCAGGCCGAGGCCCACGCAACGCCGGCGGAGCTCCTCAAGGAGGCTCGCCCCGTGCTCGAGGACTGGCGCTCGAACCAGGAGAAGGAGGCGGTCGAGCGCTGGCGGTCTGAGGCGGGGCGCAACGGCCGCGCGGCCGCCGGTTGGCCGCAGACGTTGGAGGCGGCCTCGGACGCCCGCGTCGACCAGCTCCTGTTCCAGGACGGCGCCGGCCGCATCGCCTGGCAGTGCCCCGCGTGCGGGCGGGTCGGAGCGGATGGCGGTTCGTGCCCCCTCGACGGAACGCGGATGGACGAGCGGGAGGACGGCCTCGACCTGGCTGTCCACCAGACGCTCGCGCATGGGGGGACTGTGCTCGCGCTCGTGCACCACCGCGATCTGGAGCCGGTCGAAGGCATCGGCGCGCTGCTCAGGTTCTGAGCGACATCCGGCTGGAGCCGTTCACGGAGGCGCACCTCGAGGCGGTCTCGCGCCTGGTCGAGGACCCCGACATCCAGAGCCAGACCCTCGTGCCCGCGCCGCCGCCACCGGGATTCGCCCGCACGTGGCTCGGGCGCTACGAGGAGGGGCGCAGGAGCGGAACCCGCGAGGGTTTCGCCATCGTCGACGGGGAAGGCACGTTTCTGGGGCTCGCGCTGGCGGTGCAGATCGACCGGGCCACGCGCACGGTCGAGCTCGGCTACGCGGTCGCGCCGGAGGCGCGTGGGCGCGGAGTGGCCGGGCGAGCCCTCGAGCTCCTGACCGAATGGGCGTTCTCCGAGCTCGATCCGCTGCGGATCGAGCTCCGCATTTCCGTCGACAACCCCGGGTCGAGCCGCGTCGCGGAGCGCGCGGGGTACGTCCGCGAAGGTGTCCTGCGGTCGGTCTACTTCAAGCAGGGCGTTCGCAAGGACTTCGAGATCTGGTCGCGCCTGCCCGGCGACCTGTAGCTACTAAGCTTGAGGCCGATGGCCTCTCTCGCCCGCACGATCCTCGAAGAGCACCTCGAGCGGGGCGAACTCGTTCCGGGCCAGGAGATCGCGCTGCGGATGGACCAGACGCTCGCGCAGGACGCGACCGGGACGATGGCGATGATGCAGTTCGAGCTGTTCGGCGTCGAGCGCATCCAGGTCGACACCGCGGTCGTTTACGTCGACCACAACATCCTGCAGATCGACTTCAAGAACCCGGACGACCACCGGTTCCTGCAGGCGATGGCCGCCAAGTACGGCGCCTGGTTCTCGCGGCCGGGCAACGGGATCTGCCACTACGTCCACTGCGAGCGCTTCGCGCGGCCGGGCCAGACCCTCGTCGGCGCGGACTCGCACACCACCCAGTCGGGCTCGTGCGGGATGATCGCCATCGGCGCCGGCGGGCTCGACGTCGCCGTCTGCATGGCCGGCCATCCGTTCGAGCTGCCGTGCCCGAAGATCGTCGGCGTTTTCCTGGAGAACGAGCTGGCGCGGCCCTGGATCCAGGCGAAGGACGTGATCCTCGAGCTGCTGCGAAGGCGAGGCGTGCGAGGCGGCCGCGGCGCGATCTTCGAGTTCACGGGCCCGGGCGTGGAGACGCTCTCGTACACAGAGCGCGGCACGATCGCGAACATGATCGCGGAGCTCGGCGCAACCGGCGCGATCTTCCCCGCGGACGACGAGGCTCGCAGCTGGCTGGAGGAGCAGCAGCGCGCCGGGGACTTCGTCGAGATGCCGACCGGCGACACCGGCGACTTCGACGAGGAGGAGCACATCGACCTCGCCGAGCTCGTGCCGCTGGTCGCGAAGCCGTCGAGCCCCGGCAGCGTCGCTCCGGTCGAGGAGTTGGCCGGAACGCCGCTGGCGCAGGTCTGCATCGGGTCCTCGGTCAACTCCTCCTACGAGGACCTCGCGCTCTGCGGCGCAGTGCTCCGGGGCCAGCGGATCTCCGAGCAGCTCGTCTCGACGACGGCGACACCGGGGTCGCGGCAGATCCTCGACCAGATCACGCGCTCCGGCACGTACGTCGACCTCCTGATGGCCGGCGTCCGCATGCTCGAGCCGGCCTGCGGACCCTGCGTCGGCATGGGTCAAGCCCCGCCGTCGGGCTCCAACTCGCTACGCACCTTCAACCGGAACTTCCCCGGACGCAGTGGAACCGCGGACGACCAGGTCTACCTCTGCTCGCCCGCAGTCGCCGCCGCCTCGATGCTGACCGGCGTGATCTCGGATCCGCGGGAGCTCTCGGCGCCCGAGCCGCCGGAGCGGCCGACCGCGCGCCCCGAGGTCGTGCAGAAGCACATTCTGGAGCCCGCTCCCGCCGAGGAGGCCACATCGATCGAGGTTCCGCGCGGGCCGAACATCCATCCGCCGCCGGAGCAGAAGCCCTTGCCGGACACGCTCGAGCTGCGGGTGCTGATCGTCGCGCCGGACGACATCTCGACCGGGGACCTCTCGCCGGACGGGGCGACCGTGATGGCCTACCGCTCGAACGTGCCGGCGATCGCCGAGTTCACGTTCCAGCACCGCGACCCGGAGTTCCCGCGGAGGGCGAAGGAGTGGGGCGGAGGGTTCATCGTCGCCGGTCACAACTACGGCCAGGGCTCGAGCCGCGAGCATGCTGCGTTGGCGCCTGCCCAGCTGGGTGTTCGTGCGGTGATCGCGAAGAGCTTTGCGCGCATCCACCGGCGCAACCTGATCGCGCAGGGCATCGTGCCGCTGCTCTTCAAGGACGAGGCCGACTACGACAAGGCGGAGCTCGGCCAGACCTGGAAGATCTCAAACCTCCACGCGATCGCCGAGGGCGAGGACGAGTTGGAGACCGAGACCGAGGGCGCCGGCGAGATCACGCTCACGCACGATCTGCTCCCACGCGAACGCGAGATCGCCGTCGCCGGCGGGTTGATCCGCTACCTCAGCGAGCAGCAGCCGGCCGCGGCCTAAGCCGCGTCTGCAGCTCTCGGCAGCTCGGCGACGACGTCGCCGGACTCGAGCTGCGGTGAGTCGCTCGCCTGCTCGAGCTTCGTCTCGAACCGGTCGAGCCGCTTCTCGGCGTCGCCGAACTTCGTCTGCGCCCGGCCGAGGTGCGTCCCGACCAGGTCGAAGTCCTCCTTGAACTTGCCGAAGTCCTTGTGGAGCTGGGCGCAGTACGCCATGACCTCCTGGGCGTGCCGCTCGATCTGGAGGCCTTTCAGGCCGAGCACGATCATCTGCAGATATGCCGTGAACGTGGACGGCGACACCGGCACGACCTGCTTCTCGTGCGCGTACGCGAGCAATGCACCGGTCTTCCCGCAGGCGAGCTCGTAGTAGATCGCTTCCGAGGGCAGGTACATGAAGGCGAAGTCGTACGTTCCCTCGTCGGGCCGGATGTATTTGGACGCGATCGCGTCGACGTGCCCCTTCACGTCTCGCGCGAAAGCCTTCTCGTAGAGCTCGCGCTCCGCGTCTTCCTGCGCGTCGACGAGGCGCTCGAAGTTATCGAGCGGGAACTTGGCGTCGATCGGAACGAGGCGGTCGACCCGAATCACCGCGTCGACACGCTCGCCGCTCTTGAAGCCGTGCTGGAGCGAGTACGCCTCGGCCGGCAGCCGGTCGCGCAACAGGTTGGCCAGGAGGAGCTCGCCGAAGCCGCCGCGCGCCTTCGGCGGGCGCAATACCTGCTGGAGCTGGCCGAGCTCCTTCGCGTGCTCCGCGAGCAGGCTCGTGGCCCGCCCGACGTCACCGAGTTGCTTGTGGATCGCGTTGGTCTGCTTCGTGGCGTGCTCGAGGCGCCGGTCGACCTTCGTGTCGAGCTCGCCGAGACGGCGGTCCATCGTTTCGGTGATGCCCTGCAAGCGCCGCTCGACCTCGGCGTTGCGCGCAGCGAGGCCGGCGTCGGCCTGGACCCTGAACAGCTGAAGCGCGCGCGTCAGCCAGACGGCGAGAGCGCCGATCGCGCCGAGCACGAGCAATGCGAAAACGATCGTGAGCATGGCCGACGAACGCTAGAGGGCGCGTCGGACGGCATCGCTCGGAAACGACGAGGGCGGCTCTTCGCCGCCCTCGGGAACTACGCGTCGCGCTCGGCGCGGTGCTCTGCGGCGCGCTCGCGCTCGGCCTGCGCCACCTGCTCGGCGCTCTCGGCGCGGTCCTTCGCCATCCCTTCCTGCTCCTGATGCATGCCTTCCCGGCGCATGGACTCGTCGCCGGTCACATCACCCGTGGTCTTTTTGCCGCGGCCCAGTAGCTTGTCCAACCAACCCATTTCGTCCTCCTTGGTATGCCGTTGAGCCGAGTATAGGCCGTGTAGAGCGGCTGCTAGCCTGCCTGCCCGTGGCGAAGAAGGTACGAACTCCGGCTCCTCCCAAGAGGGTCCAGGCGCCACAGCGGCGTGCGCCTCAGCACGTCCAGCGCTCCCCCGAGGAGCGCCGTCGTTACATGATGCTGCTCGCGTTCGGGCTCTTGGGCGTGATCGGCCTGATCGTCGCGCTCGTGCTTGTCTTCGTCGTCGGCAAGGACGACAAGGGGTCGAACGTCGGGCCGACGATCACGACGGGAGCGCTCGTCGGTCTCCAGACCGGCCCTGCTCCGTGGCCGGTGGAATACGACCACATGCCCGACCGGCTGGGGCCGCTCGGGCTCACCCAGCTGCCCACGGAGGCATTCAACTTCCACATCCACACCCACCTCGACATCTTCATCAACGGCAAGAGGACGCCGGTTCCGGCGGGCGCCGGGATCTACGACAACGAGTGGATCACCGAGCTCCACACCCACGACACGCGGGGCGTGATCCACGTCGAGGCGCCGAGCGTGAAGGACTACGTGCTCGGGCAGTTCATCGGGATCTGGGGCGTCCGCTTCACGAAGCGATGCATCGGCGGCTACTGCCGGGCGCCGACGAAGCCCTTCCGCACCTACATCAACGGAAAGCCGTACGAGGGCGATCCGACCAGGATCATCCTCCGGGCGCACGACGAGATTGCGCTCGTGTACGGCAAGCCGCCTGCGCAGATCCCGAAGAGCTACAAGTTCCAGCCGAACGAGTAGGGCTATCCTTCGGTCGCCGGGGTGGCGAAACTGGTCATACGCGCCTGACTTAAAATCAGGTGTCCCCTTGCGGGGGCGTAAGGGTTCGAGTCCCTTCCCCGGCATGCGCTGTCGCGACGGCACAGCATCGTGCGTCGCCATAGCCGCCGTACACTCCGATCGTGGCCGAAGTGCAGGACGTTTCCGTCGGACATGAGCCCCTGGAATGGGAAACGCCGCTCTATCAGATGGCGCTCGCACAGTACGAGCAGGCGCTGCCGCACGCGGACGTTCCCGACGCGGTGGCCGAGCGGCTGCGGTACCCGGAGCGCTCGCTCGTGGTCAGCGTCCCCGTGCATCTCGACAGCGGGAAGTGGCGCGTTTTCCCCGGCTATCGCGTCCAGCACTCGAGCGTGCTCGGCCCCACGAAGGGCGGCGTTCGCTACGACCCCGAGGTGACGCTCGGCGAGTGCGCTGCGCTCGCGATGTGGATGACGTGGAAGTGCGCGCTGCTTCGGCTCCCGTACGGCGGTGCGAAGGGTGGGGTCCGCTGCAACCCGCGCGAGCTCTCGGAGCTGGAGCTCCAGAAGATCACGCGCCGTTTCACCTCCGAGCTGCTTCCGGTGCTTGGCCCCCAGCAGGACATCCCGGCACCGGACATGGCCACGAACGAGCAGACGATGGCGTGGATGATGGACACCTACTCGATGCAGAAGGGCTACGCCGTGCCTGAGATCGTCACCGGCAAGCCAATCGCTCTGGGCGGCTCGCTCTTCCGTCACGAAGCGACGGGCGCGGGCGTCGTGATGGTGATTGAGCGCGCCTGCGAGCGCCTCGGGTGGAACTTCGCCGACCAGCGCTTCGTCGTCCAGGGGTTCGGCAATGTGGGCGGGATCGCCGCGTCGGAGCTCTACGCAAAAGGCGCGAAAGTGATCGGCGTCTCCGACGTCTCCGGCGGCCTCCACGACGAGAACGGTCTCGGCATCCCTGTGCTGCTCGAGTTCGCCGAGCAGCAGGGCTCGCTCGCCGCGTACGACAAGTGCGAGCGGATCACGAACGAGGAGCTGCTCGAGCTCCCGTGCGACATTCTCGTCCTCGCCGCGAGGGAGGATCAGGTGACGGGCGAGAACGCGCCGCGCATCCAGGCGAGGATGATCGCGGAGGGCGCGAACGGGCCGACGACGATCGAGGCCGACAGCATCCTCGGCGAGCGCGGCATCGTCGTTCTGCCCGACGTGCTCACGAACGCGGGCGGCGTTACCGTCTCGTACTTCGAGTGGGTGCAGGATCTCGGCCGACTGTTCTGGACCCGGAACGAGATCCGGGCGAAGCTCGGCGACCAGCTGAACGACGCCTTCGACCGCGTGTGGAGCCGGTCCGATCAACAGGGGTTGTCGCTTCGCGCCGCGGCGCTCGTGGCCGGCATCCGCGAGGTCTCCGATGCGTTGTCCGCGCGCGGGATCTATCCGTGAGCGACCAGGTCGTCCGCGACGCGATGCTTCCCGAACCGCCCGCGCTGGAGGTGAGTGCATCCGCGCAGGATGCCGGGGAGCTCCTGCGGCGGCCGGAGGTTCGGGCCGTGTTCGTCTCCGACGACCATCGTCTCGTCGGCGTCATCACCCGCAAGACGCTCGTGCGAGAGGTTGTCGCCGAAGGGCGCGATCCGAAGACGACGCGCGTGGGAGAGATCGCTGAGGAGCCGCGCTGGACGCTCGACTCCACCCTGCCGCTCGACGAGGCCTTTCAGCAGCTCGAGGATTGGGACGCCGAGCGCGTCCCGGTCGTGGAGGACGGACGGCTCGTCGGCGTCCTGAGCCGAAGCGTCCTCCAGCGGCGGCTCGCCGAAGACGAGCCGCCGCCGGTCGAGGAATGAGGATCGTCTAGGCGGGCGCGGCCGCGCCGACCTGCGCTTCCGCCATCGCCTCGAAGTTCGCCCAGAGCTCCGACACGCCCGAGTGCTCTCGCTCGTACAGGAGGATCGGCTTCAGCCGCTCCCACATCCCCGGCACCCAGAGCCAGTCGAACAGGAGCTCCTGGTCGATCAGCCCGCGCTTCCAGAGCGTCGCGAGCGTCTCGTGCCAGGAGGCCGTGCTGTTCACATAGGCGGCCTGTTCGCTTCCGGACGGGTACTTGGCGCGGAACTCCTCGGGGTCGGAGACGAAGTCGTCGCTCCAGATCCAGCCTCGCGCCTCCGGGTGAATCATCTGGGTTCCCAGCTGAGCCATCTGAATCATCAGTTGTGCGTCGTCCTTGCTCGCCATCGGTCCTCCTCGTTGCTGGCCAACGGGACTCTCTCAGCCACCCGGGCGCGTGTCGAGCGCAATCCGAGCGGGCAGGAAGTGGGTATGACCAGAGGCATGCGGTTCGGTATTGCCTTACTCGCGATCACAGGACTGCTGTTCGCCTTTGCGGTGACGGGCTGCGGCGGTTACGGAGGCGGGAAGACGAACACGAGCCAAACCAGCACGAGCGGCGGCGGCGGGTACTAGCAACAGCTAGCAGCAGGTGTACGCGCCGGGCGGAGCCGCCCCTTCCTCAGGGGCGGGAAGGCCGGCCGCCTCGAGCGCTGCTCCGTGCAGGATGTCGCGCTCACTGGCTTCGAGTCCGGCGAGGCCGAAGTGGTCGAGCACCTCGCGCAGGATGACCGCCCCGGCGACGATGACAGGCGCCCGGTCCGGATCGAGGGCCGGCACCTCGCGGCGTTCGGCTATGGGAAGCGCGGCGAGCCGTTCGAGCTGCTTCTCGACACCGGCTCGGCTCAGCTTGTGGCCGTGGACGCGCTCCGGGTCGTACTCGTCGAGCCCGAGATCGAGCGCCGCGATCGAGGTGATCGTCCCAGCGACGCCGATTGCCGACGCCGGCCGAACCTCGTCCGGCACCCGCTCCTCGAGGAGGGAACGGACGGCGCCGGCGCATGCGGCGAGCTCGTCTTGCGTCGGTGGATCGGAACGAAGGAAGCGTTCGGTCAGGCGAACGGAGCCGACGTCGAGGCTGTCGTGGAAGTCGACGCCGTCGGGGTCGCCGGCGACGAGCTCGGTGGAGCCGCCGCCGATGTCGACGACGAGCGTCTCGCCTTCGAGCTCACGACCGATCGAGGCGCCGCGAAAGGTCAGCAGCGCTTCGTCGTGCCCCGAGAGCAGGCGCGTGTCGAACCCGTAGCTCCACTCGACCTCACCGAGGAAGGCCTCGCCGTTCTCGGCGTCGCGAACGGCGCTCGTCGCGAAGGCGAGCGCTCGCTCCGCGCCGAGCTTCTGCAGCTCGCGCCGGTAGTCGGAGAGGACGTTGCGGACGCGCGTGATCGGGAGGGGAAGGAGGCGTTTGCGCTCGTCGACGCCCTCGCCGAGCCCTGTGATCTTCAGGCGCCTGACGACCTCGTCGACCCTCCCGTCCTCGACGTCCGCGACGAGCAAACGGGTGGAATTCGTGCCCAGATCGATGGCGGCAACGCGCATCTCGAGGGAGCGTAGCGCGGCGCTATACTGCGACCTGCGACGCGGGGTGGAGCAGTCAGGTAGCTCGCCGGGCTCATAACCCGGAGGTCGCAGGTTCAAATCCTGCCCCCGCTATGTCACAATTGTGCGACCGCCCGCGAGGCGGTCGCGCTGTTTCTGAGGACGCATCGAGGGCGAGCGTGGCCGCGATCCGGAGCACGCGCTCGTGCTTGTCGTACTCGACTTCGACGTCGAAGTCCTCGCCAGCTCGCGTCGGCGCGCGATCTCCGCTTCGTGCTCCTGCCAGCCGCCGGCGGAGGTGCGGGCGAGTTCCTCACGGAGATGCTCGAGCCTGCCGGGGCCGAAGAGCCGGGTGGAGAGGACGTCGAATAGCTCAGCGAGGACGACTTCTTCCCTGATGCCGAGCACGCGTGGATGCCCTGTTGCCTCGGCGGCGGCGAGACCGTGGCGGTCGACGAACTGGCAGCGGTACCAGTTGGAGCCCTTCTGGTGGCTTCCCCACATCCGCCGCCCGCAGAGAGCGCAGCGAACGCGCCCGCGTAGTGGTTAGAGCCGTGCGCTTCTGCCGCCGGAGCGCTGGATGTAGTGCTTCGGCTCGGTCAGCTTAGCCTGCTGCTCGTTCCGCGCGGCACGCTCCTCGACGAGGTCGTAGAGCTCTTTCGGGATCAGCGCGTCGTGTCGGCTCGGCGCTCCAGATCCACCGCTCGCGTGGCCGGATGAAGGGACGGCCGCGGCGCTTGTCCGGCGATTCGCGCCGACCGAGCATCACACCGGCTACTGGCTCCAGCTCTCAGGCTGGTACTAGAGGCTTGATGTGAAATTCCGCGCGTCTCGTCGCGTCTGCGTGCCTTCCACGCTAAGCGCGGTTGAAGTCCGAAGGGTGCCTTACGGCATCTAGTGGTCGATGGCTCCGCTGAACGTGCCGGTACTGACGCCCGTAGTCAGGTCCAGGGTTCTTTCCAGCGTCAAGGTGCCGGTTGCGTCCGCGAAGCGTCCCGTTCCGCCTGTGATGGTGTAGACCTCGACGATCGACCGCGTAGTGGGACCTGTCGGGGTCCCCTGTCCGAGGACGCTCGCGGTCAAGGTGTCGCCGTTCGCCGCAATGAACGTTGCGGCCCCTGTTGCAGATCCCGTCAGAACGTTGACTTGCAACGTTGCGTGCTCTGTGTACTTCCCGAGGTACGTGGCGGTGCCCGTGCCCTCCCGATTGATGGAGGCGATCGGGAAAACGACCTGGCTCGTCTCAACCGCGCTAATCGTTCCCTTGAACGGAGTGTCAGCCGCCACGGCGCTGACCGCGACGCTCGCCAGCGATACCGCGAAAGCAGCAACCAGTACGAACAGCGAGTGACGAATCTTCATTCCCTCCCCTTTGGAAGTGGCCGGCCGGCCGACGACCAGCAGGTTGCACCTTAACCAGTTGTGACAAGAGAAACAAGGTAGAGGCCGGAACGCACGGGAGTTTCACATCAAGCCTCTAGCCTAGGCGCCGATGCCCTTCCGGTCGATCCGGCACTGGCCTGAGGCAATACACGCCGCCAGGGGGCGGGTAGCCCGGAGCTGTTCCGGTGCGCCGGGGTTCACAGCTGTCGAAGCTCGACGAATCGGTAGGCGACGCCGGTAGTAGATGTCTGCTCAAATCCTGCCCCCGCTACTGCCAAGGGCGCCGAAAGGGTGCCCTTGGCTCCTGTTGGGAGCCGCGAACTTCTGCCAGAACCTTTGCCAGTTAGCCACCACGGCGGCGAGATCGAACTCTCGCCACCTTGGCGCCATCTTGCTTAAAACGACGCTAGGGCACCATCACGAACAGGTTGTCGCCCGTGACGTGCGTGTTGAAGTTGACGCCGCGCGCGTTGGCCTTCACCCCTTCGCTCGTGCCGCGAGGCGCTTGGCCACCGGGGTCATGAATCTGGCAATTCACCTCGTAC
>JBKPHH010000060.1:0-36979 GCA_046729795.1 Actinomycetota bacterium | reverse complement strand
CTCGACGAGGAGCTGGTTCAGCGTCTGCTCGCGCTCGTCGTGGCCGCCGCCGAGCCCGGCGCCGCGGTGGCGTCCCACGGCGTCGATCTCGTCCATAAAGACGATGCAGGGCGCCGCCTGCTTCGCCTGCTCGAACAGGTCGCGGACGCGGCTCGCGCCGACGCCGACGAACATCTCGACGAAGTCGGAGCCTGAGATCGAGAAGAACGGGACGCCGGCCTCACCCGCGACCGCACGTGCGAGCAGCGTCTTCCCCGTGCCGGGCGGGCCGTAGAGCAGCACGCCCTTGGGGATCCGCGCGCCGAGTGCCTGGAACTTCTTCGGGTTCTCCAGGAACTCCTTGATCTCCTGGAGCTCCTCCACCGCCTCGTCGACGCCCGCAACGTCCTTGAAGCCGATTTTCGGCGAGTCCGGCGCCATCCGCTTGGCGCGGCTCTTGCCGAAGCTCATCACTTTGGAGCCGCCGCCCTGAACCTGGTTCATGAGGAAGATCCAGAACCCGAACAGCAGGACGAACGGAAGCAGCGAGGTCAGGAACGAGACCCAGGACCACGAGCCCGTCCCCTTCGAGTCGAACTGGACCTGGTTCTTCTCGAGCAGGTTTTCGAGCGGAGGCACCGACTCGTCGCTCGGGTAGTGCACGGAGAACTTCTTGCCGTCCTCGAGCTTGCCCGAGATCGAGCGCTTGCCCGGGTTGAAGAGCACCGGGCCGTCGATCTCGTGCTGCGCGACCTGTTCCTTGAATCCAGAGTAGGTGAGCTTCTGCTCATTCTTCTGGTGCGGGATCAGCGTCTGGCTCGCCAGATAGACGAGCAGCACGATGACGAAGAGCGGAAAGAGTGCGCTACGGAAGAATCGATTCAACGTGACCTCTTATCGGCAGGGTACCACCCGACCTGAGGCCGACCTAAGCTCCTTCCGGGGCCAGTTCGTCGCTGAGCGCCGCCACGTACGGGAGGTTTCGGTACCGCTCGCCGAAGTCGAGACCGTAGCCGATCACGAACCGGTTCGGGATTTCGAAGCCCACGTAGCGGACGGGAACCTCGATCTCGCGGCGCTCGGGCTTCGTCAGGAGGGCGCACACCTCCAATGACGCCGGCTCGCGCGCCTCGAGGTTGCGGATCAAATAGGAGAGCGTGAGCCCCGAGTCGATGATGTCCTCGACGACGAGCACGTGGCGCGCCTCGATGTTGATGTCGAGGTCTTTGAGGATCCGCACGACCCCGGACGAGTCGGTCGACGCGCCGTAGCTCGAGATCGCCATGAAGTCGACCTCGCAGGGCACGGTCACGTGGCGCATGAAGTCGGCCATGAAGAAGACGGCGCCCTTGAGCACCCCGACCAGGAGCAGGTCGCGGCCCGCGTAGTCGGACGACACCTCGGCGCCGAGCTCGGCTATGCGTGAGGCGAGCGAGTCCTCGTCGACGAGGACCTCACCCACGGCGCGCTCGAGCTCAGTCTGGGACACGTTCAGCCTTCACCTCCGGGTGCTCGACGATTCCGGGCACGGCGACGACCTCGTCTCCGCGCACGACCAGGGGCCAGGACTCTCGTTCTGATCGCGGGATCTTGGCGTCGACGAACACGTCTTGAATCTTTTTCCTTCGGCCGGCGAGACGGTCGCCGGGCCGCCAGCCACGTACCTTAAGGCCTTCGAGCTCGGATTCAATGGTCCACGTGCCCCAGCGGACGCGGCCTTCGAGCGAGACCGGGCCCCGTTCGAGCCACACCCGCTCGTACTCGCGGACGGCCTGAAGTCCCGAGCCGAGGTCGACGCGCTTCGATCCCGCGGTCGACCCGATCAGCTCCGCCAGCGCCGGCGGCAGCGTCTCCCGCTGGTCGAGGGCTCGTAGGATGTTCTCGTCGGCGGCGGGATGGAGTCGCCTGAGCAGCGGGAGGATCTCGTTGCGGATCAGGCCACGCGTCGTGTCGGGGTTGCTCGTATCCGTGCGGAAGGGCAGGCCCTCGGCGCGGCAGTAGGCCTCGGTCTCGTCGCGCCAGGCCCGAAGCAGCGGACGGACGACCCCGTCCTCCCGCTTGACCTTGATCCCCGTGGGCCGACCGCTCGTGGCGAGCCGGTAGAGGATCGTCTCGACCTGATCCGACGCCGTGTGCCCCGTCGCGCGGAGGCGGTCGGCGGCGAACGAGTAGCGGATCCGCCGCAGCTCGTCCTCTGCGAGATCCGGGCGCGCCGGCGAAGCCGCCGCGCCCTCCATTCCGGCATCGCGAGCGACTCCGGGGCCGCTTCGGCCGTCGACGACCTCGGCGCCCATCAGCTCCCGGCAGAATCGGGCGTCCTCGTCGGACTCGGCTCCGCGAAGACCGTGGTCCACGTGGAGGGCGGAGACGTCGTAGCCGAGCCCGCGCAACGCATGCCAGAGACACGTCGAGTCCGGACCACCCGAGACAAGGCAGGTAACGGAACCCCCCTGGGGGATCAAAGCATGCGCGCGGACGTGCTCCTCGACTCTGTTACGGAATCGGCGCAGATCCACGCGCCTATTGTTGCGAGCGGCGGGCGCGTCGGTGCGCGCTAGAGCAGGGGCGCGACGTCGCAGCCGCGCTTCTGCAGCGCCGGCTCGGCCTGCGTGAGCAGATCGTGCGCGAAGTTTGCGAGCCCGAAGGAGCGGTACATATGCCTGCCGCCGTCCTTGTGCCTCGCCTGCAGCCGGATCGCCTTGCCGTACTCGGTGAAGATCCCGACCATCAGCCGCCGCGTGCGCCTCAGGGTCGGATCGGTCGGCGAGGTCCCGTGCATGCTCTTCGCCGCCTGCGTCGCCTGGAGGACGACCTCGTCAGCCTCCGCCTCCCCGCTCACGTACTGCTGACCCCAGAGGCCGATCGAGGTCATGTTCGTCCGGGCCACCTCGATGAACTGGCGATCCGTGACGGAACAGGTATGGCCGACCGACGGCTTTGCACGACTCACCGTCGCCAGCGACAGCGCAATCGTGAACGCCGCGATCAGGCCTGCCGCAGTGAGGCCGATCCGCCGCACGACACGGAGCATCGGCGATCCGGGGCCGGCCGTCCTCCCCCGTTCCAGGGGAATTTCAAAGTCGTGTCAATCCGCATGAGCTTGCGGTTTCATCCAGCGATGCGCCGCATAGGAGGCGAGCTCCAGCGCGAGCCACCGCCCGACCCACACGCCCAGCGCCAGGAGCAGCAGCCGTTTCAAAAGATCAGGCTCCGGTAGGTGATCGTCCGCCGCATCCCGATCGCTTCGTAGACACGGATCGCAGGGGCGTTCTCACGGCGCACGAACAAGGTGACGGTCGGGACGAGCTCGAGCAGACGGCGGCAGAGGTCGCGCATCCCGCGCTTCGCGTAACCGCGGTTTCGCACCTCCGGATCGACCCAAACCTGCGCGATCTGCACCACCGTCGGCGTCCAGGCGGAGGCCTCCGCCTTGAAGAGGATCATTCCGTTCTCGGCCCAGATCCAGGAGCGTCCCTCGTCGATCTGCGCGCGCGTGCGCCAGCGAAACCCCTCGCGATCGCGCTCGATCGGATTCACGCCCAGCTCGAGCTCGTGCGCCTGCGCGCACGCGGGCAGGAGCAGGTCGAAGTCCTCCGGCACGGCGTTACGCAGCTCGGTCTCGCCCGGCTCGGGCGGCTCGTCGAGCACGTAGACCGGCTGGCCGGGGCGGTCTTCCCGCGGGGTGCCCATGTGCCGGCGAGCCGCCCCCCACAGAACGGACACCGCGCCCTCCTCGCCGATGATCATCCGCGCGTTTCCGTCGACGGTGATGTCCGCGAACTGCTCGCAGCCCTCACCGGAGGGGACGACGTTGGCGCCGACGTGGCAAAGCGCCTTCAGACTGCCGTCCTCGCGGCCGACCGCCGTGAAGCGGCCGAGCCCTCGCCGGGCGACGTCCTCGAGGAACACGCGCTCCACCGGATCCTCCGCGCAGAAGGCGAGGACCTGCTCGACCCGCGGCTCCAACAGCGTGGCCATCGGCGCCGACACTTTAGGCTGCTCTCGTCGTGCCCATCCACATCCGCGCAAGCGAGGGCGACTACGCGGAGGCCTGCCTCCTCCCCGGCGACCCGCTCCGAGCCAAGTACATCGCCGAGACCTACCTCGACGGCGCGAAGCAGGCGAACGCCGAGCGAGGCATGCTCGGGTACACCGGTCGGTTCGACGGCCTACCGGTCTCGGTGCAGGCGACGGGGATGGGCTGCCCGTCCGCGGCGATCGTGATGGAGGAGCTCATCCAGCTCGGGGTAAGGCGGTTCCTGCGCGTGGGCACCTGCGGGGGCCTGCAGCCCGACATGGAGCTCGGCGACATGATCGTCGCGCTGACTGCGATCTCCGCCGACTCGACGGCGCAGCACCTGGTCGGGTCGGACACCCACTGCCCCACCTCCGACTTCGAGCTCGTTCACGGCGCCGTCCATCACGCGAAGGAGCTGGGCCAGCCGCTGCGGGTCGGGCCGATCGTCTCGAGCGACCTGTTCTACAACCCGGACGAGGGCCAGTACGAGCGCTGGTCGTCGCGTGGCGTGCTCGCCGTCGAGATGGAAGCGGCGGTGCTGTTCACCATCGGCGCGCTGCGGCGCGTGCAAGCCGGCTGCCTGCTCACGGTCAGCGACGTGGTCGTCGAGGGTGAGTTCAAGCGGATCTCGGACGACGAGCTCAAAGCGGCCGTCGACCGGATGACCCGCGTCGCCCTGGCGACCGTGACCGCCGATTAAGACCGCCTTCCTCGTCAACCCCGCGTCGGAGAACGGCTCCACCGGCCGGCGCTGGCCGGAGATCGCGCACCGCGCCGCGCAGGCCGGGCTCGAGGGCGATGCGCTCCTGTCCACGCAGCCGGGCGAGCTCGGGTCGCTCGCCCGTCTGGCCGCGGAAGAAGGCGCGGAGCTGCTCGTGGCGGTCGGAGGCGATGGGACCGTCAACGAGATCGCCAATGGGATCGCCGGCGTCCGGGGCGTCGAGCTGGCGGTGATCCCGCGGGGAACCGGCTGGGACTTCGTCCGCACCTACGGCATCCCGCGAAAGCTCGAGGATGCGATCGCGGTCGCGCTCAACGGCCGGCCTCGGGAGATCGACCTCGGCCGCGTCGGCTACCGCTCCTGGGAAGGTGGAGACGGCGAGGCCTACTTCGCGAACATCGCCAGCGCCGGAATGAGCGGGGCCATCGCCCAGCGAGCCAACCGGACGAGCAAGGCGCTCGGCGGCAAGGTCTCCTACTTCTGGGCGACGCTGGCCGTCTTCGCCGGCTGGCAGAACTCCGAGCTCACGGTCGAGGTGGACGGCGAGCGCCGCCAGAGCCACATGCACGACGTCGTCGTCGCGAACGGCCGCTACTTCGGCGGCGGGATGATGATCTGTCCAGAGGCCGAGCCCGACGACGGGATGTTCGAGGTCCTGCTGATCGGCGATCTGACGAAATGGGATCTCCTCACCACCCTGCCGAAGACCTACCGCGGCAAGCACCTCCCCCACCCGAAGGCCGAGCTGCTGCGGGGCTCGAATGTGTTCGTCGACGCGCCGGAGCCGCTGCCGATCGAGCTCGACGGCGAGCAGCCGGGAACGACGCCGGCGCGATTCGAGATCGTGCCGCGCGCGCTTCGGGTCCGCGTTCCCTAGGAAGCCCTAGGAGCTGCGGCGGCGGGGCGTCGAGCGGGAGCTCGTGCGGCGAGCCGTTGACGTCCGGCGGCGGGTCTCCGCCTTGCCCTTCGCGGCCGCTCCGGTCGTTCGCTTGGCCGCCGTCTTCCGGCCCGTCGTCCGGGTCTTCTGGCCCGACAGCTGGTCGACCTTCCGCTCGAGCGCGCTGACGCGCCGTTCGAGGGCGGCCAGGTCGCGCAACCGCTTCTGGAGGTCGTCGACCCCCTTGACGATCGTGTCGAGCAGGTTCTTTGCTCCGGGAAGCTCGGTGATGCGGCCGACGGTGGTGTTGCCCCGGTCGGCGAGCCGACCGATCAGATCCTGTTTTTGCTGAGCCATGCTGCGATGTATACCGGTTCGGCCGCGGGACTAACCCTCGACCCTGGTAAGTCCGTACGTGAGCTCGTAGCAACCGCGCCTGTTGATGCGGGGGCACGTGGAGCCGACGAGCCGCGGCCGGAGCGTCCGCGTTCCCAGCTCGCGCGCGCCGCGGAAGCGCCGCACGATCACGCCCGGGACGTCGTCGCCCTCGAACGAGCCGAACTCGTTCGTGTGCGGGCACGGAATGAGGCGCCGATTGGCACCGGAGGCGTTACCGAGCGAACCGAAGTCGCACTCGCGCGTGAAGACGAACAGGCGCCAGGACTCGTTCGGCCCGACATAGAAGTCGATCGGACGGCGGCCGTGGAAGACGCTGCCGTCACGCGGGCGAAGGACACCCTGCGGCCACATCCCCCAGACGCCGGCTACGTCCCAGTACACGTTCCACTCGCCGGGCGAAGTCGTCACCTGCTCCTTGATCGTCGTCTGCCTCGTCGGGCAGCGCGGGCGGCTGCTCGGGCAGCCGGGATCCATGGCGCGGCGGACGAACAGGAGCGGGAAGGTCATCCGGAGATGGATCCGGCGCGGGCGAGGCGGCTGCGACCAGCCGACGAAGATTTGCTTCGCGACCACGTTCGGCCGGCCGACGGCGCTCTTGATCATGACCTCGACGATTGCCCGCCGTCCCGATACGCGGACGCTGAACGTCGGCCCCGGCCCGCCACGGCTGCCGCGATCCACTACGCGCCAAGTCAGCCGCGCCCGCGCCGAGGGCTTCGGCGGCGCCGCGAGGGAGAAGCGGTAGAAGCCGCTGACGTCCTGCCAGTCGGGCTCGCGATCCAGACAAGCGCGGAACGCGATCACGTCTCCCCTCGTCTTGTGCGCACAGTCGGCCTCGACGCCGGCATAGGTCTCCTCGGTCGAGATGACGAGATCGGCCTCGGCCTCGCCGCGCGGGCTGTTCGGGGAGGGCCTCCCTGGGTTCCGCTGCAGCCAGAGAGCGCGGTAGGAGTGGATCTCGGTGCGCTCGCCGCCGCCCGTCCAGTGGCCGCAGTCCCAGACCCAGTTGCCGAGCAGCGCGACGCGGTCGCCGAGCTCGGGCCAGGCGAACAGCGGCAGCGCAGCCTGCTCGCGCTCGACGTGGATCCGCCGGCTCGACGGGCTGCGCCCGGCGAAGTTGCCGAGGCCGAGGAGATAGTCGTCCGCGCTGTCGGGCTTCACGTCGAAGTTGAAGTCGTACGAGTGATGTACGAGCGGCACGTCCTCGGGGGTCGGGTGGACGCCGAGGAACTTGGGGAAATAGCCGTCCACGACGCCGCGGAGCCAGCGCGCGGCCGGGGGCGGGTCCGTCGGCTTCGTGTCCCGGTCGTTGACGTAGACCCAGGTCGGGGACTCGCGGCGGACGGTCGCGAGGTAGTCGCGCACGCAGCCGTCCTGCATCGCCTGCAGGTTGGGGTCGGGGCGGCTCGCGGCGAAGACGCTCACTCCCGCCGCAGCCACGAGCGCGACGGCGAGCAGCGCGGCTCTCACGCGCTGATCGCGACCGGCGTGCCGGGAAGCGCCGCGCGGAAGAGCCGTTCGAGGACGTCTCCGCGAACGTGCAGGCAGCCGTTCGAGGCGGCGCTGCCGATCGTCCAAGGCTGATTCGTGCCGTGAATCGCCGCCTGCGCGCCGTCGAGCCAGCCGGTGTGGTTCAGTGAGAAGGCCGAGATGCCGAGGATCGCCGCTCCGTAGGGGCCCGAAGGGTCGTCCGGACGGAGCCGCTGGTCGACGTAGTAGCGCCCCACGGGCGTCGGCGTTGCGGCCGCGCCGATGCCGACGGTCGTCGTCAGCACCCGGCGTCCGGCGCGATAGAGCACGAGCCGCCGCTCAGACAGGTCGACCGCGATCCGGGTCTGCACGCGCCCGACACTGACGTCGCGTGCGCGCACGTAGCCCGTGACGCCGTTCGGCTCGAGCGGCATCTGCACGCGATACCAGCGTGCGGCGCAGTGCTTGTCCCCGGTCGCGCCGAGGATCCCGAAAACAGTCCGGGCGCCGTTCGGGTTCACCCGCCCGAAGTGGGCGAACGGGCGCGCCCCCGGCGCGCGGTACACGAGCGCGCTCTCGCGAACGACCGCCGCGTACGCGATTTGCTCACTGCCGAGCGCCTGCGGGCCCGCGCAGGGCGAATTGACCGCCAACGCCGTGAGCAGGCTGACGACCCCGAAGAACACCTCGACATTGTCACAACTTCTTCACCCTTTTTGCGTCGTAATTTCCGACCGTGTCATTACCTTTCGAAGAGATGAGAAAGCTCACGCTTCGGCCACACACGCGGCACAGGCACACCGTGGTGGAGACGCACGCGCTCCGTCAGCGCGAAGGCGTTCCCTACGAGGTCGAGCGTCGCGTCTGCAGCGAGTGCAGGAAGGTGCTGGACGAGCGCCTCCTGCGCCGCGCGCTCGCTTAGGCGCCGCTTGCGGCGCCGATTTCAGGAGGCGCGGGCTTTGCCCGTGGCTCCGTCTGCAATGACCGGTCGATGACGAGGAGATCGATCAGGGTTGCTCCTAGGCGAGCGCTTTAACCACTTCGGCGAGCGTCTCGCCGGCACTTCCATCGATCTTGAGCGCGGCACGCGAGTCGTACGGCGTCCGCCCCTTCGTCACGATCGCGAGCTCGCCGCCCGCGATCAAGGTCTCCTCGGGCAGGCTGGCAACCGGATGGACCTCGAGCGCGGAGCCGACGACCAACATGAGGGCCGCCTCGCGGGCAAGGGCATAGGCGCGTTCGACCGCCGCTTCAGGCAGCAGCTCGCCGAAGAAGACGACATCGGGCTTCAGGATCGCGCCGCAGGCGCGGCATTCGGGCGCGTCCGATCGCTCGAGCAGGCCTGAGACCTCGGCGAGCTCGTGCTCGGTTCGGCAGCGCGGGCACGTGAACGTCCGGATCGAGCCGTGCACCTCGAGCACGTCCTTGCTGCCCGCGCGCTCGTGCAGCAGATCGATGTTCTGCGTGATCACGGCCTGCACGAGCCCACGCCGCTCGAGCTCTGCGAGCGCGCGGTGCGCCGCGTTCGGCTCCGCCTTGGTGAGCAGCGAGAGCCGCGGGGCGTAGAAGCTCCAGACCTTCGCCGGATCGGCGTGAAAGGCCCGAAGCGAGGCGTACTCCATCGGGTCGAATTGCGCCCACAACCCGGTCGGCGACCGGAAGTCCGGAATGCCGCTCTCGGTGGAGACCCCGGCGCCCGTCAGCACCACGCACGGCTGCCGTTTCCGAATCAGGTCGGCCAGGGCCGTAGATTTCACGCCATCGATTTTCACTTCTCGACCGAGGTCACCGTCCGCTTCGCGGAAACGGACGCGCAGGGGATCGCACACCATGCGGTGTATCTCGTCTGGTTCGAGGTGGCCCGCATTGACTACCTGGCCCGGTTCCGCGGCGGCTACCGCGCGCTCCAGGAGCAGGGGATCGAGGCGTTGACCCTCGACACGCAGGTGCGCTACCTGGCCCCCGCTCGCTTCGACGACACGTTGCGAATTCACGCGCGGTGCGGCGAGGTGCGTGGAGCGCGGTTTCGGTTCGAGTACCGCGTCGAGCGCAACGGCGAGACGATCGCGGACGGCGCGACCGGCCACGCCTGTGCCGACGCCACGACGCTGCGGCCGACGCGCGTTCCGGAATGGCTGGTCGAAGCGATCTCCGAGGCCGAGGCTTGACCCCTGGGGAAACATTCCGGTTTCCCCAGACCCCTTCCACTGGTCCGCTCTGCGGACAGGCGGCTGCCCCGCCGGCTGGTCGACGAGATCGCTAGGGCAGAGTCTCGGTAGGCGCCGGAGGCGGAGGCGGAGGAGGCGGCTTCTTCTTTTTCTTCTTCGGCTCCGGCTTCGGCTCGGGCTTCGGCTTCGTCCCGGCCCGCACGATCTTCGGCTCCGAGCGGTACGACGAATACCACCTGTCGTCGTAGATCAGCTTGCCGGCGGCGGAGTAGACCTTGCGCTCCACACTGGTCGAGCGAGACGGCTCGCCGAAGTCCTCGACGACGGTCTCGCCTTCGTACATCGACGGGTCTCCGACGTATCTGATCTTCGGCTGCGCCCGATCGACGAGCGGCGCGGTCTCGGTCTCGACGCGCCGGTGCACCGGCGTCCCGTACAGGTTCACGACGAGCGACGACGAGCCGACGAAGGTCCGGAGCAGCAGCCAATGCGGTGTGTCGTTGACGAACCGAAGATCGGTGTCCGGATAGTTGACGGTCGCATCGCGGCCGGTCGGATAGTGGCTGATGTACAGCGCGTGGTTCGTCCGCGAGGTAATGCGGAGCCCGGCCTCGTAGGCGGCGTTGAAGACCGTGGTCGAGACCTGGCAGACGCCCCCGCCCAGGCCCGTCTGCAGCTCGCCGTTGATGATCACCGGCGCCTCACGGAATCCCTTCTCGGCCGTGCGGGCTCCGGTCGTCCCGTTGAAGGAGAAGGTCGCGCCGGGTGCGATGAGGTGCCCGTCAATCAGCCTCGCGACGAGTTGGACATTGTGGATCCGGTTGGCCTCGCCGCCGTAGATCGTCTCGTAGCCGCCGACGAGCCCGCGGATCCCCATCGCTCGAGCCTCGGCCGTCGACCGTGCAGCGGCCTTCGTGACCAGGAGGACCCGGGCAGTGTGCTCGGGGCTGAGGGCACCACGCAGGATGCGCCCGGCGGTCTCTGGAACGTCGAGCAACCGCCCCGGACGAGCGGGGGTCACGATCACGGACCCGTCGCCGGCCACGGCGAAGCCGGCGTTCTGAGGAGGTCTGTTCACCTCCGCCGAGAGCCGCGCGAAGTACTTCGTGGCGTAAGGGCCGCCGATCTTGACGTCCGCGCGACCGCCGCTCGGAAGCTGCAGCAGGCGGGCGAGCTCTGTCTGCGGCAGCAGCCAGCTCGCGTAGCGCATCTTCATGCGGACGGGTGACGACAGCGCGGTGCGGACCTTCGCAGCCGCGACCTCCAGCTGCGCGTCCGTCACCCGAGGACGCTCGAGGCGGACCGGCAGTGCCACCGGCGCGCCGCGGCGGATGCCGCTCAGCGCGTCGACGACGACGTGCGCCGCGGCCTCACGATCGAGCCTGCGGCCGACCTTGCCCGGCACCACGACGGGCCGAAGGTCGACCAGGCGGAGCGCAGGCTCACGATGCGACTGTGCGACGGACCGGGCCATCGTGTTCAGCTCGTAGTTGAGCGCGGCCTCGTAGACCTCCGCGGGCGGGCTGACGTCAGCGCCGAAGACCCGCATGCCGATCCGGCGCAGCCCACGGATCGGACCGAAGCCGCCGCCGTGCCGGCGTGCGAGCTCAACCGCCGCGTCCCAGTCGGGACGGACGCCGAGCTGCGTGGACTTGATCTTCCACTGATGAGCGCCGGCGACGAAGACGACCGGCACGTCGGCCACGCGCCGGCTCCGCTCCTCGAGCTGCCGCTTTGCCTCGCCGGGAGTCAGCCCCCCGACATCCAGGCCTGAGATGTGTACGCCCTCCGCCAGCCGCTTCGGCGACCCCGCGTAGGCGAGCCCGAGCAGCGCTGCGACCAGGGAGACGGCGATGAGGAGCAGCACGGTCCGCTGCACCCACAGCCGCTGTCTTCGCCGGCGACGAGCGGCCAGGGTCCGAGAGCGGTGGGCGTCCACGCGCAAGCGCGGAAGTCTAACCGTCGACTCAGAAGGTGAAGAGCTCGATTCCGCCGGTCACGTTCACCTCGGCGCCGGTGATGTATCCGGCGAGGTCCGAGCACAGAAAGGCGACCACGTTTGCGACCTCCTGCGGCTCGGCGGGCCGTCGCAAAGCCGTCCGGCGGACGAGCCGTTCGCGGTTCTCCTCGGAGAGCAGGCCGAACGCCTCGGTGGCCACGATGCCGGCGACGATCGCGTTCGCCGTGATCCCGTGTCGCGCGCCCTCGAGCGCAAGCGTCTTCGTGAGCCCGAGTAGGCCAGCCTTCGTCGCCGCGTAGCTCGCCTGGCCGAAACCGCCCAGCGTGCCGGCGACCGACGCCATGGTCACGATCCGGCCCCAACTCCGCTCGACCATCGCGGGCCACACGGCCTGCGCCGTGTTGAAGGCGCCGGTGAGGTTCACCCTCAGGTCGCGCTCCCACAGGTCCGGCGGCTGGTCTTCGAAGCGGGCGATGTGATCGAGCGCGCCCGCGTTTGCGACCAGGATGTCAACCGGGCCGATCTCTCCGACCGCCGACGCGACCTGGGCGCGGTCGGTGACGTCGCAATGCATCACCCCGTCCGCGTCCAGCACGTCGATGACCGCGACCTCCGCACCCGCACGGGCGAGCGTCTCCGCGTGCGCGCGGCCGAGACCTCGAGCCCCGCCGGTGACGAGCGCAACCCGTCCCGACAGGTCGATCTCGATCAATCGCCGCGGGGGACCGAGGCGTCGCTTGCGATGCCGACCTCAGGACGGGCTGGCTTTGCCGGCCCGTCCGTCTGAAACGACCGGTCGAGAGCGTTCATGATTCGGCACGCGGCAGGAAAATCTCGCGCGCGATCACCAGGCGCTGGATCTGCGAGGTGCCCTCGTAGATCTGGAACAGCTTGGCGTCGCGCATCAGCTTCTCGACCGGGTACTCCTTGATGTAGCCATAGCCACCGAAGATCTGGACCGCGTCAGTGGTCACCTTCATCGCGGTGTCCGCGGCGAACCGCTTCGCGAAGGACGACTGGAGCGTCGCACGCTTGCCTTGGTCGATCAGCCATGCGGCCTGCCAGGCGAGCAGGCGCGCAGCATGGATCTCGGCGGCCATGTCCGCGATCAAGAAGTTGACGCCCTGGTTCATTGCGATCGGCTGGCCGAACTGGACCCGCTGGCGCGCGTAGTCGACCGAGTACTCGAACGCCGCCCGCGCAACGCCGACTGCGCCGATCGCCGTGCCCGGTCGCGTGAAGTCGAGCGTCTTCATCGCGATCTTGAACCCCTCACCCTCCTCTGCGAGCAGGTTCGCGGCAGGCACCTTCACGTCCTGAAAGGCGATCGCGGACGTGTCGGTCGCCCGCTGGCCCATCTTGTCCAGGTGCTTCTCGATCGTGACGCCCTCGGCGTCGGCCGGAACGATGAACCCCGAGAGCCCGCGGTGGCCCTTGCTCTTGTCCGTCGAGGCGAACACGACGAACCACGACGCGTGGCCCGCGTTCGTGATGAACATCTTCGAGCCGTTGAGGACGTACTCGTCCCCATGGCGGACCGCCGTGGTCTGGATCCCCGAGACGTCCGAGCCTGCGTTCGGCTCCGTGAGGGCGAAGGAGCACAGGATGGGCTCGTCGAGGAGCGGAGTCAGCCACTCGCGCTTCTGATCGTCCGAGCCGGCGATGAGGACGGGGAGCGGTCCGAGGATGTTCGCCACGATCGACGTCGCGATTCCCGAGCAGCCCCAGCAGAGCTCCTCGCCGACGAGCATCCCGTCGAATGCGGAGAGCCCGGGCCCGCCGTACTCCTCGGGAATGTGCGGGTTCATCAGCCCGACCTCGTGGGCCTTTTTGATGATGTCGGCGGGGTGGGTCGAGTGCTCGTCGTACTCCGCCGCCTTCGGCCGGATTTCCTTCTCGGCGAACTCGTGCGCGAGCTCGCGCAGAGCCTTCTGCTCGTCCGTGAGCGCGAACGAAATGCCCGTCTGAAGCTGTTCCTCGGCCGTCGCCATGTGTTGATTGACTAGTCAGTCGATTTTACTCGCCCCACCGGAAACCGGTTGCCGCCGGCTTCGGCTCGAGGGGGCTCGTGGGCAGCCCCGGCCGGGGCTCCCTCTCGTTATAGGCGCTCGGCGCGACGTCGTTCGGCCCGGCGGGATGAAACAGCGAAGCGAGGTACTGGATCTGGCCGCGCCCCGGGCCGAGCTCGAACATCCCGCCGCCGTAAAGCGCGATTCCGCGCTCCTCCGCGTAGTCGTAGAAGTCGAGCAGTTGCCGGAGGAAGCCGAAGCGCGACGGCTTGACGTTCAGCGTTCGCGGCGGGAACGAGAGGGTCTCGACGTCGTCGATCGAGTGGATCGGCGCGTCCCACGTGATCCGGTCGCGGTGGGGCTCAAGCACCGGCTCGGTGTCGGCGGTGAGCGCCGGATCCTCGATCCACGCCTCCCGGAATCCCTCGGCGACGCGGCGGTAGAGCTCCACGTCGGCGGGCGGGTCGACGGCCGGGTCGCGGTAGTAGGCCTTCAGGTCGACGGTGTCGACGGCACCCGTGGACGCCAGCTCCGCGACCAGCTCGTCCGTCCAGTCGCTCGAGGGATCGAGTTTGAAGCGAAGGCCTGGGTAGAGCTCGAGCCGGCGCCGGAGCGGCTCCGCCGACGGCGGGTCGCCGAGACCGGGCGAGACGACGAATGTGACCGGGCGCGGCTCGCGGTCGAGCGCGTCGGCGAGGGAAACTCCGGCCTGGCGCAGGGCGAGGTCGAGCGCGGCGCTCTCGTAGGCCCAGCGACGCCAGGGCTCTTCGATCTCGAGCGCGGCGGAGAACGACTCGAGCGTCCAGGTGCCGGCCAGCGGGAGCACGGGGCCGGCCGTCTGCTCGCGGTCATGCGCCTCCGTGTACCAAGTGACGTCCTCCCCGGCTCCTTCATGACCGCCGCCCCGCAGGCGCACGAGCGTCGTGACGCGGGTGAAATCGCGTGTCACGTCCGCCTCGAGGCGCTCGAGCGCGTACCCGTCGACCTCGAGCGGCCGCCCGGCGAGGCGCTCATAGGTCATGAGCGGAACCTACAGACGGCGAGAGCCCCGGCGTTGCCGGGGCTCTCGAAGATCTTGAGGATCCTGACGACGACCGCGGCTTACTTCTTGCCGCCGCGGTTGCCGTTGGCGTTACTGCCGCGATTTGTCTTCTGCATGATCTGCCCGTGCCGGGCCACGTGCTGCGGCTTGGACTTCTTTGCCTTCTTGTCCGTCGCCGGCTTCGAGGCGTTCTCAGCGCTTGGAGCGTTCAGTCTGCTCTGCGCCCTCTGGTTTGCCTTCTTGGCCTTCTTGGCTTTGTGGGCGATTCTCGCCTTGGCCTTCTTGACCTTCTTGAGCTTCAGAGCGGGCTGCGCCGTTGCCGCGGCGGCAGCTTGACCGGCCGACGGAGTCGCCGTTGGGCAGCCTCCCGCAGGCGCCGGAATGATGTCGCCGTGCCGCGCGTGAGCCGGAAGTGCGCGGTTCGACACAGTGATCATCACGAACGGGTTGCTCTGCGAACCCGTGTGGTGGCAGATCGTCGTCTTCCCCTTCGGATACTGCTGCTCCTGGGCCGAGCTGCTCGAACCTGCAAAAATGCTTTGCGCTCCGCTTGCGAGCTTGCCGGGAGCCGCAGTAGCCAAGCCGCCGATCGCCGCACCCCCGATGGATGCTCCCACTGCGAGACAGGCCACGATCGCGGCACCGAGAGCCAGGACTCTCGTCCAGCCTCTCGTCCAGAAATCTCTCATGCGCAATCCCCCTTTGACGTCGGACAGGGTCTATGCAGAAGACGTCCTCCGGATGCCCGTCTTGCGCTTCGCCTTCACATTATCGCGCGGAGCCTGCGGACCTCAGAATCGAGCGGATTCAGCGCGGCTGCGCGTGCAAGCGCTGCGCGGCGCGCCGGCCCGTCACTGACAAGCGCGAGGTCGAGCCACAGTTCCCAGTCCTGGTCATTCCTCGCCAGGCCGTGCAGGAAGCTCGCTCGCGCCGGACCGACCTTCCCTTGCTCGAGTTGCGCTTCGCCGAGCAGGCGCCACGGATCGGACGACCAGGGCGCCCAGGTTCGCGCCATCCGCGCAGCGTGCGCAGCCTCGCTCGGCTTCGCGCGGTCGAGTGCGTCTGTGGCCCGCTCGATGAAGTGGTTGCCGACGAAGCCGACAACAGCGACTGAGCCGATCAGCGCGCAGCCGACAATCCCGAGTAACCGCGGGAGGCGGCCGATTCGCGCACGCGGCTCGTCGCTCCCCTCAAGCGCGAGCAGAGCCGCGGCGCAAACCAGCGCCGCGACCGTGACCGCTGAGAGCTCCCAGTCCCAGTCCTGTGCTGAGTGGACGAGAAACACGGCGTAGGCACCGAGTGCGGCAGGCGCCGCGGGATGCCCACGCGCGAGGACGCCGGCGCCGAGCGGAACGGCAAGAAGCGCGGTCAGTAAGACGAGCCCGACAGGTCCGAGCTCGGCCAGCGTCTCGAGCTCGAGCGTGTGAGCGTCTCGGACCGGCAGCGGATCTGCCCGGTGTGCGAGCCAGTAGCGCTGGAACGTGCCGGAGCCAGAGCCGAGCCATAGGTTCGAGCGATAGTCGTCCCAGGCGACCCCCCAGTACTCAGCCCGACTCGACCCCGACACGCTCAACAATCGCTCGCCCTGATTCGCCTTCACCGTCGGACCGGCCGTGGAGAAGGCGCGATACACCCGTCCCCCGTAGGCGACGGTCGCGACCGAGGCGACGAGCACGAGGGCGACGGCGAAAAAGGCCACTACACGAGCGCGAGCACGCGTCAATCCCGCGGCCGCGACCCCTACCCCGAGCGCGAGCCAAGCGCCGCGCCCATAGGTGAAGTACAGCGTCGGTACGAGCACGAGCACGGGGGCAGCCAGTGCGAGGCGGCGGGTCGTGGCGGCGAGCCCAAGCGCGAGCACGATGCCCATGGCGGCGAAGGCGGCAAGGCCGTTTGAGTAACCGAGCGGCTCCGCCAAGCGGCGGGTCGCGTCCTGGGCGGCGGACGCCACGTCATACGTCGCCCCGCCGAAGATCCGAGTCGCGAGGGCATACGCGCACACCGCCGTCATCGCGGCAAGCGCGCCGTAGACCAGTGGAAACGGTCGTCCCCAAAGCAGCAGGACGGTTGCGGCGGTTACGTAGACCAGCCCGCGCTCACCATCGAGGACCGTCGCCGACACGTCGTCGGACCAGAGGATCGAGAGCCAGATCCAAGCGACGAAGGCCGCCAGCAGGCCTAGGAAGGCAAGTGGCAGGCGACCTGGCGGCGGTGTGAACCCCAAGCCGAGGAGAACCGCCGCGACGACGGCGGACGCAAAGGCGCTCCAGCCCCAGGACGTCGCGGCAAAACCGCCGCCGTCCGCGGCTAGGCCGGCGACGAGCAGGAAGGCGTAAACCGCCGATCCGTAGACTTGCCCCGTGGACTTCGAGCTCACCGACGAGCAGCGGCTCACCCAGGAAACAGTACGCGCGTTTGTGGACGAACGTGTCCTTCCGAACGCGATCGAGAACGACATCAACCACCACCTGGACAGGTCGGTGATCGAGGGCATGGCCGAGCTCGGCCTGCTGGGGATCGTCGTGCCCGAGGAGTACGGCGGCGCGGGGCTCGACTACGTCTCCGAGGCCCTCGTCTGCGAGGAGATCGAGCGCGGAGAGGCAGCCTTCCGGACGCTGGTCTCCGTGCACGTGGGTCTCAACTCCCTTGCGCTGCTCCGGTACGCGACCGAGGAGCAGAAGGAGCGCTGGCTGGCGCCCCAGGCGCGCGGTGAGAAGCTCGCCTGTTTCGGGCTGACCGAGCCGGCGGCCGGATCCGACGTCGCGGGGATGAAGACGACCGCGCGGCGCGAGGGCGACGTGTACGTCCTCAACGGGTCGAAGAACTGGATCTCGTACGCGACGGTGGCCGACCATGCGCTCGTCTTCGCGAAGACCGACCCGTCGGCGAAGCACAAGGGCATCTCGGCGTTCGTGCTCGAGAAGGGGATGCCGGGGTTCACCGCGGCGGAGACCGAGCACAAGCTGGGCGTCTGGGCGGGCTCGACCGGCGAGCTGTTCTTCCAGAACGTCGAGGTGCCGGCCGAGAACCTCATCGGCGAGGAGGGTCAGGGCTTCGAGATCGCCATGTACGGGCTCGACCAGGGCCGCTTCACCGTCGCGGCGGGCGCGTGCGGCGTCATTCGCGCGTGCCTGGAGCGGTCGGTCGAGTACGCGCGGGAGCGGCAGACGTTCGGGGAGCCGATCGGCAAGTACCAGTTCGTCCAGGACATGATCGCCGAGATGGTGCTCGGCTACGAGACGTCGAAGCTGCTCGTCATGCAGGCGGCCTGGATGAAGAACGAGGGCGTTCGGAACACGCGCGAGACCTCACTCGCCAAGTGGCACGCGACCGAGTCGGCCTTCCGCGCGGCGCATCTCGCGATCCAGGTCCATGGCGCCTACGGCTACTCGGCCGAGTACGGGATCGAGCGCTACTTTCGCAATGCGCGCGCGCCGATCATCTACGAGGGCACGACCCAGATCCACAAGTTGATGCAGGCCGAGCACGCCCTGGGGTACCGCACGCTGAACGGCCGCGACGGCCAGATCTCGCCGCTCGCCGCCTGGGCGCCCGCCCTTTCGCGGGTCCACCGTGAAGCCGCGCCGACAGGCGCTTAGAATCACGCCATGCCCAATGGATGGCTCAGGATCGGGACGTCGAAAGACCTGCACGAACTGCTCGAGAGCCCGGACAAGTTCAAGAAGGAGGCATACAAGCGCATCGGCTCGAGCGACGCTTGCCTGCACGAGGTCTACTTCACTGTCGAAGGGAATCGCGAGGCGTACGTGCTCGCGTCGATTCCAAGTTCGGCGGATCTCGACCAGGTCGTGCAGAGACTGTCGGACAGCTTCGACGGGGCACCGGTCGAGGTGCTCTACACCGCCGAGGACTTCGACTAGACGGTCGCCAAGAGCGCCTGCGCTTCGAGTTCGTAGGCGGTCGCGCCGACGTCACGGTAGAACGCGAGCGCTTTCCCGAGCTCCTGCTCGGCGCGCTGACGCTCGCCCGCGTTGAGGAGCCGCGTCGCTGCACGCACGCGGGCATCCGCCTCGGCGGGCCGCGTCCCGATGGTCGCGTAGAGCTCGGCGGCGGCGCTTGGATCGGCGGCGTACGCGAGCGCGGCCTCAAGCCACCCCGTGCGCCCGGATGCCTGCTGCTCGAGCACGCGAAGCTCGTCCGTACGATCGAGCGCGGCGAGCACGACGGCGAGATCGGCGAACCAGAAGGTCGCTGTGCCCGAGCTCCCTGCGAAGCCTTCGAGGAGCTCGTCGACGACGCTTCCGGCCTCGTCCCTCCGTCCCGCCCGGCAGAGCACCCATGCCTGGACCGCGAGCGCGGGAAACAGGCTCTGCGGGTCGGCCGTCGTCCTGGCCGCAGCGAGCCCTTTCTCCGCGTCCTCGAGTGCACCGTCGACGTCGCCTCTCGCCAGCCTGATCTGCGCGCGGACCTGGCGACAGAGGATCTCGCCGTAGTGCCGCAGGCCGGCGTCGGCGGCGTCGGCGAAATCGTCGGCCAGCTCGAGCGCTGCTTGCCACTGGCCGTTCCAGTATGCGCCCGCCACACGCTCGGCCTCGAGAAAGCGGATCACCGTCGGGCTCCCGAACTTCGCCGCCGCGTCGAGGGCTTCCTGGCTCAGCGCCACGCTGCGAGCCAGCTCGCCTTTGTGGGCGAGCAGCGACGCGAGCAGCGAGAGCGCGCGGATGTGCTCGAAGGAATCCGCCGGCGCAACCTCGACGGCGCGCTCGAGATCCTCGAGCCCGCCGAAGTCGCCTGACGTTCCCCGGGCGAAGCCGAGCGTCGAGAGGGCATGGGCCGTGAGCTCGTCGGCTTCCAGTTCTTCTGCCATCACCAGCGCGTCACGCGCCAGCTTCTCATCGAGCAGGACGCCAGCCAGCATCGCCAGGACCTGCGCCTTCGCGGTGGAGACCGGCTCGGCCTCGAGCAGCGAGACGGCTTGCTCCACGTGCTCGAGCGCCTCCTCCGAGCGCCCCTCCCGGTGCACCAGGACGCCGAGGAGCGCCTCTGCCTCCGCGGCGCTCGCCGTATCTCCTCGCTCGAGGAGCTCCACCCGCGCGGCCGCGAGCGTGTCCGCGCCCGTCCCGAGCTGGAAGAGCGCCTTGCCGAGACAGAACCGAACCTGCGCGTAGTCCTCGTCGATCTCGGGCCAGAGCCGGAGGGCCTCGTCGTACAGCCGCGCGGCCGACCCGAAGGCGTTCAGCTCCGTGGCGCGGTCGCCTGCGTCCCGGAGCGCGAGCCGCGCGCGTTCCGCGAGCTCTTCGCTTCCCACCCCGGCCGCATGCGCGAGCTCCAGGGCGCTCAGGTAGTGGTGCGCCAGCAGGTCGATCTGATCCTCGCGCTCCGGCGCGAGCGCTTCGATCCATTCGGCTGCCGCCCGGTGCGCCTCGGCGCGCCGCAGTCGAGGGATCTGTGAGTACGCGACATCGCGGACGAGCACGTGGCGGAAGGCGTACTGGGTCTCCTCGGCCACCGCCGAGCGCGGCTCGCGGCGCAGGAACTCTTTGCGGTCGAGCGCACGCAGCCGCTCGTCCAGGACGTAACGCGGAAGTCCGTTCAGCGCCTCGAGCGCGCCGACCCAGCACGCGCGCCCGACGACAGCCGCCTCCTGCAGCAAGGACTTCTCGTCCGCGGGTAGCGCGTCGATGCGCGCGGCGATGATCGCCTGCACGGACTCGGGCACCGGAAGCTGCTCGTGCTCGAGCTCCCACCCCTCCGTGGATCGCCGCAGCAGCCCGCGGTCGACCAGCATCCGCGCGAACTCTTCCGCGTACAGCGCGTTGCCCTCGGCGCGGGAGGTCAGCGCCGCCTCGACCGCACCGGG
This sequence comes from Actinomycetota bacterium, assembly GCA_046729795.1. Lineage (GTDB taxonomy): Bacteria > Actinomycetota > Thermoleophilia > Gaiellales > Gaiellaceae > JBKPFU01. The sequence goes on along the minus strand of JBKPHH010000060.1, from coordinate 16,515 downwards.
GATGCGGTCCTGGCCGAGGAGGCCGGCCGCGAGCTCGACGGTCTGGGCACTGGAAAGCGGCGCCAGCTCGATCAGCTCCGAGCCGGCATGCCCTCCGCCCCAGCCCGGATGACGGTCGAGCAGCTCGCGCCGAGCGGTACAGATCAAGACCAGCGGCGCGACGGTCGACCGTCCCGCCAGGTGGTCGACGAACTCGAGCAGGCCCTCGTCGGCCCAATGCAGGTCCTCGAACACGAGCACGGCCGGACGGTCCCTGGCGAGCCCTTCGAGGAACCGACGCCAGGCCGCGAAGGCCTCGCTGCGGCGGTTGCCTCTGAGATGGCTGGAAGCGGCCAGCCCCACCAGGGGACGAAGGTAGTCGCCGGCCCGGTCCGCTTCCGTCTCGTCGGGCAGCGCAGCCTCGAGCACGCGCCTCAGCTTCTCGTCGGTCGCTTCGGGCGCATCCGTGCGCAGGATCCCGGCGAGGGTGCGAACCATCTCGCCCAGCGCCCAGAAGGCGGTCTCCTCGCCGTAAGAGAGCGCGCGGCCCTGGAGCCACAGCGGCTCCGGCTCCCTCGCCGCGACCAGATCGGCGAGCTCGGACACCAGCCTCGTCTTGCCGATTCCTGGGACCCCGACGATCGTCACGAGGCTCGGCGCTTGCTCCTTCTCCGCACGCTCGAGGGCCGCGAGCAGCTGCTCGATCTCGGCGCGCCGGCCGACGAAGGGGGTCGGGAGCCTCCGGCCGGCGTCCCTCGCCCCGACCACCCGCCAGACCTGGAGCGGCTCGGCCTTCCCCTTGGCGGTCACCGGCTCGACCTCGGTGTATTCGACGCTGTCGCGCGTCGCCCAGTAGGTCGTGTCGTCGACGAAGATCCCCTCGGGCGGCGCAGCCTCTGCGATGCGGAAGGCGGTGTTCATGATGTCCCCGGCCGCCATCCCTTCTCCCTCTCGCGGCCTGGCGGTGAGGTCGACCACCGCCTCGCCGGTCGCGACCCCGATCCGGAAGCGAAACTCGTCTTCGAGGGCGCTGGCGGCCTCCTGGACCGCGAGTGCGGCCCGCACCGCGCGCTCGGCGTCGTCCTCGTGGGCGACCGGAGCCCCGAACAGCGCCATCGCGGCGTCGCCGATGAACTTCTCCATCGTGCCCCCGAAGCGCTCCAGCTCTTCGCGCAGGCGAGTGTGCAGGAGGCGAAGCGTCGCGCGCGTGTCTTCCGGGTCCTGCCGGTCTCCCCGCTCGGTCGAATCGACGAGGTCGGCGAACAGCACGCTGACCACCTTGCGCTCTTCCGTCCCCGGCGGCGCCTCGACCGCGACACCGCAGGAAGGACAGAAACGGGCGTCGGGCGGCAGCTCGCTGCGGCAGGAGCGGCAGACGGCCATTTCGGCCAGGATAGGGCGTCGATGCGCCTCCTGGCTACCCCTTTGGCCGCGTTGGCCGTAGCCGGCTCGTTCCCGCACGCGGGCGTGCTCGTCGTCGGCAAGAGCCTCGGAGGTCTCAGGCTGGGGATGACACCGGCTCAGGTGACGAAGCGCTGGGGGTCGAACCACGGCGTCTGCCAAGGCTGCCCCGACCGCACCTGGTACTACAACTACGCGCCGTTCACCGAGAAGGGCGCCGGCGTCGCTTTTCGCAGCGGACGCGTCGCGGCGGTGTTCACCCTCTGGCAGCCGAGCCGCTGGCGCGAGCGCAGCGGGCTGCTGATGGGCGAAGACCTCAGTCGTCTGCGAGCCCGCTACAAGCCGCTGAAACACGTCCTGTGCCGCGGCTACGAGACGTTCGCGTACCGGACACCGGGAGCGGTGACCGACTTCTACGCGGTGGAGGGCCGGATCTGGGGCTTCGGGCTCAGACGGCCGGGAGTTCCGGCATGTCGGTAGCCGTCTTCGGCTCCACCTCGATCAGCCGGACGAGCAGAGGGATGGCCGCGAGAATCGGCAGGCCGCAGATCGGCCAGAGCACCTGGTAGCCCTCGGTCGACTCGAAATACGGACGGGCGAGGTCGATCGCAAGGCCGGCCAGCGGCGCGCCGATGATCAGGCCGATTCCCTTCGTCGTCGTCGCCAGCCCGGAAGCTGCGCCGCGATGCTGTGCCGGGACGAGCTTGTAGAGGAGCCCCCACGCGAGGGTCATCACGGTTCCACCGGCGACCGCGACCGGGACGATCAGTGCGAAGTACCAGTCGTGCCAAGTCTGCGCGAGGCCGCCAACGAGGAACCCGCCGCCGTAGACGAACGACGCGAAGAAGATCACGCGCGCGAGACCGAAGCGGTCGCCGAGCCGCCCCGCGAACACCGCCGCGATCACGTACCCCGTCGCCACCGCGCCGAGCACGGCGGACGACATCACCTTCGACTGGTTGAGCCCGTCGATGATGTAGAGGACGACGAAGGTCCGGGCCGCGGCGAACGTTCCCTCCCACGCCGCGTTCGCCAGTAGGAAGCGCCGAACGTCGCCCTCGTGCCAGAAGATATCCCAGCTCCGCTTGATGTAGGTCGCGAAGCCTTCGAAGACGCGCTTCTGCCGCCCGCTGTCCTCCCGGACGAGCCAGATCGCGAGGCCGCACGCCGTGGTCGTCAGGACCGACGCAAGCAGGAAGGGCGCCGGGCGCCAAAGCTTGAACAGCAGGCCTCCGCCGACCAGCGCAACCCCGATCGCGATCCCACGGAGGATGTGCTGGACACTCTGCGAGCGTCCGTAGACGCGCTCCGGCAGGAGATCCGGGTACAGGCCGCGGTACGGCGGCTCGTAGAGGTAGTACGCGAAGAAGAACGACAGGACGATCACCGTCGTCGTCCAGAGGTTCGGCATGAGCGGCATCAGCAGCAGGCAGAAGCCCATCGGGCCGAGCGCGACGAGCATGAACGGCCGCCGGCGGCCGAGCGGCGTCTGGAAGGCGTCGCTCCAGGGGCCGACGATCGGCGAGAGCGCGAGTGCGAACACGCCCTCCGCGCCGAGGATCAAGCCGATCAATCCGCCCGACTCGGTGAAGCGGTTGAGGAGCGGCGGCAGGTACGCCGCCGTGGTCGTGATCGAGAAGGCGAGGCCGAAGGCGCCGAGCCCCAGCTTCCACAGGAGACTGCTCTCGACAGACGCGAACGGGACGACCTTTGCGGCCGGCCTGGTCGTGGCCATCGCTGAACCGTACGTGAGTAGTTAAGCCGCGCCTAGCCCGAGCGCGGCGGGAAGAGCACGCAGATCGGGTAGCCGTCCCTCGACATCGGGGTACCGGTTCTCGCGGTCGACGAGGAAGCCGCGCATGCCGAGGGCCCGCGCGCCGTCGATGTCGTCCTCGATCGAGTCCCCGACCATCACCGCCTCGGAAGCGGCGATCCCGAGCTGGTCGAGCGCCGTCTGGAAGATCGTCGGATGCGGCTTGATCTTCCCGTGGGTGCCCGAGGCGACGACCGCGTCGACGTCGAGCCCGTGGTGCTTCACGAATGAGTCGAGATCCCGGCCGGTGTTGGAAACGAGCCCGAGCTTGAGCTCGTGCCGGCGCAGCTCCTCCAGGGTCGGGAGCGTGTCCTCGTAGAGCTCGAAGTTGTGCGCGTGCTCCCAGGCGCGCGTCATCTCGACCGCGCACGGATAGGCCCGGTCGGAGTCGCCGCCCATGCCCCGGATGATCTGTTCCGTGAAGACGACCCAGACCTCCTCGTCGTGGTCGAGCTCTGGGTGCTTTTCGAGCGTCGCGATCGCCTGTTTTCGCGCCTCCGCGTAGCGCTCGGCGTCGAGCTCGAGCCCGAAGCGCCGCCCGAGCCGCTGGTAGCCCTCCGGACCAAGGTCCGGCCCCGGCTTGGCCAGCGTGAAGTCCACGTCGAAGAGGACGCCGCGTAGCTCCATCATTCAGCTTGTAGCAGCCAATGCGCGGTTTCGATATGGGTGTTCGCGTACGCGCTGTCGGACGTCCAGGCGACGGTCTGGGCGATCGCCCAGCGTTGCGCACGGTCGCGGTCGAGACCGAGCTCCGAGCTAAGGCGGTCGAGCCGGCCCACGACCTCGTCGCGGCTGTGACCGAACTCGAAGGACCGGATGATCGAGGCGAGGCCGAACTCCCGCTCGCCTGCGAGCGGCTTGGGGTCGATCGTGAGCCAGGGCTCCCGCTGCGCAGAAAGCACGTTGTCGCCGTGCAGATCCTGGTGCACGAGCACCTGCTCGCCCTGCGTCGAAGCAAGGTCGCGCAGGGCTTGCTCGGCCGCCTCGCGGAGTTGCTCGTCGACCGGCCAGTCGGCGCTCGACTCGAGCCACCAGCCCGCCTCCTCCTCGAGCGGTCGGAACTCGCCGCCCGCCGGCTTCCAGAGGCGCGGCAGGAGCTCGATCAGCACGCCCAGAGCCTCTTGTGGTTTGAGCGCGGCTGCCAGGTGAGTCCCCGGCTTGCAGCGCTCAATCAGGAGTGCATGCCGCTCCGGATCGTGTGCGAGCAGGCGCACGGCGCCGTCGCCGTTCCAGCGCTCGAGCGCGGCAGCTTCGTGCTCCGACTCGCGGTGGGGGTACTGGACCTTCAGGACGGCGTCTCCCGCCGGGATCACGACCGAAACGTTCGCGCCCGCGTAGGGCTCCCCGAGCGTCAGCCCCCACTCCTCGCGACACGCTTCGACGAGGTCGGGAACGCGCTCGAGCCAGTCTTCGCGCGTCAGGCCGGCGTCGGCCACCGATAGGCGCCGGGCTGACGGTTCGCAAGCGAGGGCAGCTTCTCGCGGATCTCCTGCAGGTGCGCCCGGTCGAGCTCGGCGGAGATCACGGTCTCCTCGTCCTGCGCCTCTGCGACCACGATTCCCCACGGGTCGGCGATCAATGAGCGTCCGTAGCTCGGCCGACCCGGCCGCGTCTCGCCGATCTGCGCCGCGGCGGCCACGTAGCACTGGTTCTCGACCGCCCGGGCCCGCAGGAGGACGTGCCAGTGGTCTTTTCCAGTGAACAGCGTGAAGTGCGCCGGCACCGTCACCAGCTCGGCCCCTTCGAGCGCGAGGATCCGGTACAGCTCGGGGAAGCGAAGGTCGTAGCAGACCGAGAGGCCGATCGGCCAGCCTTCGCCGTGCACGACCACCGGCTCCTCGCCGGGCTCTTCCGCCTCCGATTCGCGGTAGACGAGGCCGCCGACCTCGACGTCGAACATGTGGATCTTCCGGTAGATCCCGATCACCTCACCGTCGGGGTCGAAGACGATGCTGGTGTTCGAGAGCTTCTCGCGGCCCTCGCGGCGCTCCGTGATCGAGCCGCCGACGAGCGTGATGCCATGGCCGCGCGCCCAACGGGCCATCGCCTCGACCGATTCGCCACCCTCGAGCAGCTCGGCGTTCGCATGGAGCGTCTCTGCGTCGCCGATCGCGTTCCACTTCTCCGGTAGGACGACGACGTCGGCGCCCGTGGCGGCCGCGCGCGCCACGAGCCACTCGGTCTTCTCGATATTCGCGGCCTTGTCGTCGCGGCTCGTGAGCTGCACGCAGGCGACGCGAAGAAGGTCGGCCATGCCAATGAGGATAGCTTTGAGCCGTGGCAGGCATCTCCGAGGGAGCCGGGCGTTTTCGCGCGTTCGAGGCGCTTCGCCACCGAGATTTCCGGTTGCTCTGGAGCGGCCAGCTCGTGTCGCTCATCGGCGACGTCGCGTTCCTGACTGCGCTCGGCTGGCGGACGTTCACCCTCGCCGGCTCCGGCAAGCTCGGCCTGGTCCTGTCGATTCAGGGCGTGGCTCTGCTCACGACGCTCCTGATCGGCGGCGCGCTCGCCGACCGCTACGAGCGCCGGACGCTGATGATCGTCTCGGACGTGTGGCGATTCGTATCCGTCGGGACGCTCGCACTGCTCGACGCCACCGGCCACCTCAGCCTGACCTCGCTGATCGTGCTCGCCGCCCTCACCGGTCTCGGCGACGGGTTCTTCTATCCGGCCGTCGGCGGCATCATCCCGCTCGTCGTCGAGCAGGGGAGCCTCCCCTCGGCCAACACGCTCATGGGGGTGGCGCGCTGGGGCAGCTTGCTCGTCGCCCCGTCGCTGGCGGCCTTCATCTACCACGGCGCCGGCTCCGCCTGGGTGTTCGCGATCGACGCGCTGACGTTCGTCCTCTCCGCGGTGTTGATGTGGATGGCGAGACCGCGCGTGGTCGCCGCCGCGACCGACGAGGGAACCCTGAGCGGGATCGCCGAGGGATTCCGTTATGCACGCCGCATCCCCTGGATCTGGGTGACGATCGCGCTCTTCGCCGTGGTGCTGATGCTCCAGTTCGCGCCGCAGCAGGTTCTTTTGCCGCAGCTCGTCCACGAGCACTTCAACCGCGGCGTCGGCGCCTACGGCCTGCTCACCACCTTCGTCGGCGCAGGCACGATCATCGGCACGCTGTCGTTCGGCCATCTTCAGCCGCGGAAGAAGCGCGGAGTCGTCTCGTACTGGTTTTGGCTCCTGAACAGCCTCGCGATCGCCGGCGTCGCCCTCTCGCCGTGGTATTCGCTCGCCGGCGTATTCGCCGTCGTGCGCGGCTTTTGCATCGGGTTTGCGGTCGCGGTCTGGGAGACGATGCTCCAGGAGCTCGTGCCGGAGCATCTGCTCGGGCGGCTCGTCAGCCTCGACTTCTTCGGCTCGTTCGGCCTGACGCCGATCGGGCTGGCGATCGCGGGCGCCCTGTCGGGCGTCGCTCCCCCCGGAACGATCATCGCGGTCGGCGCGTTGACCTCTGCAGCGATGTTCGCGCTCGTCCTGACTCGTCCCTGGCTTCGCGAGGTCGACTAGTGCGGACGCCCGAGCAGATCCTCGCCGAGTCGAAGACGATCGCCGTCGTCGGCGCGTCCCCGAATCCGTCCAAGGCGAGCCACGGAGTCATGCGTTACCTCCTCCGCGCGGGGTACCGGGTGATTCCCGTGCGGCCGCTCGACTGCGACGACGTGCTGGGCATTCCGTGCGTGGCGAGCCTCGAGGAGATCGACGAACCGATCGACCTCGTCGACGTCTTCCGACGGCCGGAGCACACACCCGCGCACGCCCGCGAGGCGGTCGCTGTGGGCGCGAAGGCGCTGTGGCTGCAGCTGGGTATCCGCTCCGACGAAGCACGGCGGATCGCGGAGGCGGGAGGGCTGGACTACGTCGAGAATCTGTGCACGATGGTCGTGCACCAGGATTCGCAGTGATGACGCCGGTTTACTGGAAGCCGAGCCTTTCGACCAGAGGCATGCGACACCGGGCCTGGGTCAAGCGGCAGGCGGCCCGACAGGCGGCGCTCAAGCGCGCCGCTGGGCCTTCCCTGCTTGAGTGGCTGCGGAGCCTGCTGAGACGCCGGCCCTGAGACGCTCGAATCGAAGCAACGATTCGCCGGCGAAGGCTGGCTTTGCCGGCCGAGAGCCTTCGGGCTCGTGGGGGAACCAGGGGTTCCCCCACGTTCAAATCGGGGTGCCCAGATTTGAACTGGGGACCTCTCCGACCCGAACGGAGCGCGCTACCAGGCTGCGCCACACCCCGATGCTTCAAGGTTATCCAAGGAATTCGGTGATCGCGGCCGCGCAGGCATCGGGGCGTTCGCCGATCAGAAGGTGGCCGCAATCGGCGATCGCGCGGAGCTCCGCCCGCAGCCGCCGCGCGTAATCGAAAGCGTCGTCGATGGGGAGTTGGTTGTCGCGCGAGCCCCAGAGCAACAGGCATGGGCACCGGAGCTCCTCGAGCTCCGAGCGCGGGTCGTCGGCGACGAGCGCCTGCGCGGCGCTCGCCGTGTCGGTGTGCAGCAGCGGGCCGGCGAGAAAGCCTTCGACCGCCCGCGCACTCAGGGCAGGCGGATCCGCGGCGCCCCAGCGGCCGAAAACGGCATAGCGCAGAGGGTCGCTGCGAGCGACGGCGCGCCGGTAGCGCGCCGCGTGCCTGGCGGGTTTGACCACGGCGAGCACGCGCAGGGCGAAACGGGCCCGCCGCCGCGTGGAGGAGATCCCGGCGGCGCCCGCCAGCACCAGCCTGTGTACGGCGCCGGCCCGAAGCAGCGCCAGGCGAAGCGCGACGAGGCCGCCGAACGAGTGGCCGACGACATCTCCAGGCAGGAATCCCTCCTGCTCGGCCAGCTGCGCTACGCGCTCGGCGTAGTCCGTCAGCGTCGGCTTCTCGGCAAGCGCGGCCGATCCCCCGTGGCCGGGCAACTCGGGCACGAGTAGGCGGAACGAGCCTGCGAGCCTCGGCGTGAGCTCCACCCAGTTGGCCGCGGATCCGCCCAGGCCGTGGATCAGGAGGAGCGGTGGGCCGTCCCCACCGACGAAGTAGCGCAGGCGACACCCCTGTACGTCTGCGAATCGCTCTTCGAGCTTTGCGTCCGTCACCGAACCGATCTATTCTTCTTCCGATGGAAGATCTCGGAGGGCAGGACCGCTGATCCCTGCCACACGAAAAATCGAGGTGACCGACTGACCCGCGAGCGCAGTCCACGCGCAGCGGGTTTTTTGTTGCTCGAGAGAGGAGTGAGATGGCAAACCACCTGACGCCCGAGGAGCTGTCGAAGGAACTCGGTATCGATCGCGACGAGGTGATCCGGTTCTGCGTGCAGGAAGCGGTGCCGATCTACCAGGGCAAGATCGACAAGACGCTGTTCCAGGCTCAGCTCGCGGCGCTCCAGAAGGAGCAGGCGGCCTAGGCCGGCCCGCCCAAGTCAGGCGGATTTTCGCGCCGGCTCGCGCCGGCGCCGAGAGCCGCTCTTCGGAGCGGCTTTCGCCTTCTTGGGCGCCTTCTTCTGGCCCTTCGCCTCGGCGACGCTCGCCTTCAGCGCTTCCATCAGGTCGACGACCTTCGGCTCCTCGGCCGTGGGCTCCGGGACCTTGATCTCCTCGCCTGCGAGCTTCGCCTCGAGCATCGCACGCAGCTGGCTCCGGTACTCGCTCGTGAGCTCTTCCGGTTCGAAGTCGCCCGCAAGGCTGTTGATCACCTGCCGTGCGAGCTCGAGCTCTGAGTCCTTGACGTCGACCTCCTCGACGGCCTCTTCGATCTCGGCCTCGGAACGGACGTCCTCGGCGAGGAACACGGTCTCCAGCACGAGTGCGTTGCCCTTCGGGCGGAGCAGGCAGAAGTGCTCGGCGCCCTGTCGCACGAAGTGGCCTACCGCCGCCATCTCCGTCTCCTTCATCGCCTCGAGCAGCAGGACGTACGGCCTGCGGGCCGCCGCCGCGTCGCCGGGTGTGAGGAAGTAGGTCCGGTCGAAGTAGATCGGATCGACCTGCCCGAGCTCGACGAAGCGCGTGATGTCGATCGAACGGGAGTCATCTGCGGTCTGCAGCGCCTCGAGCTCTTCGTCCTCCACCGTCACGAACTGGCCCTTCGAAACCTCCCAGCCCTTGACGATCTCGTCGTTCGAGACCTCGCGGTCGTGCTTCGGGCACCAGCGCTTGTTCTTGATCGGCGTGAGGCAGTCGCGATGGAGCATGCGGAACGAGACGTCCGATTCGCGGGCCGCCGGCTTCGTCGCCAGGGCCATCCCGACCGGGATGCTGACCAGGCCGAACGAGATCGATCCATTCCAGACAGTTCGCATGGGGCTCCTAAAAGTCTAGAGGGACAGGCGTTTTCGCCGCTTCCCAGCGCTTCCCTGCCCCGAATTGGGCGGTTAGTCTGATTCGTCGCGATGCCCAGGACGATCCCGCAGCTTTGGCGCGACGCGGTCGCGGCCGACCGGCAGTTTCCGGCCTATCTGGCCGAGAAGAACGGCGAGTGGCGCGAGATCTCCTGGCAGGAGGCCGCCCGCGCCGTCGAGGAGCTCGCCAACGGCCTGCTCGCGCGCGGGATCCGTAAGGGCGACGCCTTCGGGATCCTCGCGCGCACCAATCTGGAATGGACGCTGTTCGACTTGGCGCTCGCCCACGTGGGCGGGATTACCGCGCCGGTCTACCCGATCTCGTCTCCTCGCGACACCGCCTACGTCCTCGAGCATTCGGACGCGATCGGCGTACTGGCGGAGGACGAAGAGCAGCGCGCGAAGGTGCCCGCGCTCCCGCACGTCCTCACGTTCGCGGAGCTCGACGTTCTGCGCTCCGAGGGCCGCGAGTTCGCGCGCGCGCATCCGGATGCGCTCGAGCGGCGGGTCAGCGACATCGACGAGGAGGATCTCTACACCTACATCTACACCTCGGGGACGACCGGGCCGCCCAAGGGGTGCATGATCCGCCACCGCAACTACTACGTCATGACGTCGTGCATCGAGCAGATCGAGGGGCTCGCGTACGACAACGACGTGATGCTCCTCTACCTCCCGCTTGCACACAACTTCGGGCGGTTGATGTCGCTCTGGGGGGCGTTCTCCGGCTTCACGATCGCTTTCTGCCCCGATCCCTACGCCGTCGCGGAGAAGCTGCCCCAGGTGCGGCCGACGCTGCTTCCGAGCGTTCCGCGGGTCTACGAGAAGATGCACACCGCCGTCGGGTCGGCCTTCGACGAGGCGACGGGCCTCCGGCGACGGTTGATCGACTGGGCGCTCGCCGTCGGCAGGGACGTGAGCGGGCGACGGCTGCGGAACGAGCGCCTTCCGCTCTGGCTCTGGATCCGCCATCGGCTCGCCGACCGGCTCGTGTACTCGAAGGTGAAGAAACGGCTCGGCGGCCGGTTCCGGATCGGGATCTCGGGCGGCGCGCCGCTCGCCAAGGAGATCGCCGAGTTCTTCCACTCGCTCGACCTGCTCATTCTCGAGGGCTGGGGCCTCACCGAGTGCACCACTGCCGCGGCCGTGAACCGGCCTGAACGAGTTCGCTTCGGCACCGTCGGGCCGCCCATGCCCGGCTTCGACGTCAAGACGGACGCCGACGGCGAGATCCTGATCCGCAGCGAGACCATCTTCGCCGGCTACTACAAGGACGAGCAGGCGACGCGCGAGGTCCTCGGCGACGACGGCTGGCTGCGTTCGGGCGACGTCGGCGAGATCGACCCGGACGGGTTCATCACGATCACCGACCGCAAGAAGGACATCATCGTCACCGCCGGGGGCAAGAACCTCGCGCCCCAGAATCTCGAGAACGCGCTCAAACAGTCGCGCTACATCTCCCAGGCCCTCGTCATCGGAGACCGCCGGCCGTACGTGACGGCGCTGATCACGCTCGACGAAGCCGAGCTCGCGAAGACGAATGGGGACCCCAGCGCGCTCGTGCAGAAGGTGGTCGACGGCGTCAACAAGGACCGCTCCCGATTCGAGCAGATCAAGCGCTTCGCGATCCTCCCGCGCGACTTTTCCGCCGAGGAAGGCGAGGTGACGCCGACGATGAAGCTGAAGCGCCGCGTCTGCGAGGAGCATTTCGCGCGCGAGATCGAGGAGCTCTACGCGAATTGACGAACGATGCAGGCGTCGTGCGACGAGCGCGCGACCTGCAGTCGCCGGAGCACAGCGCCCCGGGCGTCGAGGACCCAGAGGCTTCCACGCCCGAGCCCGGGCGTCACGACCCAGCCGTCGGCCTGCTGCACGTTGTAGGAGCCGACGGGGACGACCGTTCTCCCGAGTAGGCGTCCGTCGGCTCGATGGACTCGGAGCGTCCCGCTCCAGCCGCTCGTGACGTAGGCCCGCCGTCCCCGGAACGAGACGTGCTGGGGCGGGAAGTCACCCGAAGGCCGGGAGAGGATCCGGCGCGCTCGCGGGTCGTAGACGGCGAGCTCGCTGCGATCGCCTGAGCTCACCCACACGCGGCCGCCGTCGGGCGCCCAGGCGACGTCGTGGGCGAGGAACGGCGGCCTGAAAAGTCCGACGAGGCGCGGACGAACCCGCCGGGAGATGTCGACGATCGCCACATGAGTGGCCTTCGATCCGAGCGCGACCCAGAGCCGGCGACCGGTCGGATCGATGGTGATGTGCCGTGCGCGCCGGCCGACCCGGCCGCGACCGACGACGAGGCCGCGGAGGACGTCGAGGACGACGACCTCGCCGCGCTCGGCGTCGGTCACGTAGGCATGGCGCCCATCCGGATGGCCGGCCGTGTAGCGGGGCTCGCCGAACCCACGCAGGACGTGGGCCACCCCGAGCGTGGACGCCCGGACGAGCGTGATCGCGCCGAGCTCGGAATGCGCGACGACGGCGACGTCGCCCACCGCCTCGATGCTGCGAGGCTTCGCGAGCGTCCGCACGTAGCGGCAGACGCGGCCACTCGCGAGTTCGACCGCGACCAGGCGCGCCTCCTCGTCCGCGGTCACGAGCGCGAGATCGCGCCCGGCACCGAGGCGCGCGAGGCCGCGTGGCGCGACCACGAGCGACGCGGCGCCGACGATGAAGGCGCGGCGATCCACTGCTCTCTATACGGCGACCGCGGGTCGAGCGGTCCACGCTCTACGCTGCGGGTCGTGCACGCCGAGCAATCGCTGAATCGCGTCGCCGCAAGCGCGACGACGCACTGCCTGACGGGCTGCGCGATCGGGGAGGTCCTCGGTTTTGTGATCGGAACAGCGCTCGGCTGGGGGAACTTCGCGACCGTCGCCATCGCCGTTGCGCTTGCCTACCTGTTCGGTTACGCCTTCACCCTCGGCCCGCTGCTTCGGAGCGGCATCTCGTTAGGCGTTGCGCTCGGCCTCGCCTTCGCGGCGGACACGATCTCGATCACGATCATGGAGATCGTCGATAACGCCGTTGTCCTGGTGATCCCCGGCGCGATGGACGCCGGTCTTGGCGACGCGCTGTTCTGGGGGAGTCTCGCGTTCGCGCTCACCGTCGCGTGGGTGGCAGCATTTCCGGCAAACCGCTGGTTAATTGCCCGCGGTCGCGGGCATGCGGTCGTGCACGCGCATCACTAAGGGTTAACCAAACCGAAGTACGCCTCCCGTGCGTAACAATTCCGGAGTCAACGGCAGGGGGGAAACATGAGACGACCGTTCCTCGCCGGGTTTGCCTTGCTCGCGCTCATGCTCGGACTCGCCGCCGGAGCCAACGGCGACGTCGGGGTGGGAGCAGGAGGCGGAACACCCGGCACATCGCTCAACTTCCAGCTCGTCGGCGCCAATCCGCTGTTTGCACGGGGGATGAACGCCGCACTTGCCAACTACGACCACTTCATCTACGTCGGTAGCCGGACTGACGGGTCCAGCCGATGTGGCGTCGGTGACCCTCGGCGGGACACGACCGGAATCGATTCGTGTCCGCATCCGAACCCCGGCGTCCTCGTCGTCGACGTCGCCGACCCGGCGAGCCCGACCGTCGTGGGTGAGTTCGGACAGGAGTTCGTCACCGGCGCGAATGAGGGGCAGACGTCCCGCGAGCTCCGTGTCTGGCCGGCCCAGAAGCTGCTGATGATCATGTACTTCCGCTGCAGCTCGGTCATCCACGCGTGCCCGCCGAGCGCGGACACGTTCAGGATCAGGTTCTTCGACCTGACCGATCCGGTTCACCCGACGCTTCTGTCCACGTACGTCCCGTCACGCAAGCCGCACGAGATGTACCTCTGGCTCGACCCGAAGAACCCCAGCCGCGCGCTGCTCTGGCTGTCGACACCTACGAGCTCGGTGAATCCGGGTGTCGCGAACCTCGTGATCACGGATATCAGCCGTGCCCGCGACGGCGTCTTCACAGAAATCGCCAAGGGAAACTGGAATCAGTTCTTCCCGGGCGCGGCGAACGCCGCCAACTACGACTTCGACCTCGCGTTGCACTCGATGACACCGTCGTTCGACGGGACGAGGACCTACCTCGCCTATCTGCGAGGCGGTTTCGCCGTCCTCGACACCAGCAAGGTCGCGAACAACCAGATCCCCGCAGGCACCGTGGAGGATCTCAGCGACGACCTGCTGACGTCGGCGCCGTTCCCGACGTGGGGTACCGGACCGCACTGCGAGGGACATACCCCGGCCGGTTGCGCCGAAAGTCACTCCGCAGTGCCGCTGCCCGGCCGGCCCTTCGCACTGACGATCGACGAGGTCTACGGAACCTTCACCGTGGACTCGTTCGGTTGGCCGTGGGGCTGGGCGCGGATGTGGAATGTGGCGGAGCCGCGGCGCCCGCACATCCTCGGCGAGTACAAGATCCTCCAGAACACAACCGCGTACACGCCGGCGCCGGGCGAGAATGAGTTCAACTCGTACTCTTCGCACAACCCGACGGTGACGCGGAACCTCATCCTCGACTCGTGGCACTCCGGCGGTGAGCAGGCCATCGACGTCTCGGATCCTGGTCATCCGGTGCAGACAGGGTGGTTCTCGCCCACCCCGCTGGCGGCTGTGGCCAACGAGGACCCGGCGCTGAGCCGCGGCCCGAACAAGGTCGTGATGTGGAGCTTCCCGATCGTCCGCAACGGCCTGATCTACGTCGTGGACATCCGGAACGGGCTGTACGTGCTTCGGTACACCGGCCCGCGCGCAAACGAGGTGTCGAGCCTCTCGTTCCTTGAAGGGAACTCGAACCTCGGCGACGCCGGCCGCCTCGATAAGTCAGCGGGCTAGCTCGCTGAAACTCGATTGGAAGGAAGGGCGCCTCACCAGGCGCCCTTCCAGTCTTGTGCAGGATCACGCAGCTCGGCGGTGCACCGCGTACAAGCCGGCCGCGAGCGCGGCATCCGCCGCAGCGAATGCCCAGTTCCCCCGCACAGTCGTTTTCACGCCGTACGGCGTTCGTGTTGCCCCGCGAAGTCCGAGGATCGCGTGATCGACTGCGCCGCCGAAGAAGAGGCCTGAAAGGAATAGCGCTACTTTGGCCGATCTAGTCACGACGCCTCGTGCAGGCGGCGGCGCCCAAGCGGAGTAATGCCTCGCGGCTTGTACACCGCGAGCGTCGTCGCTGTGAGCAAGAGCAGGAGGGCGACGCCGGCGTGGAGCACGGGGGACGCGTTCCGCACAGCGTCGAGATCGGCGCTCGGATCTCCCGCGACGTCCGCCATGGAGCGGAAGGTCTCCAGGTAGATCAACAAGACAGTGGTGGCAAAGGCGTTGATCACGAGTTTCGCCAGCACCCAGTAATGCCTGATCAAACCCCATGCCGTGCCCAGTGACTGGAGAAGCCCCGTGAGCAGCGAGGCGAAAGCCAAAGGTACGAGCACGAACCAGGCGAGCGGCTCCATCACGAGGTAGGCGCCCCGCACCGTCTGAGCATCCTGGCTCGCCAAGCCGACGACGCCGAGAGCGAGCAGCACAACGACTGCGCCGAGCCAGCCGACCGAGGAGGCCACGTGCGCGGTAAGCGCCAGCCTGCGCAGGCGCGGTGTCAGGATCATGCGCGCAGATAGGCACCGGCATCGGTGGCCTGGCTGTGACGACCAGGTCCGTGGTTGCCGGTGACGAGTAACACGACAACCGCCACGACCAGGACGAGGGCGATGATGCCAAACACCTTCACCCACCGCGGCGTGCTCACGATGGCTCAGTTTACAAGACATGGTGTCTTGATAGCGACGCTGCGTATACTCGAATGGTGCCAAGACTGTGGAGCGAGACCATCGAAGCGCACCGCCGCGCGGTGCGCGATGCGACCCTGGACGCCACTGCAGCGCTGGTGACCAAGCGCGGACTGCGGTCCGTGACGATGTCGCAGATCGCCGAGGAGACCGGCATCGGAAGGGCCACGCTGTACAAGTACTTCTCGGACGTCGACGCGATCCTGGTTGCCTGGCACGAACGTCAGATCGCCGCACACCTCGAACATCTCGCCGCCCTCCGCGACGGGGCCGGCGACGCCTACGAGCGCCTAGCGTCAGTGCTCGAGGCCTACGCGCTCATTCAACACGCGCACCCGAGCGGCGAACTCGCCGCGCTCTTACATGAGGGTGAGCACGTCGCCCGGGCGCAGCAGCAGCTGAATGGCTTCATCCGTGACTTGGTGTCCGACGCCGTCGAGACCGGCGACGTTCGGGACGATGTCGCACCTGACGAGCTGGCGAGCTACTGCATCCACGCCCTCACGGCAGCGGGCAGCCTGCCGACCAGGGCAGCCGTCCGCCGGCTCGTCGTGGTGACTCTGGCCGGGCTGCGCCGCCGATCTGACTTGTAGGTACGGCCCCGAGGGCTACATCCGGCGGGCGCCGACCCAGGTCGACGAGTACCAGCCGGAAATGCTCGAGATCTTGACCACGTCGCCCGAGTGCGGCGAGTGAATGAAGCTGCCGCCGCCGATGTAGATGCCGACGTGTCCGAGCCCGTTGAAGAAGATCAGATCACCCGGGGCGAGCTGGTCGCGCGAGACGGCCGTCCCGTAGCCGTACTGGGCTGCGGCGTTGTGCGGCAGCGAGACCCCGATCTGGGCGAAGACATACATCGTGAACCCCGAGCAGTCGAACCCAGACGGCGAAGCGCCGCCCCAGACGTACGGCGTGCCGAGATAGCGCATCGCGATCCCGACGACCCCTCCGTATCGGGAAGGCGGCGCCGGTCCAACCGATCCTCCACCGGCGACCGGCCCGGCGACCGTTTCCGCCAGCACCTGGGCGGTCGAGTGCTGCGAGGAGAGCTGGGCCTGAACCTGGCGCTGGAGCGCGGCCTGGCGCGCGCGCTCGGCGGCCTGCAAGCGTCCGATCTCGCTGCGAATCGAGGAGAGCAGTGCGCGGCGCTGTCCCAGCTGCTGCTGCACCGAGGCCTTTGCGGCCGCCCGCTCGGCGACGACCTGGGCCTGCTCGGCCTTTGCGTGCCTGAGGCGTTCG
>JBKPHH010000059.1:0-11241 GCA_046729795.1 Actinomycetota bacterium | reverse complement strand
AACCCGATGAAGGTCAGCCAGAAGTGAAGCTTGCCGAGCCGCTCGTCGAACATCCGGCCGGTCATCTTCGGGAACCAGTAGTAGATCCCCGCGAAGATCGTGAACAGCGAGCCGCCGAAGAGCACGTAGTGGATGTGCGCGACGACGAAGTACGTGTCCGAGTACTGGATGTCGATCGGCACGGCGGCGAGGTAGATCCCGGAGAGGCCGCCGATCACGAACATCGAGACGAAGCCGAGCGCGAACAGCATCGGTGTGTTGAAGTGGATCCGCCCCTCCCATAAGGTCGCGAGCCAGGAAAAGACCTTGATCCCGGTCGGCACCGCGATCACCATCGACGTGACCATCATCGGGACGCGCAGCCACGGCGCCCTCCCCGCCACGAACATGTGGTGCGACCAGACCGAGAAACCGAGCACGAGGATCGCCATCAGCGAGAGCGCCATCAGGCGATAGCCGAAGATCGGTTTCCTCGACATGACCGAGATCACCTCCGAGGCGATCCCGAAGCCGGGCAGCATCATGATGTAGACGGCCGGGTGTGAGTAGAACCAGAAGATGTGCTGGTACCCCAGCGGATAGCCGCCCGCCGAGTAGTCGAAGAAGTTGGTGTGCATCACCCGGTCGAAGGTGACGAAGAACTGCGAGCCGGCGATGAACGGCGTCGCGATCACGACCAGGAGCGAGGTCGTGAAGTTCGCCCAGACGAGGAGCGGCATGCGCCAGAAGGTCATCCCCGGCGCCCGCATGGTGATGATCGTGACCAGGAAGTTGAGCGCGGTCATGATCGATGACGCGCCAGCCCACTGAACGGCCATCGAGAAGAAGACGTTGCCGAGCGGCTGGTGGATCGAAAGGGGCGCGTAGTTCGTCCAGCCGGCCGCGAAAGGACCTCCCGGCACGAGGAAGCTCGAGAGCATCATGAAGCCGGCGATCGGGAGCAGCCAGAACGAGAGCGCGTTCAGCTTCGGGAACGCCATGTCCGGTGCGCCGATCATCAGCGGGATCACGTAGTTGCCGAGGCCCGCGAAAGCCGGGATGACGAACAGGAAGATCATCAGCCCGGCGTGCACGGAGAAGAGACCGTTGAAGGTCTGGTTGTCGACGAACTGCATGCCGGGCCGAGCGAGCTCCGCGCGCATTAGCATCGCCATGAACCCGCCCGCGACGAAGAAGAAGATCGTCGTGACGAGGTACTGGACGCCGATCACCTTGTGGTCGGTGTTGATGCGGAAGTAGTCCTGCCACTTCCGGGCCCCGTGGTCGGAGTGGTCCTCGTGCTCGGTCGGCGCGCCGATCGCGTAGCGGAACCAGTAGTCGAACCCGCCGATGCCGACGAGGAAGCCGAGCGGCACGGTCACGAGGGAGACCGTCGTGATCACCTCGCCGTCCCAGATCGGATGCCAGTCGGCCCACCAGCGGATCAGCACGACGATCCCGACCCCGATCCCGAAGAAGAGGGCGGTCATCCACGGCACACGCAGCCAGCCCGGCGCGAGCAGGCGTCGCCAGCCTCGGCGCGGCGGCCGCGGCGGCGCGTGGGCTCCGTGCTCTTCGGCGACCGCGTGCGTCACTTCTTCGACCCCACGAGATACTGCACCAGCGCGTCGAGCTGCGCCTTCGACAGCTGTTGCTCGAAGTTCTGCGGCATCACGTTCGGCTGGTAACCGGGCGTGACCTCGGCGTTGGGGTTCACGATCGACTCGCGGATAAAGGCCGCGGCATTCGGATGCGAGCCGATCCCGTCCAGGTCAGGACCGACCTTCCCATTCGCACCGGCCGGCTTGAACGTGTGGCACCCCCCGCAGCCGCCGCTGACGAAGGCGTTCTTGCCGGAAGCCGCTCCCCCCGGCGCGGCCGCCCGCTGCTGCCCCTTGGCCCAGCGATCGAAGGCGGCCTTCGGCATCACGATCGCCTGCGAGCGCATCAAGGCGTGGCCGAGCCCGCACAGCTCGTAGCAGGCGACGTCAAACGTGCCCGTCCGGTTCGGGGTCACGACGAGCCGATTGAACTCGGGGCCGGGGACGGCATCGAGCTTCTGGCCGAACTCGGGTACCCAGAACGAGTGGGTGACGTCCAGCGAACGGATCTGGAACTCGACCGGCTGGTCGAGCGGGAGTCGCAACACGGTCGAGCTGAGCTGCCCGTACTGCGGGTACTTGAACGTCCACGTGAACTGCTGGGCGATCACCTGCACCTTGAGGTGGTTCTTGGGCAGGTGGTCGTTCTTCGCGAGCGCCACGGCGCTGACGATGACGATCGACGTCACGAGGACTGCAGGTACGGCCGTCCAGGCGATCTCGAGCCCCGTGTGGCCGTGGATGGGAGGGCCGTCCGTGTCGTCGTCCGGCTTCACCCGGAAGCGGACGACCGCGTACAGGCTCACGGCCGCGACGACGGCGAAGATGACGATGCAGACGACGGAGACGAACCAGAAGACGAAGTCGATCCTGTCCGCCTGCTCCGAGGCCGTATCGGGCAGCCAGGGAACGAAAAAAGCGACCGCGAATGCGGCGGCAGCGGCAGCGAGCCCGACTGCCACCAGGCGCACGAGCGTTCCCCTTCGCACCGTTGTCGAGCCTACTGAAAGGCGGAGGGCGCCGTTGCGGTTGTTTTACGGGACGCCGAAGACGGGTACACCGTTTCTCGATAAGGAGGTTGAAATGGGAATCGGAGTGAGCTTGCTGCTGATCGCGGCGGGTCTCATCCTCGCCCTGGCGGTTAACGCCACCGTCTCGGGCGTGGACATCGACACGATTGGTTGGATCCTCGTCATCGTCGGTGCCGTCGGCCTTGTGCTCTCGATGATCTTCTGGTCGTCGTGGGCCGGCCCCGGCTACTGGTCGCGACGCCGAGGCTACTCCGAGGAAGGCCCAGCGGGCCCGCCTTACTAAGCGATCTGAGAAAGAGAACAAGCGGGGCGGCTTTCGGCCGCCCCGCTTCTTTCAGGTCCGAAACTCACTCAGGTGCGGGTTGCACCTCCGCGCCCCGCGTAGTAGTTGCTGAGCTCGCCTCGATAGCTTTCGTCGCGGGAGCGCTCCTCGTCGAACTCGGGTGCATTCTTGATCTCGTCCTTCGTCAAGTTGACGAAGATGGTTTCGGTGTCGAGATCGAGATCCCGGATCACGCCCGCCGGCAGCATCCTCTTCGTTCCGAAGATCCAGGGACCGGTGTCGACCACGATGAAGCTGCCGCCGGCCTCGTAGGTCGCTTCGTCGACCTTCCCGATTCCGCCGTCACGCGCCTCGACCTTGAAGCCCGTGAGATCGATCTTCGTCAGGTCGATTCCAGGAGTCGCAATCGAAAAGGTCCAAAGTTCGACAACTGCCATAGTCGAAACCTCCTCCGGGGCTCAGCCCCGATTCAGATGTCGTACCTGCTAGGACCCACTCGCCTACCCGGCCGCACGGCTCCAAAACTCGACCCTCAGAAGGCGCGGAAAAGTGGGCCGTGCAGGGATCGAACCTGCGACCTTGGGATTAAGAGTCCCCTGCTCTACCAGCTGAGCTAACGGCCCGGGGCGGGCCTAGTGTAGCCGCGATGTATTGGCACCAAACGGCCCGCTCGTGCACGTACATAAGGTTGCCGACGGCGTGAAGATCCTTTCCGTCGTTGGCAACCGCCCTCAGTTCATCAAGTCGGCGCCGCTGTCCGTGGCGCTGCGGGACCGTGGCATCGACGAGGTCGTGCTCCACACGGGGCAGCACTACGATCCCGAGCTCTCGCAGGTCTTCTTCGACGAGCTCGAGCTCCCGAAGCCGCGCTACCGGCTCGACCTCCGCACTGCCGACCCGACGCCGATGCAGGAGGGCATCGCGCACGCGACCGCGGGCGAGAGCCCCGACTGGGTGCTCGTCTACGGCGACACGAACTCGACGCTGGCGGGTGCGCAGGCCGCCGCGGCGGCCGGCGTCCCGCTCGCGCACGTCGAGGCGGGGATGCGAAGCGGCGACTGGTCGATGCCCGAGGAGCGAAACCGCGTCGAGACCGACCGGCTCTCACAGCTCCTCCTCTGCCCGGACGAGCGCTCGGCAGAGATCCTCGCTGCCGAAGGCGTCTCCGGTCGGAGCGAGGTCGTGGGCGACGTGATGGCGGACGCGAGCAAGAAGCTCACGCCGATCGCACGGGAGCGGTCGCGCATCCTCGAGGAGCTCGGCCTCGAGCCAAGGAGCTACGTCGTCGCAACCGTGCATCGCGAGGCGAACGTCCAGCCCGACCGGCTCGCCCGCATCGTCGAGGGGCTGAACCGGATCGACGAGCCCGTGATCTTGCCGGCGCACCCGCGTACGAAGGCGGCGCTCGACGGCGTCGCCGGCCAGTTGCGAGTGATCGACCCGCTGGGGTATCTCGACCTCGCGGCGCTCGCCTCCCAGGCCCGGGTGATCGTGACCGACTCGGGTGGGCTGCAGAAGGAGGCGTACTGGTATGGAGTTCCGTGCGTCACGCTGCGTCCGTCGACCGAATGGGTCGACACGGTCCAGGTCGGGGCGAACCGGCTCGTCGACGACGACCCCGAGCTGATCGTCGCCGCCGTCGCTGACGCGCGGATGCCGGACAAGCGGCCGCAGCTCTACGGCGACGGACGCGCATCGGAACGCATCGCCGCCGTCCTGGTTAGGCTCAGCGCATGAAGATCGGCGTCGCCGGCCTCGGCTACTGGGGGCCGAACCTCGCCCGCAACTTCGACGAGCTGGCGGAGCTGACCTGGCTCTGCGACGCCTCGGACGAGCAGCGGGCCCGCATTACGGACCGGTATGCGTCGGCTCGCCTCACGGGCGACTTCGACGAGATGCTCGCCGATCAAGAGCTCGACGCGGTCGTGGTCGCAACCCCGGTCGTCACGCACCACGAGCTGGCGAAGCGCGCGCTCGAAGCGGGTAAGCACGTCTTCGTCGAGAAGCCGCCCGCGCTTTCCGCCGCGGACGCCGAGGAGCTCGTCTCGCTGGCGGAGGAGCAGGGCCGCGTCCTGCTGCCCGGCTACTTGCTGCTCTATCACCCCGGTGTCCGCAAGCTGAAGGAGCTGATCGACTCCGGCGAGCTCGGCGACGTGCTCTACCTATACGGGAATCGCCAGAACCTTGGCCAGCTCCGCAAGGACGAGAACGCGCTCTGGTCGCTCGGTGCGCACGACCTCTCCGTGATCCTGCACCTGCTCGGCGAGGAGCCGAGCGAGGTGTGGGCCCGCGGCGAGTCGCTGCTCGGCGATGTCGAGGATGTCGTCTTCTGCTACCTGCGGTTCCCGTCCGGCAAGGCCGCGCACATGCACCTGTCGTGGCTCGACCCGCACAAGATGCGCAGGATGACTGTGGTCGGGAAGGAGAAGATGGCCGTCTTCGACGACATGGAGCTCGAGCGGAAGGTAACGATCTTCGACAAGGCCTTCGAGCCGCCGGGCGAGACCTACGGCGAGTGGCGCACCCGAACCGGCGACACGTACTCGCCGAAGGTCGCGAACGACGAGCCGCTCCGCCTCGAGTGCGAGGAGTTCCTGCGGCTGATCGAGGGCGACGGCGACCCGCTCACACCCGCACGGGAAGGGGTCGCGGTCGTCCGGGCGCTCGAGCAGCTTCAGGCTTCGTTGGAACCCACCCCCGCGTGAGCTACGAGCAGGGCCAGAACGTCGTCGTCTATCCGGGCACGGTGATCGGCGACGGATGCAAGATCGGCGACAACGTCGTGCTGGGGAAGCAGCCGGCCCTCTCGCCACGCTCGACCGCGAAGCAGGAGGAGCTGCCGCCGCTCGAGCTCGGGCCCGGGACAATCGTCTCGACGGGCGCCGTCGTCTTCGCGGGAACGAAGCTCGGCGCACGTGTGGTCGTCGGCGACCAGGCATGCGTCCGCGAGCGCTGCGAGATCGGCGACGACGTCGTCATCGGGCGCGGCTCGCTGGTCGAGAACGACACGACGATCGGGGAGCTCACGAAGATCCAGGCCGACGCCTACATCACCGCCTACTCGACCCTCGAGGACAACGTCTTCATCGCCCCCTGCGTCGTGACGACGAACGACAACTTCATGGGCCGCACCGAACGCCGGCACGAGCTGCGCAAGGGCCCGACGATCCGCCGCGGCGCCCGCATCGGCGGCGCGGTCGTCCTGCTACCGGGGATCGAGGTCGGCGAGGAGGCGTTCGTCGGCGCCGGCGCCATCGTCCTCAAGGACGTCCCGCCGCGTGCGGTCATGGTGGGGAACCCGGCTCGCCAGATTCGCGAAGTCCCCGACGAAGAGCTGCTCGAGAATCAGTAGCGCAGCTTGAGGCGGTACGCCGTGGTCTTGCGCCCGCGCAGACCGACTTCGAGGTAGTACCACCCGGCCCTCGGCGCGCGGTACACGAGACGCTCGATCGCATCCGGGTGGAACGACCCGGCAACCCGCCGAGTCCGCGGCGCGGCGTCGATGTCGCGCGTCCCAGGTCGCCAGAGGATCAGGTTCGGGTTCGTCCCCGGCCGCCCGCGCAAGCTCGCGAGCAGGCGCTGGCCGCGGTTGAGGCGCACGCGGTAGACGTCACGCGGGT
Organism: Actinomycetota bacterium; assembly: GCA_046729795.1. Taxonomy (GTDB): domain Bacteria; phylum Actinomycetota; class Thermoleophilia; order Gaiellales; family Gaiellaceae; genus JBKPFU01. Next base: position 4,727 of record JBKPHH010000059.1, on the reverse strand, counting down.
CGTCCCAGAAGTCGATCGTCGCGCGAACGGTGAGCTTGCGGCGCAGGAGCGTGGCCGCGCGACGCCCTGCGTCGTCGTTCGGCTCGAGCCGGTCACGTGCGGGAAGAGCGTTCTGCTGCAACGCCTTGACCGCCGCCGCCACGTCGAGCCTGCCCCAGCCCGTGAGCGAGTCGCGCCCACTGCTGCACCCCACGCAGCCGTCCGCCTCGGTCGCGTCGTCGGCGTTGCGCTCGAGCAGGAAGCGGACCTGGTCGGCCTTCAGGCTCGGGCGCAGGCTGAAGAGCACCGCAGCCGCGGCGGCGACTTGCGGTGCAGCGAAGGACGTCCCGTGGGCGCGGCGGTAGGGCTTCGGGGCGCAGCTCGAGTAGCCCTGCTCGTTGCAGCTCGCATTGCGAGACGTGATTCCGCGCGGAAACGTCGAGAACATGAGCTCACCCGGCGCGGCGAGATCGTTGTAGATGCGATCTCGGTTCGAGAAGGGCGGGACCGCGCCGGCTGGGCCGTACGCGCTGACGCCGACCACGTGCGGAAGCGCAGCCGGATAGCTCGCCCACTCCCAGGGCTCAGAAGGCGACTCGTCGCCGTTGCCGACAGCGGCAACGACCAAGACTCCGCGGCCGACTGCGTACTCGATCGCGCGCTGCTCGGCGCGGGAGAAGGTGTCGTCGCGAGGACTGAGCGGATCGCGGGCGCCGCCGAAGCTCAGGTTGATCACGCGTGCCTGGTGGTCGACCGCCCAGCGGATGGCACGCGCCTCGGCCTTGTCGGGAATCGTGCCGTCGTCGCGGACGACCTTCGCGACGAGGAGCCGCGCCGAGAACGCAAGGCCGGCGATTCCCTGGCCGTTGTCGCTGGCAGCCGCAATCTCTCCGGCGACGAAGGTGCCGTGGCCTTCACGGTCGATGAACGGCGAGCCGCCGACGAAGCTCCTCGCCAGGACGATGCGCTTGGAGAACTCCGGATGGCTCCCGTCGATGCCGGAGTCGATCACCGCGACCCGCACGACGGGAAGCGACGGCCGCTGGGCCCACGCGTCGAAGGCCCGGACGTCGGTCAGATACCACTGCCGCGGCTGCAAGGGATCGTTCGGCCGGAACGCAGTCGCGATCGCAGGCACGGCGAGGGCCGCGACGGCGACCGCTGCGATCAGCGTTCGTTTCCGCACCTACGACACCACTTGCAGGATCGGGGAGATGCCGGTCGCGAATCCGTCCCCGGCCGGAACAAGGGCCCGATAGGTACCCGGGCCGACCGCATACGCGGCCACGAAACCCCCCTGCGGCCCTTGCTCGGCCGTCGCGACGGTGCGCCACACCGATCCGTTCTGCTTCTGAACCTGGACGACGGCCTTTCCGGCGGGCCGCACCGTCCCCGCGAAGCCCGTCCGGTCCGCCAGCACGCGCATGCGGGCGCGCGGCGCCACGGCGACGCTCACCGCGCCGCTCGGGACGCCGTCCGCGAACAGCCGGTAGAAGGTGGCGATGCGCGGGCTGACAACCGGCGCGACCCGGCCGCCGCGAGACTTCAGCGGCCCCACGAGGCGCCAGGACGTCTCGCCGTACGAGCGGGCCTGCAGCTGGACGCGGGCGGCCCCCTTCGCGATTCCCGCAAGCGCGGTACGCGTGCCGTACGTGATCGGCGCCACGGGCGCGCTCAGCGAGAGCATCGCGATCCGGAACCAGGAGGAGCGGAGGCCGAGTGTCTGGCGAACGTCGAAGCCGCTCATGCTGACTTCTCCGCGCGTTCCGGTCAGCGTCAGCTTCCGAACCCGGCCGGACGGAGCGGCGGCGGTTTGCACGTCGACGACGCGCCCCGGCACCTTCAACCGGCGGGCGAGCTTGGCGGGCGAGACCCGGAACGGCCCCCAGAAGTGGTACGGCGAGATCGAGTCGAACGGGTCCGCAACGGACACGAGATACGGAATCGGCTGTGACCGTGGCCAGACGTCCTGGATCGCCGCGGTCCGGCCGCCCGACGTGGAGAAGAAGAGCGTGTCGGCGACCTCACCGTCGTAGACGACGACCTTGCCGGCCGTCGCGTTCACGGCGGTGGTCGTCGAGGGCGCCTCGTGCCGGATCCCGAGATAGACCTGGCTGCGCGTGTCCGAGAACAGGTCGAAGAGGCCGCCCTTCCGCACGCGCGAGACCGCGTACGAGCGGGCGGCGACGGCCTGCGCCTTCAGCGCTTCGGGCGCCCACGTCTTCGGCATCTCGGAGGGAACCACTCCCCAGAGATAGGGGTCGAGGCCGACGACGTTCACGATCGTCAGCCGCTTGCCCTCCTTGATCACGCGGAGCGATCCCCGGTAGGCCTTGCCGTCGTACGCGAGCGCCGAGGCGCCGGGCTCGAAGAACAGCGGCCCCGGCAAAGCCTTCGCCTCCTGCTCGTCTGCGACCTTGACCTTGAAGCCCGGCCCGAAGGCGTAGCTACCCGCCTCGAGGCTGTAGCGGTTGCCCTCCGCGTCGGTGACCGCGAAGGGCTGCTTGGACGAGACGGTGACCCGGGGTCGGCCCCGCGCCAGCAGGACCCGGACGCGCTTGATCGGCGCCTGGCCGATCGTCGTGCCGCGGTAGTAGTGGGTGACGATCCGGTCCCATTTGAAACCCTTCAGCGCGTAGCCGTAGGCGCCGTACTGGCTGAGCCCGATGCCGTGGCCCCAGCCGCGGCCGATGATGAAGAAGCTCGGCGTCGTCGAGACGCGCGCGTGCATCGCCCGCTGCGCGGGCGCGGCGCTCAATCCGAGCGCGAGCGAGACGGCTGTGACGAGGGTGGGAACGAGCATCGTCGGGACCCAGAAATTGTGTATCGGCCCCTGTTGCAGGAACCGCAGAGGAACCCGCTGAGGCTAGCGCATCTATCAGCCGAAATCCGGTTTCTTTACAGCGAGTTCATGTCCTCACGGACCGGCGTTTGAGCGGCTCAGACGGCGGAAACAGCCGCTTGAGGCGGTCGCGGCCGCTTCAACACGCATGACCGTCGAAACGAACATTCTTCCCGAGCGGTACCGCTCGCCCAAACGAATCGCTCGCGGCGGCATGGGCGACATCTATCGGGCAACCGACGAGCTGCTCGGCCGGGTGGTTGCCGTCAAGCTGCTCGCCGACCGGTACGCCCAGAACGACGACATCCGGCAGCGGTTCACGCGCGAGGCCCTGGCCGCCGCCCGTCTGTCGGGCGAGCCGAGCATCATCACCATCTTCGACGTCGGCGAGCACCACGGCCATCCGTTCATCGTCATGGAGTACCTGAACGGCGGGTCGCTCGAGGATCGGCTCCGCGAGGAGGGTGCGCAGCCGCCGGGCCGAGCGCTGGAGTGGCTGGAGCAGGCTGCATCCGCGCTCGATGGGGCGCATCGCAACGGGATCGTCCACCGGGACGTCAAACCCGCCAACTTGCTGCTCGACCGGAACGGCAACGTGCACGTCGCCGACTTCGGGATCGCGAGCGCGGCCGACCTCGACTCGATGACGATGACCGGGACGGTGCTCGGAACAGCGGGGTATCTGTCTCCCGAACAGGCCAACGGCCGGCGCGCGACGCCCGCGAGCGACCTCTATTCGCTAGGGGTCGTCGCCTTCGAACTCCTGAGCGGACGGCGGCCCTTCGAGCGCGAGTCCACGACCGCCGAGGCGGCGGCGCACGTCAACGAGCCGGTGCCGTCGATTTACGAGCTGTGTGAGAACCTGCCGCCCGAGGTCGACGCGGTGTTCCGGAAGGCGCTGGAAAAGGACCCAAACGCGCGCTTCGAGAGCGGCGCCGACCTTGTGGGCGCACTGCGCGATGCGTTGAGCGAGGCCGCCGGAACGACCCAGCAGCTCGCGCCTGTAGCCCGGCCGAAGAGCCGCTCCTGGTCAGGCCTCGTCGTGGGCACCGCTGCGTTGCTGGCAGCGGCGGCGGTCGGGGGCTCGATCGCGGCGTTCGCACTCACCGGCGGCGACTCGGAGCCGAAGGTGCGGACGGTCGTGAGAACGGGTCCGGGGAGGACGATCACCCAGCGCCAAACGGTCACCTCGCCCTCCGCGACGGCGCCGACCACCGTCCCGCTGACCCCGTCGAGCGGATCCGAGCTGAACAACCGCGGCTTCGAGTTGATGCGCGCCGGAGACTACGCCCGCGCCCTGCCGCTCCTCGAGCAGGCGGTCGCGAAGCTTCGCGGCACCGGAGAGATCAACGAGGCGTACGCGAGCTACAACCTGGCGTACACGCGCATGCGACTCGGCCGCTGCGACGGCGTCGCCGCGCTGCTCGATCGCTCGGAGGCGGTTCAGGGCCGGCGCAAGGAGATCGACCGCCTCCGGAAGGACGTCCAAAGGTCCTGCGCTAGCCCGTAGTCCAGGCCGTCTCTTCGACGGGCGCGCGGTCGCGAAGCGGCTCCCACCAGCCGCGATTCGCCTCGTACCAGCGGATCGTTTCCTCGAGCCCACTCTCGAACTCCCGCTCCGGAGCCCAGCCGAGCTCCTGCCGCAGCTTGGAGGAGTCGAGCAGGTAGCGCCGGTCGTGGCCCGGCCGGTCGGGAACGATCGTCTTCAGCTCCTGCGGCTTGCCGAGGATCTCCAGCGCGGCGTCGGCGATTTCCTCGATCGACTTCTCCACGCCCGAGCCGACGTTGTAGGTCTCGCCCTCGCGGCCCTTGTCGAGCACGAGCTCGATCGCGCTGCAGTGGTCGAGCACGTGCAGCCACTCACGCCGGTTCTGCGTCGACGCGTACATCGGCAGCGGCTGATCGT
>JBKPHH010000058.1:0-23370 GCA_046729795.1 Actinomycetota bacterium | reverse complement strand
GTCTGCACGAGGCGCTCAGGCGGCTCGACCTCGCGGAACTCGCCCTCGACGACGCCGAACGCGGTTTGGAACCGATAGGTGCCGCCGGGACGGACATCCATCTCCTCGACGACCGTGCCGTCGCCCCACCATTCGGGGATCAGCTGCGGATCCGTCCAGACGGAGAAGACGTGCGCGCGCGGCGCGTCGAAAACCCGCTCGACCCGGATCTCGAGCTCGTTCGGGGTGGTGACGGTCGTGGGGGTGCCCATGCTCAGCTCACCGCCTTCTTCACGAGCTTGCGGATCTTGGCCTCGTCGGCTGCCGTCAGCTCGGTGAGCGCGTATGCAATCGGCCACATCGAGCCCTCGTCCAGCTTCGCGCTGTCGTTGAAGCCGAACATCGCGTACCGCTCCTTGAACTTCCCCGCGTTGCGGAAGAAGCAGACGACCTTGCCGTCCTTCGCATACGCGGGCATCCCATACCAGGTCTTCGGCGAGAGCTCCGGGGCGCTCTCCATGACGATCGCGTGAATCCGCTTCCCGAGGGTGCGATCCTTCGGCGACATCTCGGCCAGGGCGGCCTGAACAGCGCTTTCCCCGTCCTCGGCAGCCTTCAGCTCGCGCGCGCGCGCCCTCATCGCGGCTTTCTCCTCGGCTGTGAACTTCGCGGATTCCCGCTTTCCCTTCCTCGGCCTTGTGGTCATCGTTCTCCTTTCGTTCGTTCCACGACCTGTGCGAAGCGGTCGAGCCGCTGCAGCCACGTGCTGATGCCCTCGAAGGCGTAAGGCACGAGCATGCAGGTGCGGACACGGCCGACCTTCTCCGTCGTGACGAGCTGCGCCTCCTCGAGGAGCCGGACGTGCTTCTTCATTCCGGTCAGCGACATGCCGAAGGGCTCGGCGAGCTCGCTGATCGTCGCGCTGCCGGCACCGAGCCGTTCGAGGACGGTGCGGCGGGTCGGGTCGGCAAGGGCTGCGAAGGCGAGGTCGACGGTCGTGGAATACTGAACCATTAGGTTCACTATAGTGGATGCCGTGGTGCGATGCAAACCGCTGCGAAAGCGCGCAACCGCGGCTTGCTCAACTCACTCGTATTCGTCGTGCCGGCGCGGCCAGCCTGTGGGATCAGCGCCGCGCCCCTTCGGCGTGCGGTCGAGCAGCTGCCAGGTCGCGTTCAGGGCGTCGGTGCCGCGGTCGTAGCACGAGTAGGTGTGGTAGACGACGTTGTCCTCGAGCGCGAAGGCGCTCAGGCCGTGGAGCTCGGTGTCTCGCAAATCGACGTCTGCGTACTTGGCTGTTCCGAAGTTGAAGCCCTTCCCGGTCCTCCTCCCCTCATCCGTGAAGACAGCGAAGTCCAGGTTGAAGTCGCCATCGCCCTGCGAGACCCACGGGAAGCTCCAGCCCATGCGGCGCCGGTAGGCCAGCAAGTTCTCGAGCGGGGCGCTGGACACGGCGACGAACGCCACGCCCCGCGGCGGAAGGTGGACGGCGGCCCCGTCGAGGCTGTCCGCAGTGTACGAGCAGCCCACGCAGCCCGCGTCTGGCCAGCCATCGACCGTCGGGCCGAACATGAAGTGGTAGACGAGCAGCTGCTGCCGCGCCTCGAAGAGGTCGGCCAAGGTCTTCGTCCCGTCCTCGGCGTCGAAGCGGTAGTCCTTCTCGACTGGAACCCAGGGCAGCTCCTGCCGCTTCCGGGCGAGCTCGTCGCTGCGGCGGGTGAGCTCCTTCTCCTCGGCGAGGAGCTCGATGCGGGCGGCCAGCCACTCCTCGCGCGTGCCTATCGCGTACTCGGTCATCGCGTCCTCCTCTCGGCGAGCTAACGACTCCGGCTCCGACTCAGTCCGGGTACTCGTCCTTGCGCCAGGCGCGGGGCTCGGCGGGTGGCGCTTTCGGCGTCCGCTCGAGCAGGAAGCTGTAGTACGGCGCGACGAACGGGTCGGGCGCCATCACGGTGTACGTGTGGTAGACGGTGCCGTTCTCGCGGGCGAAGGCGATCCAGCCCGGGCCCTCGCGCAGCCCGTCCTTGAGCTCGGCCCCGACCTGGCTTGACCACTCCTCGAGCCACTCGGACGGATTGTCCAGCGCCTCCTTCACCTCGGGGATCTGTTGCGCCTGCTCCTCGGTCAGCGCGAGGCCGAAGTCGAACGCGAACTCGGTGTTGTAGGTGGAGACGTAGGGGAACTCCCAGCCCATCCGCTCCTTGTAGGCAGTGAGGCGTTCGATCGGCGCGCGCGAGAAGCAGATCAGCGTGACGTCGCGATGGTTCAGGTGGATGAGCGAGCCGTCGAGGCCGTCTCCCAGGTTGGTGCAGCCGGGGCAAGCGCCGTTTTTGTAATCGGGCCCGAACATGATGTTGTAGGCGAGGAGCTGCGAGCGTCCGTCGAAAAGCTCGGCGAGCGTCTTCTTGCCCTCATCGGTGTCGAACTCGTACTGCTTCTCAACAGGCACCCAGGGGAGCTCGAGCCGTTTCTTCTTGATCTCCTCGTTTCGCTGCGCCGCCTCGGCCTCGAGCTTCGCGAGCTCGTCGCGGGCTGCCTGCCATTCCTCGCGGTTTCCGATCTTGTGCTCGGGCATGTCAGCTCCTTCCGTCGGACTCGAACCATCCCGCGCGATCCGGATCGGACGCTACCGGGATCATGAAACTGAGACCCGCTTGAACCCCGAAACTCATCGCTGAGCCGCCAAGATGGACCTCACCGGAAAGGAGAGCACGATGCCCGATCACGAGATCGTGAGCCGCGAGGAGTGGACCGCTGCCCGGGAGGAGCTGCTCGCTCGCGAGAAGGAGCACACCAGGCTGGGCGACGAGCTGGCGCGGCGGCGGCGCGAGCTGCCCCGGGTCCTCGTCGAGAAGGAGTACGAGTTCGACACCGATAAGGGCACCCGCACCTTGGCGGAGCTGTTCGACGGCCGCGGTCAGCTGCTCGTCTACCACTTCATGTTCGGCCCGGAATACGAAGCCGGCTGCACGGTCTGCTCGAGCATCGCCGACACTCTCAGCCCACAGGTCGTGCACCTGCGGGCGCGGGACGTCACTCTGATCTGTGCGTCCCACGCGCCGCTGGAGAAGCTTCGGGCCTACAAGCGCCGCATGGGTTGGGGCTTTGACTGGGTCTCGACCCGCGACGGCGACTTCGGCTTCGACTTCGGCTTCTCGCGCAGCTCGGCCGAGGCCCAGGCCTTGGCCGACACCCCGTCGCCTCCGGTTCGGAAGGTCGCGGCGATGAGCGGGACGGACGCGGCCGGCTACCTGGCCGAGAGCCCGGGCTTGATGGCGTTCACGCTCCGCGACGGCGCCGTCTACCACACCTACACGACGACCGCTCGCGGCGTCGAGCCGCTGATGGCGTACTACACCCTCCTCGACCGGGTGCCGAAGGGCCGCGACGAGGACGAGGAGCTCACACCGGGCTGGATCCGCCGGCACGACGAGTACTAGACCCGATCACGGTCGCTCACAGGAAGTAGGTGAGCTTGTCTCCGAGCCAGGCGCCAAGGCGGTCCTTCGGGCCGGACGGCGACACCCCGGGCTTCGAGCGGGCGATGTCCGGCTCGAACAGCCTCTGCTCGAAGAGCGTCGCGGCCTCGGCGCTCCGAGCGATCATCATGATCTCGGAGTTTCGGTACAGCGCCCACGCGTCGAGGTTCACGGTGCCGAAGCTCACGACGTCGTCGGCGACCACGACCTTGGCGTGGACGACCGTGTCGGGGAGCTCCCAGAGCTCGACGCCCGCATCGAGCAGCTCCGCGTAGCGGTGCTTCAGTGCGGCGCTCGCCTGCGCGTTGTTCGAGGTTTCCGCTACGACGATCTGCACCTTCACCCCGCGGCGTGCGGCCGCGATGATCCGTTCGATCATGTCGCGGTCGGTGAGGTAGGGGTTCATCACGGCCAGGCGCTCCCGGGCGCCGTCGATCTGCTCGCCTATTGCCTGCGACGCGGCGACGTGCCCGCCGGGGATCACCTGCGCGACGGCCGCCGGCGTCGAGCCGGACTCGACCGGGTCGGGGAAATAGCGTCGTAGGTCGGCCGGCAGCGGGCCGCCGTATCCCCTGAAGCTGGTCAGAAACGCCGCCTGCGCCTGCCGGACGACGGCTCCGGTGACGCGAACCATCACGTCGTGAAAGCCACCGCTCACGAAATGGTCCTCGAGGCCGGCGCCCCCCGTCCATGCGACCGCGCCATCCAGAACGTAGAGCTTGCGATGGTCAGAGCGGCCCAGCTCGTCCTGGCGCCAGTCGAGCCGTTGGCCGTCCGGGTACAGACCGTCCCTGTCGATCAGGAGGACGTTGTTGACGACGATCTGCGCCCCCGCTGCGGCGAGGCGCGTGAACATCTTCCGTGCGTCGCGGTAGGGCCTGGAGCCAAGCCCGTCGACGATCACACGAACCTCGACGCCATCGGCGAGCTTCAGTTCCAGGAGCTCGGCCATCCTCGTGCCGACCTCGCCCTCGCGCCACCCGAACATGAGAATGTGGACCGAGGAGCCGGCCGCTTCGACGTCCGCGAAGATCCTCGGGAAGAAGGTCCTTCCTTCCACCCACGGCTCGATCGTCGCCGCCGTCGACCAGGCGAACGACAGCGCGGCGTCGCGTGGACGCACGCCGTCGCGGGCTGCGAAAGCCTCCGCGGCCCGCTGTGCACCGGCCGACGTGACGGCGTCCGGCGGCGGCGGCCAGCTCGGCCGCTGCCGGATGCCGAAGACCTTCCGGAAGAGGAAGACGAACACGGCCGCGAGCACCAGGCCCGCGACCGCGCGGCCTCCGCCCCGTTTATCCTCCCGCGCCATGCTCCGGGGCGTAGACCAAGTTGAGCACACCGGTCGTGAAGGTCTCCGCCGAGAGCAGTCTGAGCGGGATCGGCGGCTCCCCCTCGTCGAACAGCCGCATGCCCTTGCGGACGGCGATCGGGTGCACCAGCAAGTGCAATTCGTCGAGCAGACCCGCGGCCAGCAGCTGACGGACGACGGAAACCGAGCCGCTCATGCCGATCGTGCCCTCGCCGGGCTCGTTCTTCAGTGCGGTGACCGCCTCGACGAGGTCACCCTCCAGCTGCTCCGAGTTGCGCCAGGTGAAGTCCAGCTGCTGGTTCGACACGACGATCTTGCGCACGTCGCCAAGCTTCTTGGCGAAGTGGGCGTCTTCCCCGCCAGCCGCTTCCCGCTCGGGCCAGGCCCCGGCGAAGCTGTCGTAGGTCTTGCGGCCGAACAGCATGGTGTCGGCGGCGCCGAGCGTCGCGTCCACGGCAGCGCCCATCTCGTCGTTGAAGTACGGGAAATGCCACTGATCGGGCGCCTCGACGACGCCGTCGAGCGAGATGAACAAGCCTGCGGTGATCGTCTTCATGATCTTTTCTCCCACGTCGTCGATGATTTCCGGCCTCGACGGGAGTCCTACCTCTCGAAACCGTCCAAGGAGGCGAAGCAGTGAGCACAGTCGCACAAAAAGTCGGGAAGTTCGTTTGGCACGAACAGGTCTCGGACAACCCGAAGCAGGCGCAGGAGTTCTACACGCAGCTCTTTGGCTGGGGCACCGAGGTGTTCAAGCCCGGTGAGGTCGACTACACGATGATCACGTCGGGCGGCCAGAGCCACGGCGGGTTCAGCAAGGCGCTGGAAGGAGCGCCGCCGCCGCACTGGCTCAGCCACGTCCGCGTCGAGAACGTCGACGAGACGATCGAGAAGGCGAAGGGCGCGGGCGGCAAGCTCGCCGCGGGCCCATTCGAGATGGGCGAGGTCGGAAGGATGGCGATCATCGCGGACCCGCAGGGCGCCTACGTCAGCGTCTACCAGCCCGAAGAGGAAGGCCCGCCGTCCGAGGGCGTCTTCGTCTGGGACGAGCTCGGCACCACCGACGCAGACGGCGCGCAGCGCTTCTACGAGACCGTCTTCGGCTGGACCACGAGCGACATGGGGCCCGACTACGGCGGCTACAGGATCTTCAACGTCGGCGAGACCGGCATCGCGGGACTGATGACGAATCCGGACGAGTCGATCCCCGCACAGTGGCAGCCGTATGTGGCGGTCGAGAATCCCGACGCGACGGTGGCCAAGGCGGCCGAGCTCGGTGGTTCCACGATCATGGAGCCAATGGACGTGCCGAAGGTCGGACGGATCGCCGTCCTCCGCGACCCGCAGGGCGCGAGCTTCGGGATCATCAAGCCCGACCCCGCGTCGTAGCGCATTAGCTCACGGGCAGGAGGCCGGCCGCGGGGAGAGGCCGGGCCGGCCTCCTTCCTGGTGTGCTAAGGGGTGTATAGCTCGGCGGCGGCCAAGGGCTGGCAGCCGCCGAACTTCTGGCAGGGCGAGTCGATGCCGCCGGCGAAGAGGGCCTGCCCGTTGGGAAGCAGTGCCGCGGCGGCGGAGGCGTAGGGGAAAACCATCGGGCCGGTCGCCGTCCAGGTGCCGGTGGCTGGTGAGTAGAGGTCGCCTGTGCCGCCGCCGGCGACGAGCACGCGTCCGTCTTGCAGGAGGAGGGACGTCGGGCCGTGGTAATCGGTCATCCTGCCGGTCGGGGTCCATTTGCGCGAGGCCGGGTCGTACAGCTCGGCGGCGAGGGTTGCGGCCGTCCCTGCGGCGACCAGCACGCGGCCGTTGCCAAGCAGAGTCGCGCTCGGATGGTTGCGTGTGGTCGTCATCGGCCGCGTGCGCGACCAGCGCCCCTGGGCGGGGTCGTAGAGCTCCGCGCTCTGCAGCCAGCCGCTCGAATTGGCGCCTCCCGCCACCAGCACAGTGCCGTCGGGGAGCAGCGTCGCCGAATGGCCGTCGCGGCGATCCCGGAGGCTGCCGGTCAACGACCAGCGGCCGGTCGCAGGGTCGTACAGCTCCGCGCTCGCCTGCACCCCTGTGCCGTCGCCAGCGAGCCCGCCGACCACGAGCACGCGGCCGTCGTGGAGCAGAGTCCCGGTGGCCTCAATCCGGCCGACGCGCATGCTGCCGGTCGTCGTCCAGGTGTTCGTCGCCGGGTCGTACAGTTCCGCACTCGCGCGGTACGTGCCGCCGCCGGCGACGAGCACTCGCCCGTCCGCCAGGCGCACGGCGACGTGAAGGCCTCGCGACTCGTTCAGCGTCCCGCCGGCGAGCCACGTGGCGGTCCCGGCGTCGTACAGCTCGGCCGTGGTGACCCCGGAGCCGCCGACGACGAGGACGCGCCCGTTCCCGAGCGTCGTGGCGCTCATGACGCTTCGCGGCGCCGCCATGCTCGCCGTCGTCGTCCAGCTTCCCGCCTCGGTGCTCGCAGACGAACCGGAAGCGAGCCCAAGCATTGCCAGCGCGAGCAGCGCCCCGGCAGCAAACCCCACCGACCTCGTTCGCACGGCGCGACAGTAGGCGGGAAACCTTGCGACAGCCTTACGAGACTCTTAAACGACCGAGAACATCCGGCGGCGGACGCCGGTTACGACTTCATGCGCGCCGCGACGTTGTATTTCGTTACGGACGTGCGACGGCCCGGAGTATCCTCGGCGGGCATCGCATTCAGCATCTCGTCGCCGCGCTTGTAGTCGTCCTCCGTCTCGAAGATGACGATCACGAGCGACTTCTCGGCGTCTGGATCGTGGAGGACGACGAGCTCTGCAGCGGGGAAATCCTCCGGCGGCCCGCCCTCGCGCATCTCCACGTCCATCTGGTCCATCCGGTCCTTGCTGACCCCTTCGAACGTCACGACGCGTGCGACAGCCATTCCGATCCTCCTTGTCGTTTTGGCGGACCCTAGCCGACGGTTTTTGGCACAGTGCTCCCGTGCCTGAGGACCACTTCGGGGAGCGCGTAGCCGAGCGTTTCGATGAGCGGTACGCCTATCAAGCCGACCCTGCCGTCGTCGACCCGATGGTCGACCTCCTGGCGGAGCTCGCCGGCGACGGAGCCGCACTCGAGCTCGGCATCGGCACGGGCCGGATCGCGCTGCCGCTCGCGCAGCGCGGGGTACGTGTTCACGGCATCGACCTGTCGGAGGCAATGGTCGCGCGGCTGCGTGCGAAGCCCGGCGCGGAGCAGATCGACGTGACGGTCGGCGACTTCGCCACGACAACTGTCGAGGGCACGTTTTCGGTCGGCTACCTCGTCGCCAACACGATCATGAATCTGACCACGCAGGAGGAGCAAGTGGCGTGCTTCCGGAACGTGTCTGCTCATCTCGACCCGGGCGGCTGCTTCGTCATCGAGGTACTCGTACCGGGGCTCCGCCGGCTTCCGCCGGGCGAGACGTTCCAGCCCTTCGAGGTCAGCCCGACGCACCTCGGTTTCGACGAGTCCGACGGGGCCAGACAGGGCCTTGTCTCGCATCACTACTGGATCGAAGACGGCAAGGTCGAGCTCTTTTCGCCGCCCTTTCGCTACGTGTGGCCATCTGAGCTCGACCTCATGGCGCAGCTCGCCGAGATGACGCTGCGCGAGCGCTGGAGCGGCTGGAAGCGCGAGCCGTTCACGAGCGAGAGCGCCATGCACGTATCCGTCTGGCAGAAGCCTTAGGACGGGTTCCGCACCACGGAGAACCGAGCGGACGCAAAGTCGCCGTTCCGCCCGAGGTCCTCCAGGCGTAGCTCGAGCCGCCGCGGCAGCAGGGGCGCGCCGGCGCCGAGCGTGACCGGCGCGATCCACACGATCACCTCGTCCAGCAGCCCTGCGTCGGCGAACTGGCCGGCCAGGTCGCCCCCGCCGACGATCCAGACGTTCCGCCCGCCGGCGGCCTCGACCATCTGCTCGTGCACGGTCGCGACATCGGCGCTCGTGAACTCGATCCGCGCGTCCGGAACGACCGGCAGCTGACGGTGCGTGAAGACCCAGGAGGGGATCTCGTACGGCCACTTCCACTCCGCCGGATCCTTGTCTCGCAACTCGTGGTCGAGGATCCACTCGTACGTCGTCGACCCCATCGCCAGCGCACCGACAGCTGCGATGAACTCGCCGTAGTTCAGCAGACCGCCCTCCTCGCGCTCGCGCGTGAAGAGCCAGTCGAGCGAGTTGTCAGGATCGGCGATGAAGCCGTCGAGCGTCGTCGCCGTGTAGTACTGCGTGAGGCTCACGACTCTCCCGTCCGGACCGGCGGCGCGGACGAGCGCGCGCCGCCGGCGTTACGTCGTCAATTCGCCTAGATGGCTACTTCCCTGACGTCGTCCCAACGCACGATCAGCGCGTAGAGGACGACCGCGGTCAGCGCGAGAACCGTGAGAGCCCACAGCGGATACTGGGCGCTGCCGACGAAGCCGAGCTGGACGAGAAAGTTGAGGCTGCCGACGACGATCGTGAACCAGCGGGCCCAGCCCTGTCTCGAGAGGAGACCGAAACCGGCCAGGCCGACGATGATCCCCCAGAACAGCGTGATCCAGCCCCACGTCGTGAGATCGAAGACGACGATCTGGTTTGCCGTCAGCACGTAGTAGTCGTCGCGGATGATCGCGATCAGGCCCTGGAAGAAATCCAGCATGCCGATGATGACCATCAGCAAGCCGGCGAACCCGATCCACCCGGTCCAGGTGGTGCTCCGTGCCATTATTGCTCCTTTCCGTTTGCGCCTTGTTCGCTTGCGCCGGCGCCGATCCTCTCGCGCTCAGGAGCGCGGTGCAAACGGTCGTAGCTCGTCGGCACCGGGTTGCACGATGCCGACGTGCGCCTCCGGCACCTCGTTCCAAACGCCCGGAAGATCGCCGAGGGGCTCGGAGACCACCACCCTGGTCTCATCCGAGAGCGTGGCCAGCTCCTCGCTTTCGGGGTAGAGCGCCTTGAGCGCATCCATCCGCGTGCTGAAGTAGAGCGTGCGCGAGTCCCCCTCGCTCGAGTAGCGGAAGGCCCAGACGGTCTCGCCGTCGGTGGTCGCGATCGTCATCTGGATGGGATCGTCGACGCCGTGGCTCCGTCCGGTTTTCTCGACGAGGCCGACCATGCGCTCGACCGCCGCCACCGGGTCGTCCTCGAGCCCGAACGTGAGCGCGAGGTAGAACATCACCTCCGAATCGGTCGTGCCCTCGATCGAAGGAAACAGCGACTGGTCGACGGCGAGCATGAGCTCCCGCATCACGCGCGGGAACTCACGAACCAGCCCGTTGTGCATCCACAGCCAGCGGCCGTGCCGGAACGGGTGCGTGTTCGTCTCCTGGATCGCCGTTCCCGTCGAGGCGCGGATGTGCGCGAAAAAGAGCGGCGAGGAGACGGCGGCGGCGAGCTCGCGCAGGTTGCGGTCGTTCCAGGCAGGGTGCGTGCTTCGGTAGACCCTCGGCTCCTCGCCCTCCTCGTACCAGCCGACTCCGAACCCGTCGCCGTTGGTCGTCGTCGCGCCTTGCCTGGCGTGCAGGCTCTGATCGATCAGCGAGCGGTCGCGCTTGACGAGGAGCTCCTCGAGCTTGATCGGAGATCCCGAATATGCCAGCCAGCGGCACATCAGCTGCTCGCCGATTCGACGCCGGCTGTCGCGGGCACGGCCGGCTTCCTCAAGCGCTTCCAGATGGAGTCGAGGACGACGGCGAGCGGACGCCGAGCTTGACGACCGTGTAGCCGAGGAGGATGCCGGCCAGCAGGAAGGAGAGCCAGACCGCGGATCCGGCGACCACGGCCGCCTCTCCGAGCAGCGCGAAGATGCCGGCGCCGATCATCGCGCCGATGCGGAGGAAGGCGGCGCCGCGGACGGTCATCGGACAAGCCTAAGGGCGTAGGCTCTGTTTCTGCGAACGCCCTCGTCAACGGTGGTGGTCTGGCGTTGAGGATCGAGCGCTTTGCGCTCCGGCCGCTCGACGCGATCCTGGCCGGACCGTTTCCCGAGGCGCTCGCCCGTTCCCTCGTCGAGCACCGAGTCGTCGAACGGTTCGTCTCGGAATTCCTCGAAGCCGCGAACCCTGGTGCCACCGACGCGGAGCAGATCGAGCAGCTTGTCGACCGAATGCGGCAGAGCCCCGCCGTGAAGCAGTGGATCGCCGACGGCGATGCGGCGAGGCTGGCGGAGGAGCTCGCGGACCAGGTCGTTCGGAGCGCGGCCTTCAAGCAGGCGATGAGAGAAGCCCTCGCGAGCCGTGAGTTCCGTGAGGCCGTCTCGCGTCAGACGGCCGGCTTCGGGGAAGAGGCGGCGGCGGCCGCGCGCACCCGCGCCGACAGGATCGACGAGGCGGCCGAGGCGACGGTACGCCGCTGGCTCGGGCGGCCGCGCCGGGAACCCGTCCGGCCCCGGTTCGCCGGTCTCGGCACGCGCGGGGTGGCGCTCGTCGTCGACGCCGCGCTCGCGCAGGTGACGTTCATCGTCGCCGCGGCGTCGATTGCCCTCGTCGTGGCGCTCGCCGACGTCTTGCGGCCGGGCTGGCTCGCCGGCACGCTCGCCGCGGCCGGCTGGTTGCTCGTGAGCGCGCTCTACTTCGTGGCGTTCTGGAGCAGCACCGGGCAGACACCGGGGATGCACCTCATGCGCCTGCGAGTCGTCACCGGCTCGGATACGCCGCCCTCGGTCCCGCGCTCGATCCTCCGCTTCGCTGGGCTGATCCTCGCGATCGCCCCGCTGTTCGCCGGGTTTCTGCCCGCGCTCGTCGACGGCCGGCGCCGCGCGCTTCAGGATTTCCTCGCCGGGACGGTCGTGGTCTACGACAGGCCCTCAGCCGGAATCCCCTGAGAGCTTCTTGCACGCCTCGGATTGCTCGAACGCCTGTTGCCACTCTTCCTTGCCCTCCAGCGACTGCAGCCGGTCCCCAAACTCGGAGAAATGCTTTGCCATCGCCGACAAGGCTCCACTCGCTACCGAGACGGCATTGAGAGCGTCCTGCGTGCTCGAGACGTCCGAGGCCGCTTCGCGAATCTTGTCGGACTCGGTCTTCAAGTCCGCCGCGAGTTGATCGGCGGCGTCTTTCGCCTCCGTCGCGACCTCGGTCGGGGGCTTGCCGAGATCGCGTAGGTCGTCGCCCAGCTTCTCATTCGCATCGGAGACCTCGGTCGCGGCCTGCTCGAGGGTCGCACGCGAGATCTGCCCGTTCTTCAGCTGATCGCCCGTCGCTTTGAGGCTCGACTCCCAATCCCCGAACGCACTGCAGAGATCGTTCGCCCACGAGCTCGTCGGCGATCCGCCGCTCTTGTCGTCCGAGCCGCAGCCCGCGGCCGCGAAAGCCACGACGGCCGTCACGACCGCGGCCGCCGCCAGCCTCATCTCGGAAACTCGCGCATCGTCTGCCGCCGTAGCACCTCGGTCCCCGCGAACGCCAATGCGAACAGGATCAGGAGCGGATAGATGCGGTCCGAATCCGTCGGCCCGGCGAGCAGGATCAGGAGGAGCAGGAACGCCACCGCCCCGAAGATGATCGCGGGATGGTCGCGCATGGTTGGAGCGAGCCTCCGCCGTGACCACGTGGCGGGCCTCGACGGCCCGGCGATCCAAGCGGCGAAGATGATCGCGACCCCGTAGACGAGCGCGTTGAAGCCGGTGTTGCGCAGCAGTTCCGTGCCGATCGCCCAGGCTGCGCTCACTGCGTCCTTGGCGTCGGGATTCTTCGTCAGCGCGTCGACGAGGTAGTCCCCGGCGAAGCGGCGGACCACCAAGACGATGAGCCCGACGATGACCACCGCGAAGCCTGCGGCCATCAACATCCTTCGCCGCCGGCCCGGTGCCAGATAGACGGCTGCGGCCACAAGCGCGAGCACGAGGATGAAGAGCAGGAAGCTCAGCGCGCGGACCACCTTCACCGTCTTGCGCGCGGCCTCGAGCTGGTTTCCCTTCATGACGACGATCTGGCCCGCGTCGGGAGGCAGCCTCTGAAGAACCCTTTCGCCGATCCCGGTCTGCTCGACGAGCTGCTCGAGGAGCGGCCGTAAGTTCAACACCACGTTTCCGTCGGTCGACTGTAAGACGTCGTGCTTCCCGTCGAGCACGGCGATGAAGAGCTCGTGGGCGTGACGGTTCGCCTCTTTCCAGAGCCGCTGCACCCGTGGTCGCGAAAGCAGGTTGTTGGCCGTCCGGATCGCGAGCTGCTGCAGGCCGGCAGCCAGCGGCTGGGCGAGCCCCTTCGTCTGCGGCGGGAGCTTCTGCTCGAGCTCCGCGGCGACATCGACGTTCTGGTACAGCTGGTTCACGAGGTAGACGGAGAGCGCTCCCCGGATCTCGTCGTCCTCGAGCAGGCGGGCGCTCGCGTTCGTCCAGTTGTCCGTGTTGAGGGCCTGTCGCTTGACCCACACGTTGAGGGCCGTGACGAGGGTGATCAGCGCGGCGAGGACGAGCAGCAGCCAAGGAACCCAGCTACGCCACCTCCAGCGGTCCGATCGAGCAGCCACCGCGGAAGATTCTCGACCCTCGGGAGCCGGGGGCGCATCATCCCGAGCGGGTGACTTCGCCCCTTTCGGATGAGGTTGACTCACGCTTCGACCGCTGAGAATCGACCTCGGTGACGGCTCGAAACCAGCAGGCATACGGCGACACACCCACCTGGGGACTCGGACGCCCGCGGTTCCGTGTTGCGCGTCTGCTCGGCGCCTGGGTGCTCTCGGCGGTCAGCCTTCTCGTCGCGGCGGCGATCATCCCCGGCGCCTCGGTCGACGACTTCTGGGGCGCGCTGGCGGCGGCGGTGGTAATCGCCCTCCTGAACGCCCTGCTCCCGCCGGTCCTGGCTGCGATGCGCCTGCCCTTCATGGTGCTGCTCGGCTTTCTGCTCGTGCTCGTCCTCGACGCGCTGATGCTCCTGGCGACCGACAACATCACGGACGGCGCGCTGTCCGTGGATTCGTTCTGGGCGGCGCTCGGCGTCGCGCTCGTTGCCTCGGCCGTGGGGGTCGTGCTCGACGTCGTCTTCGGGACGAACGACGACGACACGTACACCCTCCGCGTCGTCGAACGAATCGCACGGCGCTCGGGCGAGCGCGTGAAGACCGACGCGCCGGGAATCATCTTCCTCGAGATCGACGGGCTGGCGCTGCCCGTCCTGCAGCGGGCGATGCGCAACGGAAGCGCGCCGACGATGGCGCGGTGGCTGACGGAGGGCACGCACCGGCTCGCGGAATGGGAGACGGACCTCTCGTCCCAGACAGGGGCGAGCCAGGCCGGGATCCTGCTCGGCTCGAACGAGGACATCCCCGCCTTCCGCTGGGTCGAGAAGGAAACGGGGAAGCTGATGGTCTGCTCCAATCCCGGCGACTGCGCCGAGATCGAACGGAGGCATCTGGGCGGTCGTGGGCTGCTCGCCAACGGCGGCGCGAGCCGCGGCAACCTGCTCTCCGGAGAGGCGGAGCACGTGATTTTGACCGCCAGCCGCAGCGAGGCCGAGAAGCGGGCAAACCCCGGCTATCGCGCTTTCTTCGCGAACGGCTTCAACGTCGTCCGCTCGCTGGTCCTGTTCTTCTGGGAGGTGATCCTCGAGTGGATCGCCGCAGGACGGGCGCGGCGGCGCGACGTTCACCCGCGCGGCCACCGGGGCGGGATCTACCCGTTCCTGCGCGGCGCGCTGTGCGTGATCGTGCGCGACCTGATCGTCTACGGCGTCCTCACGGACATGATGAAGGGCCGGCCCGCGGTGTACGCGACCTTCTCCAGCTACGACGAGGTCGCTCACCATTCCGGGCTCGAGCGCTCCGACACGATGGAGGCGCTGCGCAAGCTCGACCAGCAGTTCGGCCGGATCGACCGAGCACGCAGGTACGCCGCGCGTCCGTACGAGATCGTCGTCCTCTCTGACCACGGGCAGACGCAGGGAGCGACGTTCAAGCAGCGGAACGGCTACGGCCTCGACGATCTCGTGAGCCGCTCGGTCGAGCAGCTCGACGTGGCGGACGTAAGCGACGGCGACGAGAACCAAAGCACCGTCGGGCGCGCGGTCGACGAGGCCACGGGGCGGCAGGCGAAGGCGGCACAGAAGAAGTCCGACGTCAGCGACGAGGACCTCGTCGTGCTCGCCTCGGGAAACCTCGGGCTGATCTACCTGATGGAAGAGCCGCACAGGCTCACGCTCGAGGAGATCGAATCGCGACATCCGCGCCTCATTCCGGCGCTCCGTGAGCATCCGCACATCGGCTGGCTGCTCGTCCGCTCCGAGCGCGACGGCCCGGTCGTCCTCGGGCCGCGCGGCGTTCGCCATCTGCAGACGGGCCAGGTCGAGGGCGAAGATCCGCTCGCCGAGTTCTCTCCCTATGCGGCGCAGCACCTCCTGCGCGCCGACGGGTTCACCCATGCCGCGGACATCTTCGTCGGGAGCTTCTACGACCCCGCGCTCGAGGAAGGCTGCGCGTTCGAGGAGCTGATCTCGTTCCACGGCGGGCTCGGCGGGCCGCAGACCCGGCCGTTCATCCTCCACCCCACCGGGCTTCCGATCCAAGACGGCCCGATCGTCGGCGCCGCCGCGGTCAACCGGATCCTCGTAGGCTGGCGCCGCATGCTCGAAGGTCGATCGTCGCAGCCCACGGAGGCACTCGCCGCATCCGGAGCCGCACGAACTTGACAACCGCAACGGCGTCGGCACGCGCCGCCGGCACGACATTCGTCGTCCTCACACTCGCCACAGGGCAGTTCCTGATGACGCTCGACACGTCGGTGATGAACGTCTCGATCGCCGAGGTCGCCAAAGACGTCGGCACGACCGTCACCGGGATCCAGGGGGCGATCACCGCCTACACGCTGGTGATGGCGGCGCTGATGATCACCGGCGCGAAGATCGGCGCGATGATCGGCCGAAAGCGGGCCTTCGCGATCGGCTGTGTCATCTACGGGTGCGGGTCGCTGACGACCTCGCTCGCGCCCAACCTGCCGGTGCTGCTGTTCGGCTGGTCGTTCCTCGAAGGTGTCGGAGCGTGCCTGATCCTGCCTGCGATCGTCGCGCTCGTGGCCGGCAACGTCACAGTGGAGCGCCGGCCGGGCGCCTACGGGCTGATCGCGGCCGCGGCGGCGATCGCCGTCGCCGTCGGCCCGCTGATCGGCGGCTTCTGCACGACCTACTTCTCGTGGCGGTGGGTGTTCGCCGGCGAGGTTGTCCTGGTCGGGGTGATCCTCGTGCTCGCCCGCAAGATCAACGACGCGCCGCCGGAGACCCGCCCTCGCCTGGACGTCGTCGGCGCCGTGATCTCGGCTGCCGGCCTCGGGCTGATGGTGTTCGGCGTGCTCCGTTCGAGCGAATGGGGCTGGATCCAGCCCAAGGCAGACGCGCCCTCATGGGGCGGCATCTCACCGACGGTGTGGCTGATCCTGGCGGGACTCCTCCTGATCTGGGTCTTCTTCCGCTGGGAGGAGCGTCGCACCGAACAGGGCAAGGAGCCGCTCGTCCGCGCCGACTTTCTGCGCAACAAGCAGCTCACCGGCGGGCTAACGGCGTTCTTCTTCCAGTTCCTTATGCAGGCCGGCATCTTCTTCCTGGTTCCGCTGTATCTCTCGATCTGCCTCGGGCTTTCCGCGCTCGAGACCGGGGCCCGGCTGCTGCCGCTGTCGATCACGCTCCTCCTGGCCGCGGTCGGCGTTCCGAAGGTCTTCCCGAACATCTCGCCCCGGCTCGTCGCCCGGATCGGGTTCTTCAGCCTCCTGGTCGGGACGCTCGTCCTGCTGGGAGCGCTCGATCCCGAGGCAGGGCCTGAGATCGTGCTCGTACCGATGCTCCTGATCGGGCTTGGGATCGGCGCGCTCGCCTCGCAGCTCGGGTCCGTCACCGTCTCGGCGGTGCCCGACGACGAGAGCCCCGAGGTCGGCGGGGTCCAGAACACGATGACCAATCTCGGTGCCTCACTCGGCACGGCGCTCGCCGGCTCGATCCTGATCGCGGCGACCACTTCCGCCTTCCTGACCAACATCCAGAACAACCCGTCGATCCCTTCGAGCGTGAAGTCGGAAGCGCACATCAAGCTGGCCGGCGGCGTGTCGTTCGCGTCCGACGCCGACGTCGAGGCCGCCCTCGACCAGGCAAACGTTCCTTCGGACACGGCTAACGAGGCGCTCGACGCCTACCGGGACGGGCGGATGTCGGGCCTCAAGTCCAGCCTCGCGATCCTGGCCGTGCTCGCGCTGCTGGCGCTCTTCTTCGCTCAGCGCCTACCGCGCACGCAGCCGGGCTCGAAGGCGGCCACCGCCTAGCTCGTCAGCCCTGCGATGCCGTTTCGGAGCAGCGAGGCGGCGAGGAGGACGATCAGCACCATGGCGATCGTCCGGGCGTGGCGCTCGAGCCAGAAGCGCACCGAGCTCAGCACGCGGCCCGTCCAGCCCGGCGCCACGAGCAGGAGGATCAGGGCGACGGAGAGCGGCAGGAGCGATACGAGCGCGAAGAAGACCCACTGGATGATGTAGCCGACCGCCGTCGGATCCGTCTCGGAGATGTCCTTGAGCGCGAGCGGAATGAAAGCGCCCGGGTTCGCGAGCGCGGCTCCGGCGCCCACGATCGCCGCGACCGGCGCCGTGGCGAGCTTGCTCATCCGCGCCATCATCTCGTTCGCCCTCTCCGGGTTCGGCGGCCGTCGCGCCACCCGGAACACCCAAGCCAGCAGGGCGACACCGGCGAGGACGTCGACGATCGCAACCCATGTCTTCGGGGTCGATGTGTCCGACGCCGCCGCGTCCCCGAGCACGAACGCGGCCAGGACGCCGATTCCGAGCGTCGCCGTGAGCGCACCGATGTAGAACCAGAACCCGGTTCTCAGCGGCCGGTGGCCGAGCACCAGCGCGAAGATCGAGAACGAAAGGGTCGTCGGCGAGAGCATCGCCGCAAGCGCGGTCAGGGCGAGCTCGAGGTCGATCCAGCTCAAGCCGGCGACCCTACGTCATCCGGTTCGGGCGATGTGGACGCATTCAGCGGCTGAGTAGTTTGTTGCCAGACCCGGCACGCCTGCCGGTATCGAGACTCGACGAAAGAGAGGACGACATGCTTCTGGGCAGTGACTATCCCTTTCTCGACATCTTCTGGACGATGATCATCTTCTTCGGCTGGCTGCTCTGGGTCTCGGTGGTGATCATGCTTTTGCTCGACAACTTCCGCCGGCGCGACCATTCCGGGTTGGCGAAGGCAGGCTGGACGCTGTTCATGATCTTCCTCCCGCTCATCGGCGCACTCACGTACATGATCACGCGGCCCGACGACGCGCCGGTCAGGACCGCGTAGACGTAGGATCGTCCACTCGGGGTGATGTCCCGTGCTCCCCCCGCAGGCGATCCTGCCGGGTGAGTCAGCCGCGTATGCGAAAGGAGAGAGGCCCATGGCAATCGGACCCGTACAGCTGATCGTCCTCGGCTTCAGCCAACCCGAGTTCCATGGCGAGGTGAAGGCCGAGCTGCAGAAGCTTCGCGACAGCGACACGCTGCGCGTGATCGACGCGATCGCCGTCCACAAGGACGCCGACGGCGAGCTTTCGGTCGAGCACCTCAGCAACCTGACAAAGGACGAATCGATCGAGCTCGGCGCCAAGATCGGCGCGCTCATCGGCCTCGGAATCGAAGGCGAGGAGGGCATGGCAGCCGGCGCCCTCGCGGGGGCAGAGGCGGCGGAGGCCGAGGGCGTCGAGGTCTTCTCCGATGAAGGCGCCTGGGACGTGCTCGAGGACATTCCGAACGATTCGGCCGCCGTGTTGCTGCTGGTCGAGCACCATTGGGCGGTGCCGCTGCGCGATGCGATCGCCCGAGCAGGCGGTTTCCGTATCGGCGACGCCTTCGTCAGCCCGCTCGACCTGATCGAGATCGGGCTCATGACCGGCAAGGAGGCTGAAGCGCTTCAGGCCACGGAGGCAAAGACGCCCGCCTGAGAACTAAGCCGGTGAGATGTTCTGGTTGAGGCGGAAGAAGTTGTCGGGGTCGTACTTCCGCTTCAACGCCTTCAGCCGGTCGTACTTCTCCGAGCCGTAGGCCTGGCGGACTCGCTTCTCGTCCGCGTCGTCGAGGAAATTGATGTACGCGGTGGTCTGGAACGGCTCGAGCGCCGACCAGAAGTTACGCACCCACTCGCGCTCCTCGTCGAAGCCTTCCGCCGTCGCGGTCGAGGCGCCGATGTTGTACGTGAAGCCTGCAGTACGTCCGCCGAACGCGGTCTCGTCCTCGCCGACGCGCGCGACGGCGCCGCCGCGCTGCCAGATCGGGAACGACGTCAGCGGCGACTGAATGCGCATCGAGTGGTCGGCGGTGATGTCGATCATCTCGTCCGTCAGCTCATTGACGTCGAGCGGCTTGAAGTAGTACCAGCGGCCCGGCACGAAGCTTGGGTCGAACATCGCCTGGTGCGCGAGGAACGGCTTCGCGGTGCAGACATCCGCGACGGGCTTGCCGAACTCCTTCATCGGCCGTACCGCCTTCTCCCCCTCTTCGACGTCGCCCGCCCAGCACGGAATCACCATCACGACGGGCTTGCCGTGCAGCTCCTCCGGCACGAACGGGAGCGGCGGCGCCTTGCGGTGGACGACGATCGTCATCAGCTCGTCCGGCGCGTCCGCCACCCAGTCGCGCCAGAAGCGGAGCACCTCGGGTGAGTCTTCCATCGCCCAGAAGATCGGGCCCGCCATGATCGTCGGGCCGAGGGGCACGAGGTCGAACTCGAACTCGGTCACGATGCCGAAGTTGCCGCCCCCGCCGCGCAGGCCCCAGAAGAGGTCTTCGTTTTCGTCTGCGCTCGCCTTGACGAGCTCGCCGTCGGCGGTGACGAGATCCATTCGCCGCAACTGGTCGACCGAGAGCCCGTGCTTGCGCATGATCCACCCGATTCCCCCGCCGAGGGTCAGTCCGGCGACGCCGGTATGCGTGACGATCCCCGATGGTGCGGCAAGTCCGAACGCCTGCGTTTCACGGTCGAGCTCGCCGAGGAGGACGCCCGCCTGCACGCGCGCGGTGCGCTCCTCCGGATCGACGCGCACGCCCTTCATCAGGCTCAGGTCGATGACGAAGGCGTCATCGGCGATCGAGTGGCCGGGGAAGCTGTGGCCGCCGCTTCGCACCGCGACCGGCAGGCCGTGGACGCGGCCGAACTTCACGGCCGCGACCACGTCGGCAACGCCCGCGCATCGCGCGATCAGCGCCGGCCGCCGGTCGATCGAGCCGTTCCAGATCTTCCTGTGCTCGTCGTAGGACGGGTCGTCGCGGCCGACGATCTCGCCGCGGAAGCCCGCTTGCAACTGGGCGAGGGCGGTCTCGTCGAGCGTCAATCCTTCGGAGATCGCCGCCACGCAGTTAGTTTGTCATCGGGACCCCGCCGTGGCTAGTCCCCGCTCACGACGACGACACGTGAACGGGCGGGTGCCGGGCTCGCCCGCCGACGCTCACCGTTCAAGGAACGTTCAAACGCTTCGCTTGAACGCCTTGAGGGTCGTGCCTTTGGCGCCGAACTTCTGCGCTTTGCGCCGCGTGTCCTCGAACTTGGAGCGTGCGTACGTGTCGACGAGCTGACCGGTCTCGATCCGCTCGAACCCGTGTCTCTCCAACAGCTTGGCGTACGCTGCCTCCAGCAGCGCCCCGGCTATTCAGCCGGTCCAGAGGTCGATGTTGCGGCGGCCCTCTGCGCTGACCGGGTTCTGGATCGTCACGTCGGCGACCTGCATGCGACCGCCCGGAACCAGCACACGATTGAGCTCCGAGAAGACGGCATCCTTGTCCGGGACCAGGTCGATGACGCCGTTCGAGATCACGACGTCGAAGCTCTCGTCCGGGAACGGCAGCTTCTCCGCCTCGCCCTCGACGAACTCGACGTTGGTCATCCCCATCTCGGCTGCGGCGCTGCAAGCCTTTTCCAGCATCGCCTCCGTCATGTCGATGCCCGTGACAGACCCCTCTTCGCCGACCATCTGCGCGGCGACGAGTGAGTCCGTGCCGGCGCCGCTGCCGAGATCGAGCACGCGCTCGCCGGGTTGGAGCCGGCCGAGCGAGAACGGATTCGCAACGCCGGCGAACGACCCGACCGCCTGGTCGGGAACGTTCGCGAGCTCCGCCGGATAGTCGAGGTCCTCTGCCCAGCTGCGCCCCGTCGGGAAGATGAAGTCCTTCTCGGGCTCCTCGGAGACAGAGGCGTAGGTCTTCTTGATCTCGCTCTTCAGAACCTCGACATCGATTTCTACGTCAACAGCCATCCCACCGCCCTTCGTTCACTGCTGATTCTCTACCAGGTGTCAAGCAGGACGCGAAAGCCGGGCTTCGGTAACGTGGCCAAATGGACCCCGAACGGGCCCGCGAGCTCCTGGCTGCCGAACGCAAGCGGATCGAGCGTGCGCTGCGTCAACTCGGGCACCAGGACACGGGTGAGCCGGCGGACGAGGAGGATCCGGCGAACCAGGCCACCGACCTCTACCAGGACGAGCTGGACGAGGGCCTCAGCAGCGACTTGCGAAATGAGCTCGCGGCTGTGGCGCGCGCAGAGGCTCGCCTCGAGGCCGGGACCTACGGTCTTTCGGTCGAGAGCGGTGAGCCGATCCCGGACGAGCGCCTCGAAGCTCGTCCGACGGCGGAGCGGACGGTCGAAGAAGAAGCGCGGCGGCGCTAGGCGTCGCTGCGCGACTGCGCTGCTCCAGCGCTAGGACCCTGCGAGGAGCTTCCGGCTCTGCTCGGCGTGCCAGTCGAGCCCCATAGCGTCGAAGCGCTCGGCGGCCTGGACGATGAGCGCCTCGTCTTCGCGGACGGCGCCGAGGGCCCGCAAGGCGAACGGCTCGATGTAGGCGCCCGGTCGTTGCAAGAACGACGGGGCGTCCCGCTCTACTAGCGCGCGTTCCCTCAGGGCTGCGAGCGCGTCGAGGCGCGCCGCTGCCGTGGGCAAGCCGTACCAGGTCTGTCCACGCGCCAACTCGTCTCGTTCGAGCCAGCCGACGTCGTCAATCTCGCTCCGCAGAAGCGCCAGCCAGATTCGCGGCGCGGCGAGCACGTAGTCGTAGCCTTCTGCCGCAAGCTCGTCCGCGCGCCGCTCATAGTCCCGCGCTGCCTCGTCGTCGCCACTGTAGGCGGCGGCAAGGGCGGTCACGAGCAAGACACGGGCGTTCCGTATGCACGGGGTAGCAAGGTTGGCTTCCACGGCGACTTCGGTCCGTTCCGCGAGTCCGAGGATCCGATCCCAGCCGCCACAGACTTCCTCGACCTCGAGCACCACGGAGATCCCGTGGAGGCGGTGGTGGTCGGAGAGCGGCTCGACTACCGCATCGTGCTCGGCAGCTAGACGTTTCGCCTCGGCGAAGCGGCCGTTGGCGCAACAGGACGGGATTGCGTCTTCGTAGATATCGGCGATGTGGTCGGGGTCGCTGATCTTCGGCAAGAAGTTCATGCGCTTGTTCGACCAGCTCAGCGCCGACTCGAAGTCGCGCTCGGCAAAAGCAACCGCTCCTCGTGCTCCCAGGGCGTACGAGAGCAGCTCGATGTCTCCGGCACGCTCGGCCAGCTCGCCGGCCTCGCGCGCGGCCTCGGGGCTGTCGCGGTCCCAGAAGCTGCGAGCGATCAGCGCCTTCGCGCGCGAGGCGCTTTCGGGCCCGGAGCGCTCGAGCGCTTGCTCGATCCAATCGCGGACGAGGTTGGGATCCGGTCTCTTGGCCCACATGCCGGAGCGGATCGCGGTCTGGAAGGCGAGCTCGCTGTAGGTGTCGGCGCAAGTCGCCTGGTTGGAGCAGACCACGAGCGAGTTCTGCATTGCGGTCCAGAACGCCTCACCCTCGAAGGAGAGCGCGTTCGCCTTTCCAATCGCGCGCCAGACACGCGCCTGCGCCTCCTCGTCGGGTCGCAGGGAGAGCGCCCGCCGAAGCAGCTCGAGCGCATCGTCGAGCTCGTAGCGCCGAAGCGCGAGCTCGGCCGCGCCCTCGAGCCAAAGAAGCGCCTTCCCTCGCAGCCTCTCGAGCTGTTCCTCGTCGGCCGCCCAGGCCAGATCGGCATCCTCGGGCCGAACCGCCTCCGAGTAATGGTGCGCGAGTAGAGGTACACGCTCATCCGCGCCGTGGCCCCGGTCCTCGAGCCAGGCGGCAAACGCCGCGTGTAACCGCGCTCGTCGAGCTCTTGGAAGGCTCTCGTAGGCCACCTCGCGAGTGAGCGCGTGCTTGATCGCGTACTCGCGCTCACCGGCCATGCTCGAGCTCCCCCGACGGCGAATGAAGTCGCGATCTTCGAGCACGCGAAGATCCGGCTCGGCCTCGACCAGCTCGTAGACGGGTCCCGTCCAAAAGACGCGCCCGATCACCGACGCCGCCTGGAGCGCCGCCTTCTCCGCGGCGCCGAGCAGATCGATCCGCGCCGCCAGGACGGCGTGAACCGAGTCCGGCACCGTGAAATCGCGTGGAAGCCTCCGGAGAGCCCAGCTGCCGTTCTGCCGCGAGAGAAGGCCACGGTCGATCAGCACGCCGAGCAACTCCTCGACGAAGAAGGGATTCCCCTCGGCGCGCTCGACGACCAGTTCGCTGAGGTCGGTCGGCAAGCCCCCGGCAAGCATTTGGTCGATCATCTGCACGGAGTCCTCCGCAGAGAGGGGCTCGAGCGAGATGAGCTGACCACCCAAGCGCCCGCCCCAGCCTGGCCGGTGTTGGAAGAGCTCTGGT